>NZ_JAHZOE010000018.1:0-48264 GCF_019448545.1 Anoxybacillus sp. ST4 | reverse complement strand
ATTACTGCATCATTCCATCATTTTCAACCTAAAGGGGGAAAGCTATCGATTACGGGAAAAGAGGCTCCAAGAAGAAAAACAGAAGGATCAATGAGGTCCTTCTGGGGAATTTTAAACCGGCGATTTTGGGGAAAAAATAATCGGCCTTGACAAACATTGCAAGAGGCAAAAAATTAACACAATAAAAATTGAAAATATAGTCTTTACTAATGCATATACAGAGATGAGGGGAAAAATCTCCTCATCTCAATTATTTTGGAAATTTATAATTGAGAGTTTTTTAATCTCACTATAGGGAATTTTAAAGAAAATCATTTTAGAAAAAACACTCATCTCCGCCAACAAGCGGTAAAACCAACCATCTAACTCAAAGAAAAAAGACTCTATCACTTGCTGTGGAGTAAATGCATAGCCAGTAAATGTGCGTTGCCCGTTTTTTAGTTTTGCCATAATCCGCTTATTCCCATCGACAACAATATATTGTTGAGGCACATCAAATATAGGAGCAAAATAAGGCAACTCATTATTGCTAACCCTGCTTTTTTCGTAAATTGTTTCCTTATCTAAAAAGAATTGAGAACAATCTAATGTAACTTTTTTAACTTTATTGGCTTTAACTAAGCGTTTCATTGGTACCGTCAAGAATTTTGTGTAATGTAAATGGGGTAGGGTTTCTCTGAAATGGATTTGAATTGATAGGGGACTGATTTTCTCCACACAGGAGACTGAATATTCAGTCTCCTGTATGGAAAGGGAGAATCCCCATAGCCATCAAGTTAAGAATTTGATCTTTTTTCAGCGCCAAAAACATGGTATCCTTTCTAACGAAAATCATCGTTGGAAAGGATTGTTTTTTGATGGCAAAAAAGATAAAGGCATGGATAAAAACGATTCGTCAACTCTTCTCCTCTGAAGAACTGACCCGTCTGGCACGGAAAGTCGGATTCATTCAGCGGCAGCGTTCATTAACAGCGGAAGCCTTTCTGACGCTATGTGCTTGGGGAGACGGATCGCTCGCCTGTCAGTCGCTTCAGCGGTTGTGTGCCGATTTGGCGCTCTGGCATGTTTCGGTACGGGCTAATCGCTCCGTTGGTGAATGGGCAGGTGGAACCGAAGACGTATCTGAAAGAGGTGAGCGAGCGAGTGCACCATGTTCCCCACCAGGGCGACAAACGAATCGCAGCCAAGACGATCCTCGATTGGTGCACCCGATACAAAAAAGGGGGCTTTGACGCCTTAAAGCCGAAGCGCCGTTCGGACCGCGGCCACTCAAGGCGTCTGTCGCCCGATGATGAGGATCATATTTTAGCCCTAAGAAAAGAACATCCCACCATGCCCGTGACGGTGTTCTACGAACACCTGATCGAGCAGGGGGAAATCCCAGAAAATCATACCTCTTACTTTACTATATACCGATTGTTGAAAAAACACAACCTTGTCGGGAAAGAAATCTTGCCCATGCCGGAGCGAAAGCGCTTTGCGTATGACCAGATCAATGAGCTTTGGCAAGGGGACTTATCCCATGGACCAACGATTCGAGTCAATGGGAAAGCCCAGAAAACGTTTTTGATCGCCTATATCGATGACTGCTCGCGGTTTGTGCCGTACGCGCAGTTTTTCCCTTCGGAGAAGTTTGACGGGCTGCGGATCGTCACGAAGGAAGCGGTGCTTCGTTGCGGGAAGCCGAAGCGCATTTACTCGGACAACGGGAAAATTTATCGATCCGAGGTGCTGCAGTATGCGTGCGCCGAGATGGGAATTACGCTCATCCACACCCAGCCGTATGACCCGCAAAGCAAAGGGAAAATCGAACGGTTCTTCCGCACCGTACAGACGCGGTTTTATCCGCTACTGGAGTTGGATCCCCCGAAGTCGCTCGAAGAGCTGAACGAGCGCTTTTGGAGGTGGCTTGAAGAGGAGTATCATCGAAAACCGCACGCCTCGCTGGACGGAAAAACGCCGCATGAGGTGTTTCAATCGCAAGTGCATCTCGTGTCGTTCATCGAAGATAGCGATTGGCTGGATGCGATTTTTCTGAAGCGGGAGCACCGCAAGGTCAAAGCCGATGGAACGATCACCTTGAACAAGCAGCTGTATGAAGTGCCGCCCCGGTTCATTGGGCAATCGATTGAACTCCGCTATGACGAACGGGGCGTCTATGTGTACGAAGATGGAAGGAAGGTGGCGGAGGCCGTTCGGATTCGTTTGGAGGACAACGCCTATGTAAAACGCCATCGGTCCCCGTTTGCGGCGATTCCGGCGAAGGAGGGAGAACACGGTGTATAAATCGTTTTACTTCCTTTCGCGGGAGCCGTTTGCGAAAGAAACAGACCCGTCCGAGGCGTATAAAGGGGCGCCGTTTCAGGAAGCGTTGCGGGCGCTGGAGTACGTGAAACGAACCCGGGGGATCGGGCTGTTGATCGGAGAGCCGGGGGCGGGCAAGACGTTCGCCCTTCGGGCGCTGAAAGAATCATTGAATCCATCATTGTATCATGTCGTCTACTTTCCGTTATCCACCGGAGGCGTGATGGATTTTTACCGTGGTTTGGCCTTGGGATTAGGAGAGGAACCGAAGTACCGCAAGGTAGACCTCTTCCGCCAAATCCAGCAGGCGATCGAGCGATTGTATCATGAACGGCGGATCACGCCGGTGTTCATTTTGGACGAGATGCATTTAGCGAAGGATGCATTTTTACAGGACATCGCGATCTTGTTCAACTTTGAGATGGATTCGACCAACCCATTTGTCTTGATTTTGGCCGGGCTGCCCCATTTACAGGGGAAGCTGCGGCTCAATCAGCACCGCCCTCTCGACCAGCGGATCATCATGCGATACCGGATGGGGCCGCTGGAGAAGGAAGAGGTGGCGGGCTACATCAAGCATCGGATGAAACAGGCCGGGGCGAAGCATCCGATCTTCACCCCATCGGCGTTAGAGGCGATTGCCCTGCAGTCGCGGGGATGGCCTCGGGTGATCAACACGTTGGCCACGACGTGCCTGTTATACGGGTATCAGCTGAAAAAGGACGTCATTGACGAAGAAATGGTGCGCATGGCCGCAGAGGAAATGGGGTATTAGCACGAAAGGGGCCGAATCGGCCTCTTTTGTGCTTTCTCTTTTCCATAGGTCCATCAGGCGCGCTGGAAATCTTCATCTGAAAGAGCGTGCAAACGTTCCGAAAGAATGTGCAAAATCCGGAACAATCCGCAAAAATTTTGCACATTATTTCCGAATCCGCCTGAAATAATTTGAAAAAGGGATTCTGAAATAATGTGCTAATTTACATTGACCACAGCGAATCGGAAGGATGCGGCAGTGGCGCCAGAGCTGCTGGTTTCTTTACAGCAGTGGGATATTGAGTTGGTATTAGGCGATGCCGCATACGACAGTGAAAAGGTTCGACAAACTGCCGAACAAGCAGGAATCTTATTTCTTTCCCCCATCAACCGCCGCAATAGTGTGGAACGGAAAGATGCCTATGGTCGGGTTCTTTCTGTCTTTTTGAAAACAAGATTTGGCCAATGGCTGTTTGGGCTTCGCCGCGAGATTGAACGGGTATTTAATGAGTTAAAAAGTGACGGGGTGGAACAGCCTCGATGGTATGGATTTCATCGATATTTACTGCATGTGTTATGTTGTATCCTTATGCATAACTTCGAGTTTTTACTCTAGTTTTGCAACACCATCAAAATGAAAAAACTCGCACAAAATGACCTTCTTATTAAAAGAATGGCTACTGACCTAGCAAAGAAGCTAGGTGACGAAGAGGGAGCATATCGTATAGTCTTTAACAGCGAGGTCCTTGGAAGATATCGTTATGGAGGAATTGTATAAAAATGCAGGAAGCTCCTAAGTTCTATATGCTTAGGAGCTTTTTATTGTAATAAGCGAAGAGAATTGAAAAGTAATAAAATGGTTATTATTTCATTTTCTTTGTTTCTTATTTCGTTATTAGGAAGTTTTGTATATCCTATCATTAGCGACGTGGTGCTTAATTTGCTCAAGTACAGTTATTATTTAATCCACTCTAAAAATTCGAGTCTGTTGCCAAAAGGATCATTGGCATAAAAACGATTTGCTCCTTCTAGCGGTTCATCTTCCTTTACTGCAATCCCCTTCTCAATTAAGTGGTCACGCAATACAGCAAGATTTTTTACATGAAAGGCTGGGTGTGCTTTTTTAGCAGGTTGAAAATCATCTTGTACACCAATATGTAGCTGATGACTCCCACATTGAAACCATACTCCACCTCGCTTTTGTAAGTTCTCAGGTTTTGGGATCTCTTTCATTCCTAAAATTTTTCCGTAAAACTCACGTGCTTTTTCTTCACAACCTTTAGGAGCAGCAACTTGAACATGATCAATTTCTAAGAAAGTAAAGTTCATGTATATTCCTCCTCAGTAAATATATTAAATTAAGTTAAAATAATTTATTTTAATTTATTTTAATTTATTGAACATGTTTGTCGCGCAAGAACAGTATATGCTTTGCAGCGAATGACAATTATGTTATCACTCTAATTTAAAGTTTGAACAACAGTGAAAAATGATACTCTTTCATAGAACAAATTTACTGAGAACACGGTTATTTGAAGTAACAGTTCAATCCTTAGTAATGTCGTCACGAACTAGAAGATATAGTGAATAGGATTGAATGAATGATTTTAACGGTATTTTCAAGCTAAATGATAGAATAAATTTCTATTCTATACTTATTATAACTTATAAACAGAAATTTTCAATTATTAAAAATTTAATATAATATTGACAATATAATAATTTTTTATAAAATAAAAGTAGAGGTTTGCAATATTTTATTGCAATACCTTATTTTGGGTGTTTGGGGGGTACCGTCAAGAATTTTGTGTAATGTAAATGGGGTAGGGTATCTCTGAAATGGATTTAGAATAGAGGGGGATATTTCCTCCACACAAGAGACTGAATATTCAGTCTCTTGTGTGGAAAGGGAGAATCCCCTTATTTTGTTTATTTACAATATTTGGTTAACAATAACGTTCTTCAAACATTCGTTGAAGGGCTTCATGCGCTTCGGCAAATCCTCGTAACTTTCGCCCTGCCCATTTCTCATTAAAATCTTGAATGGTCAAATACACGACTTTTTCAGCGGCTTCTAAACTGCTCAAACTGTTCATCGGCTTTAGGCGTTTCCGAATCTCCTTGATCGTTCGTTCGATGGCATTCGTCGTGTAAATCACACTTCGAATACTGCTTGGATAATCCATAAATGTAAGGAGGACATCCAACTCATTGGCCCAAGATTGAACTTCTCTCGGGTACTTGCTGGACCATTTCGACTCAAACTGTTGAAACATCTGTAACGCTATCTCCTTATTCGGTGCGCGATAAATCAGTTTGAGATCCTCTGCCACTTCAAATTGATCTTTTTTCCGAACACGATGTAAGGTATTACGTACTTTGTGAACGACACAACGCTGCACATCGGCTTTCGGATAAACCGAGCGAAAAGCTTCCTCCAGCCCCGGAAGACCATCGAATACGCCCAGAAGCACTTCCTTGACGCCTCTTTGGTAGAGGTTTTGAAGAATTTCTTGCCATACATAGCCACTTTCTTGTCCTCCCACAAAGAAATCAAGAATTTCGCGATATCCTTCTTCGTTCACCCCTAACACCACATAAATGACTTCTTTCTCCACGGTTTCGCGACGAAGTTTTACGTATAAACCATCCAAATATAAAACCGAATAACGCTGATGTAGAGGACGATTGTGCCATTTCTCGATGTCTTCCTTCACGACATCGGTAATACGACTGATTGTCGTTGGAGAATAGGCATTTCCTAAAATTCGTTCGATAAACTTGCCAAATTCCCTCGTACTCATGCCACTTTGATACATTTTGATGACGGCTTCCTCGAGCCAACCAGTATGACGTTGGTAAGGGGCAAACAGCTGCGTTTGAAATTCCCCATTTCGATCTCTTGGGACCAAAAGGCCTTCAATTCGGCCATATTGCGTATCTAGATTTCGTTGATAGTAGCCGTTTCTCATATTCGATGTTCCGGCCTGTTCGATTTCGAGGAAATTTTTCATTTCTTCCCGCATGATCAGTTCTAATTTTTCCTTTACAAACTGACGAATCACACTTTCCAGTTGATTTGCCCAGTCTACATTCGGTATACTTTTAGACATAGGTAGGGTTCTCCTTTCTCTGGAATGTGTTTTTGTCCAAATCAGAGAATACCCTACCTTTTTTCTTTTGGTCTAGTAAAATGCTTTACACAAAATTTTATACATCATCATTAGAAGACGATATTAATTATAAAACCAATTTAAATATAGCTCTTGTCGTCAAAAATATTCTTAATAACTTTGAATCCTTCTTTAATCAACTTGATGATACCCAAAAGAAGGAACTTTTAAGGACGCTTATAAAAGAGATACAAGTGTATCCATCAAAGAATGCAAAAGGCAGAAAAATTAAAAAAATTGAATACTATTTTAACGTTAATGACCTAACCAATCTTGTCACAGCTTGACCTAAAAGGAAAGGGACCCCCTTTCCTTTTTTGCTTTTTCATCTTATGATGATGGATGAAAAGGAGGTTTGTCAACAATTGAAGGAAATTAAAAAGGTTTGTCTTTATTGCAGAGTTTCGACTGAAGAACAGGCAGTCGAAGGTTTTAGCATATCTGCGCAACTCAATACTTTGCGGCAATATGCACAACTACATGGATGGGAAATTGTAAACGAATATGTAGATGAAGGAATCAGCGGAAAATCAATCGAAAAACGACCACAGTTGCAACGTTTACTCACCGACTTAAGTCGAAAACAATTTGATGCCGTGCTGGTATGGAAAATCTCTCGCCTTTCAAGAAGTCTTTATGACACCTTGCTTCTATTAAGAAAATTTGAGGAGCATAATGTTCAATTTATTTCTTACTCTGAACACTTTGATACATCAACTCCTATAGGGAAGCTTGTTCTTCAGATTATGGCAGGCATTGCGGAAATGGAACGCAACACATTAAGTGAAAACGTCAAATTGGGAATGAAGCAAAAAGCCGTGGAGGGCGGCTGGAATGGCGGACTCGTCCTTGGCTATGACTCTGTAGAAAAGAAGCTAATCGTAAACGAAAAAGAAGCAGAAATTGTCCGTCTTATCTTTCGGGAATACGCGAATGGCAAAGGCTTAAGAGCCATTGCAAACCATCTAAATAAGTTACCTGAATCCGTGACAAAACATCTTTACAATGGATGCAAACCGTTGATACGATAAGGGAAAACGACGTTGACGACTCTTCATCAAGTAGGTGAATGCGATGAAAGATTTCCCGATTCGGTTTGTATTGACAGATGAAGCGATTACTCCAAGTGCTGGGCTTGCTCTCGTGGGCTACTTACTGCACCAAACGAAGCTGGATAAACGAGTAAACGCCCTTCGGCTCCCAACGGTTCGTCGAGATGTGCACATTTCCCATAGCGACGTCATTCGCTCGATGATCGGCTTGCTTGCCACAGGAAAAACGGATTTTGATCATATCGAAGCGTATCGTCAGGACGATATCTTTTCGACATCAATGGGCATTCGGCACGTACCTTCCTCCCCAACGTTGCGACAGCGTCTCGATCAGCTCGCTTGTCTTCCGATGACCGAAACCATCATTTGGGAGGAATCGATGCGTCTGTTGGTTCGACAACACGCTACCTTGTCCCCTTGTTGGGCGAAAGGGAAAACGACATGGCTTCCCCTTGATATAGATGCTTCCCCATTTGACAACTCCGATACGAAGAAAGAAGGAGTGAGTCGAACGTATAAAGGATTTGACGGTTTTACACCGTTGTTTGCGTACGCAGGGAAGGAAGGGTATATCGTTCATGCCGAGCTGCGTCCAGGGAAACAACATGTACAAGACAACATGCCTTCGTTTTTAACTACCGCCATCCGTCGAGCTCGTCCGCTGACCTCGTCTCGTCTGCTTGTCCGCATGGATGCAGGAAACGATGCGGAAGCGAATGTGCATACGTGGACTTTGTCATCAAGCGAAACTTACGCCGAGAATCGAAAGCGCTTTGGTTCCAGATCGCTTCGCAAAAGGGCAGACGCATCGATGATGGACAAACCGAAGGAGTACAAACGTATGAGTTATGCCTTCCACAGACCGCAGCAATCGATGGACACACGTATACGTACGTTCAAGTCACCCAAGTGACGGAACGAACGATGGAACGAAATGGACAGCTGATGCTCGTTCCTAATTACGAAGTCGAAAGCTACTGGGTGCGCCTCGAAGGATACGAGCATGTTCGAATGAGTGATGTGCTCGCATTGTATCACGATCATGCGACATGCGAACAGTTTCATAGCGAACTGAAAAGCGACTTAGATTTAGAGCGACTTCCATCAGGGAAGATGAAAACGAATGCGCTCGTGTTAGTCATGGGAGCATTCGTGTACAACCTTCTTCGTCTGATTGGACAAGATCTATTAAGCGATCCGAGACATCCATTACATCATAAAGTGAAACGCCGCCGCATCAAGACGATCATTCAGACGGTGATCACGATGGCAGGACGACTCGTTCGCCGATCGCGGCAGCTATGGATGAAGTTGACGCGAAGGAGTGGCTATAGCGAGCCCCTTCTGAACATTTACATAAAATGGAGAGAAGGAGTATAACGAACAATTGTTCGTAATTCTGTACTCATCCTAACCCTCTGTCCTTTTTTGTTTTTTCTTTGGTTTATATACCTAAAAAAGATATTTATTTCATTTCTGAGAGTGAAGATGACATCTGTTTTAAACATAAAAAGGGAATGGTGGATCACGCATCCATAAAACCAGCAAAAAAGTCAAAGTCGATGTCAATCCATCACGGATTCAGGAAGTTAGGCTATCGTACAAAAAGAGGAAAACATTTTTCTATAAATACCATTGCCACAATCCTTGATAATCCTTTGTACGTTGGCAAGATATCCTGGCTTAAGGTTGAAAATTGGGACGAAAAAAGAAGAAAGGGACAAACCCCAATCCTATAATTGCTGATGGTTGCCATGAGCCAATTATAAACACTGCCCTATGGGATGTTGTTCAAGAGAGAAGAAAAAGTAAATCATTTAAACAGCGTCAATCGCACGAACCTTTCTTATTGAGCGGATTATTAAAATGCCCTTCCTGTGGACAAGGGATGGTGCCAAGTATTACGACTTATACCCGTAAAGATGGCACAAAAAGACGCCATCGTTACTATGTCTGCGGCTCTTTTCATAACAAAGGCTCTGTTGCTTGCAAAGCCAACTCCATCAAAGCAAATGAAGCCGAGGAGATTGTGTTTCAACTGATAGAACAATTTTTACAAAACAACGACCTTTTCAATCAAAAAATTCTCAGCATTAATCGAACGGCCGAAGAAAATCAAGATACATTGCTTTATGAGTTAGATAAACTAAATGGCATGCTTCAAGAATTGACAGAACTACAAGAAAAATACTTTAATGCATTTGAAAAGAACCTTTTCCCTATTTCTATGCTACAGGAACGGCTTGATATTATCGCAAAGGAGAAAGCAGCTATCGAACAAAAAATATATGAAATGCAGAATGGGCTACAGCAAGCGGAAACAAAAAAAATTTCTCCTGAACCAGTCAGAGAGCTGCTTGCAAAATTTGTTGACGTTTATAAAGTAGCGACAAGGGAACAGAAAAAGCATCTTCTACACCTATTAATTAAGAAGATTACTCTTGTCCCCCTGTCAGATAGGAAACGAATTGTTGACAAGGTAGAATTAGAATTTGATTTTCGCGATATACACAAATCAAAATCATTTATACTTATCCACCATCTGTACAACAATCAAGAAACAGAACATGATTTATCCACAGATAATATGAATGAGAACTATCTTCCTCCATATCTCCAAAAATTTTTGCCTCTACTTATGATACGGTTCCCCGCGATTAATGCGGAAGGCGCGATAAATTTGCTCCGTTAAAATGAGGCGCATAAGCTGATGTGGGAACGTCATTTTGGAAAATGAAAGCGATTCGTTTGCTCGTTTCATGACGTCATCGCTTAAGCCGAGCGAACCGCCGATTACAAAGGCAATTTTACTGTTTCCGTATGTCGCCAATCGATCGAGCGTTTGGGCAAATTGTTCCGAAGACATCATTTTTCCATCAATCGCTAAGGCGATCACATACATGTCTTCTGTTATTTTTGTTAAAATGCGCTCACCTTCCTTTCTTTTCACGAGTTGCATTTGTTGCTCACTCAGCTGTTCTGGCGCTTTCTCATCAGCTACTTCGATGATGTCTATTTTCGCGTATGACGATAGTCGCTTCACATACTCTTCTATCCCTTGCTTTAAATATTTTTCTTTCAACTTACCCACAGCAATGATGTATATATTCACAAGTGATCCCCACTTTACAAACATGATATCCACAAGGTTTATCCACATATCCACAAGTACAATCCACATATTGTGTAAAAACATTAGTTCCCTACTACATATATTGCTTTTTGTTCACAAAAATCACATATTTCCTCTTTTTTATCCACAGAAATTGTTAATATTTCTGGTGCTCGTTGTTTTTCATCTACATACATATCAATCGCAAGCTCAACATGTTGTGCACAACATTTCCACACATTCACCCCTCCTTATTGAAGAGTGAAACGACAGGGATCTCCCTGCCGTTTCTTTATAACGATTGTTTTGCTAGTTTTAGCGTAACCGTTTGTTTTTTACCATCGCGATAAAATGTGACTTTCATCGTATCACCGATTTGCTTGCGATTGTATAAATGTTTTCTTAAAGCGATCACATCTGGAATGTTTTCGTCATCTAACTCTACGATCACATCGAATTCACGCAATCCAGCTTGCGCTGCTGGTGATCCTGGTACAACTTGCAAAATAGCGACGCCTTCTTTCACGTTAGCTGGCAAGTGAAGCGTCTGTTGCCAATGGTATGCCGGGATGTCACTTAATGAGCGAAGTTCCACTCCCATGTACGGACGACGAACTTGTCCGAATTTTTCTAAGTCAGCAATAATAGGCTTGGCGTAATTGATTGGAATCGATAATCCGATCCCTTCAACCGCTTCTTGGGCAATTTTCATGGAGTTAATTCCGATCACTTGACCTTCAATGTTAACAAGCGCCCCTCCGCTGTTGCCCGGGTTGATAGCAGCATCTGTTTGTAATACTTCGGCATGCCAATCTGGAATGCCATCGCGATCAATATCGATCGGAATCGTACGGTTTACCCCAGAAATAATTCCTTGCGTCACTGAACCTGCAAATTGTAAACCAAGCGGGTTCCCAACTGCAATAACTGGTTCACCAACCTTCACGACATCCGAGTTACCAAATTCAGCTATGTTGGTTACGTGTTTCGCATCAATCTCCAATACAGCTAAATCCGTCCATATATCGCTGCCAAGCAAACGTGCTGGCACTTTTGTTCCATCGCTTAAACTCACTTCAATGCGACTAGCACCTTCAACAACGTGGTGATTCGTCACAATATATGCTTTATTCCCTTCTTTTTTGTAAACGACACCTGATCCTGTTCCTGCTTCGCCGCCTTCCGACCAAAAACTTGCTTCTTGAATGTTTACGATCCCTACCACTGCATCAGACACTTTATTAACTGCTTTCGTCACTTGCGTCTCAACATTTACCGCTATAGTTTTTTCGGTTGTTGGCTGCTCCGTCACCGTTTTCTGTTTTTCTTCCGTTTGTTCGACATGATAAGGAAGCACGTCCCATTTCACTAATGAAGGAATAGCCACGATGACAAGCATTCCCCCTAAAACAGCGCCGACTAATCCTGCTAAAAACGTTCCTCTACGATTTCCTTTTTGTTTTTGACGAATATGTTCATAATGATCATCATAATACCCCATCTTTCACCCGTCCTTTCTTTATAACATGTTGCTCCCTTTTCCATTATAATACTCTTTTTTCCTAACTATCTAATCTAATGATATACATACAGTATATTGGTGAAAAAACGGTGAAATTTATACAGAAATAAGCTCCGTTGGGCGAGCCGGATCCGTATCATAAAGTTGAAATGATTCTCCTACGATCACCCCTTTTCTTTCAAGCGTCTGAGCAACTGTCATGCGCGCTAATTCTTTCATATTGTTATCTTGGCTTAAGTGGGCCAAATAAATGCGCTTTGTTTGATCGCCAATGACATCCGCTAAGGCAAAGCCAGCATCTTCATTTGACACATGTCCTACATCGCTTAAAATGCGACGTTTAATATGCCACGGATATTTTCCCATCCGTAACATATCCACGTCGTGGTTGCTTTCAAACACAAATACATCGGCATGGCGAATGACACCTTTCATCCGATCGCTCACATATCCTGTATCTGTAATCAACACTAGTTTCTTTCCGCCATAATGAAACACGTAAAACATCGGCTCAGCCGCATCGTGCGACACGCCAAACGACTCCACATCCATATCGCCAAACGTACGAACTGTACCAGTAGGAAAAATAAATTTTTGTTCAATAGGGATGTCGCCAATCAATCCGTCCATTGCTTTCCACGTTTTTTCATTCGCGTAAATCGGGAGGCGATATTTGCGAGCAATGACCCCTAGTCCTTTAATATGATCGCTATGTTCATGTGTCACTAAAACACCGGTTACATCTTGAATATTGCGATGAATATGAGCAAACAATTGTTCTAACTGTTTGCCGCTTAACCCTGCATCAACGAGCAATCGTTCGCGTTCCGTTTCCACGTAAAAAGCGTTTCCGGTACTGCCACTTGCTAGGACGCTAAACCTCATCTCATTCACTCCAACACTTTATTTTCGTCACTAATGACTTGTCCTTCAAATGCATTTACATAATAATCCGTTTTCCCGTTCACAACAACACGCCACGTCGGCGTTAATACTTGTGAAGCAGTAAATTGAACGAGCGCATAGTAACCAAGGTCGATTTTCGTCACTCGATCCCCAGGCTTTAAGTAATTTCGTTTGTACAGCGTCTCTAACGCTTTAATGGCCGGTAAAATCTCTTGTTTTTTCTCATCCTTTTCTAGATCAATGAGCAATGTTTGTTCATAACCGACCATTTCATTTTGGTCGTTCACGTAAATAATTAGCATGCTACTTACATTTTTATAAATCGTCTTCCCATCATATTGTTGAAAGTAGATCATTGCTTGTAAATCTTCGTCGTACTTCCAAAACGTATATTGATCGCCGGCAATTATATTTTGCTTTAAAAATTCCGTTAACCGATAGCCATCTTTTGGGTCTTGTAGGAGAATCGGTTTAATAAAATGGGCTTGTAGCACCGTTTCATTTGCGGTTTCAACTTGTTGATTAGGCAATCTCCTTATCTCTTCTTCCGTAAATGTTTTACTTTTCCCACTCACATATGTCGCCTTTGTTATTTCTTTTGGTAAATCGACATATGTAATACCATCGGCTTCAAGTTGCTCCTCAATCGTCGCTTCTAAAATGACATCGAGCTGACTGCTATTTTTTTTCTGAATAAATTGATAGCCTAAAAATATATCAAGAATGAGGAACGTAATAATAAAAATAGTTTTCGTTTTACTCCAATCCAATGATATCCCCTCTTCGTTCATCTGTCGTCATCACGATTTTTCGCCATGTGCCGTTGTATAAACAGTACCAAGCCGGTTCTAGCATAACGATATTTTCCCGTTCTGTATCGCGAACGAGTTCGTAACCGATTGTAATGTCATCGATAAACTCATGCTGAACATTTTTTTGCTTTTTTAATTGATCAACGACTTCATACCCGGACGAAAGTGTAATGGGCAAGCTAACGCGGTCAGGAATTGCCAATGTAAATAGCGGCCTTTGGTAATTCATAATCTCATTTTCTCCCCATATTTGTATGATTTCCGCCATTCCGTAACGATTAAATACAGGGTGCCCATTGGCAAACAAACGAAACGTCACTTTTCTATCTTCTTCATCGAATCGGTCAAAATAATACGTATCTGTCCATCCACCGTGATCGTTCACAAAATCAATGCTCTTTTGCAAAATGGTTGGATCTGACGTTTTTACCTCACCGCGAGCCGCAGGATTGACATACAGCAATAACTTTTTAGATAAATCGACATCCATTAAACGCGATCCGTCTGTATATTCCTCTCCAAAAGCAAGTACATCTTTTTTGACAAAGCTTGGATCTGTAAACAAGGCATCTTTAAAACGATCTGTACTTAATTCATCCATATAGTACTGCAATCGGTTCAACACGAGCGGACGAGCAGGTAAAAATAAAGATTTTGTTTCACTAATGTCATACGATAAAAAAGGCGTATAGCGATCTGCACGATCATAATACGTTTGTTTTACGTGTTCGATGGATGCATTTTGAACGACTGCTTTATATATTCGTTTTTCATTTGCAGAAACGAAATACACGTTTATCTCTTCTTCATTTTCATTCATTGGAATGACGACACGATCAAAACGCACCTTTTCCACGTCTTGATCTTCAATTTGGAAAATAGTTCGGTATATTTCAATCGGTATATCATCTGGATAAATGATCTCTATTTTCCCTTTCCCATGTATAAAAGAGAGAAACTGTTCTCTTCCTATAGATCCTGATATATTTTCAAAGTGATCAAATGTCCAATTTTTCATTTCCTTCATCAACTTATAAATATCCGAGTGCTGCGTCATTCCATAATGTTGTGTACCTTTATGAATAAAAACATAACGCGGCTGAATAACTGTGCCATAATCAACAGCGACGTTGCTGACAGGAACGTTTTGAATGTACTTTGCGTTTTCAATGAAGTCATATTTTGGCTGATACGTCCATAAACTCCAAGTTAAAAAAACGCTCGTACATACAAGAATCGTCAATACAATCGACTTGATCGTTTCGTATTTCATCGCTTTCATCCTTTTTTCTGTTGTTCAATCGGCAAAGTAAAGTAAATCGTTGTCCCTTTTCGCTCTTGACTTTCTGCCCAAATACGCCCACCGTGCGCCACGACAACTTCTTTTGCGATAGCCAAACCTAATCCTGTGCCACCGAGCTTACGTGAACGCGCCTTATCAACACGATAAAAGCGCTCGAAAATTTTTGATAAGTCTGCTTTCGGAATACCTACTCCTTCATCTTTCACGCTTACTTGAATGTCGTTTTCTAGTTTTTCAACGCGGAACGTAATTGTGCCACCTTGTGGCGAGTATTTAAGGGCATTCGAAATAATATTATCAAGCACTTGGGTAATTTTATCTTCATCCATATGAACAATAATTTTTTCATCTGGAAAGTTACGAACAAATGAAACGTTCTCTTTTTTCGTTAATTCAAATCGGTCAATTACCTTATGGAAGTAAGGAATGAAATGCACACGTGTTTTTTTCAATTTATAGTCTTTGCTGTCGAGCTTAGAAAGTTGTAATAAATCATTCACAAGGCGAATCATTCGTTCCGTCTCGTTTTGGGTCACTTCAATAAATCGTGGGGCAATTTCTTCATCGCGCCAAGCGCCGTCAGCAAGCGCCTCTAAATAACTGCGCATCGTTGTTAATGGCGTGCGCAATTCATGCGAAACATTTGCAACAAACTCCCTACGGTCGCGATCAATTTTTTCGTGCTCCGTAATATCATGTAGCACGACGATGAGCCCATTTACAAACCCTTTTTCTTTTTGAATGACAGATAAAGAGGCACGTAAAATATACATTTCTTCTTCTGTGCTAAAGTCTAAAATTAACGTTTCCCGCTCTTCAATCAACGTTTCAAACGTATATTGTTCATCCAAACCTAATATCGTCACAATCGGAGCAGAAATGACTGTTTCACGTGAAACATTCAAAATGTTTAGCGCTGCATCGTTAATTAAAATAATTCTCCCTTTCCGATCAGTCGCAATGACACCATCTGTCATATGTGTCAAAACAGACTCTAATTTACGTCGTTCACCTTCTGTCGTTGCTTGCGCTTCTTGTAACTTTTTCGTTAAGTTATTAAAGCTGAGAGCAAGTTGTCCAATTTCGTCATATCCGTACACTTTTACTTTTCGTGAAAAGTTACCTTTCGCCATCGCTAACGCCTGTTTACGCATATCTGAAATAGGACGTGTAATTGTCTGCGCTAACAAGATGCCTAACAATGCCGTAATGACTAAAGCAATCCCTGTTCCTGTCGCTAAAATGTTGTTAATTTGCCTCATTTGTGCGAAAACATTTTCCATTGACGCGATGACATAAATCGCGCCCTTAATTTCATTTTTTACTTTAATAGGTGTAGAGGAAATGTACATCCGATGTCCCGTTTTCGGATCGACAAGCATTTTTTCTGCCATTTCCCCTGCCACTAGCGTTCGTTTAATAAGCAAGTCTGTTGTTCGTTTCCCAACGATATTTTGATTGTATGGATTCGATGTGCCTAATACTTTACTTTTATTATCAATGACCCGTACTTCAGAAATATCTTGTGAGACGAAATCTTGTAAAATCGAACGAATTTCCTCTTCGAGTGTAGGACTTTTTTTATCTCGTTCTTTATTCATTTCTTGTTCAATGTTATAGGCAAGTAAAATAACCCGTTCATTTAATGAGTTTTTGAAGTTTTCAACAAGCTGAGCTTCCAGCTGGCGAACGAAATAAGCTCCGATAATTTGCATAGCAATTAAAATAAGCAAAATGTAAATTAGGGCAAATTTGACGTGAATCGATTGAAATATACTTACTTTTTTCATGCTGTTACTCCTGTTCCGGATTTCGTAAATAATACCCTACCCCGCGTCTTGTAACAATCCATGTTGGGTGCGAAGGATTGTCTTCAATTTTTTCACGCAAACGTCTGACGGTTACATCAACGGTGCGCACATCGCCAAAGTAATCGTACCCCCATACTGTTTGCAATAAATGTTCTCTCGTCATGACTTGACCGATATGTTTCGCCAAGTAATGAAGCAGTTCAAATTCGCGATGAGTTAATTCAATTTGTTCTCCTCGTTTGGATACAGTATAGGCGTCCGGATGAATGGTAAGCGAACCGATTTTGATTTCGCTCATTTCTTTTGGATCTTGTTCTTGTTTTTGTTGATGACGTCGTAAATTCGCCTTCACGCGCGCCAATAGCTCACGTGTGCTGAATGGCTTCGTTACATAATCGTCAGCGCCAAGCTCTAACCCGAGCACTTTATCGATTTCAGAATCTTTTGCTGTCAACATAATAATGGGCATATCGTATTTTTTTCGAATTTCTCTACATACTTCCATTCCATCTTTCTGTGGTAGCATAATATCCAATAAAATTAAGTCTGGTTGTACGTCTTCTACTTTTTGCAACGCTTCGACACCATCATATGCACAATATACGTCATATCCTTCTTTTTTTAAATTAAATTGCAAAATATCAGCAATTGGTTTTTCATCGTCTACAACTAAAATTTTTTTCTCCATCTGTATTCACTCCCCCAAAAGGAATATTTACTTATAGTGTATCATGTCATCATTATAAAATAAAAAAGCATAGACACATATATGTATCTATGCTTCCAAGTGGCTCGGGACGGAATCGAACCGCCGACACAAGGATTTTCAGTCCTTTGCTCTACCGACTGAGCTACCGAGCCATATAAACGACTTTCTCCACCATACTATTCCGCTTAAAACAACGTCCTTCGTCCCGCTCTCCGTTTGCTTACTCAAGATGCTGGTCGAGCGGTACACCTATGCAAATAAAAAATGGCGGTTCCGACGGGATTCGAACCCGCGATCTCCTGCGTGACAGGCAGGCATGTTAACCCCTACACCACGGAACCGCATCTCAAAAGACATAAATTATTTTATTATAAAAATAGTCATAAAGCAATAGTTTTTAATAAAAAAACGTCGATGAATTGTCCATCGACGTTTTTTTAGTTATGCATACACATTGCGAACAACATTCGTTTGAGAACGATCCGGGCCGACAGAGAAAATGGAAAGCGGAATGCCTGTTAATTGCGAGATGCGCTCAACATAATGGCGCGCATTAGCTGGTAGTTCATCTAAGCTTTTGACGCCAGTAATATCCTCTGTCCATCCTGGCAGTTCTTCGTACACAGGTTCACATTCTGCTAATACTTTTAAGCTAGCCGGAAACTCTTCGATGATTTGCCCTTTGTAGCGATAAGCAACGCAAATTTTTAATGTTTCAATACCTGTTAATACGTCGATCGAATTTAATGATAAATCTGTAATGCCACTTACTCGACGCGCATGCCGAACAACAACGCTATCGAACCAACCAACGCGGCGTGGGCGTCCTGTCGTTGTCCCATACTCACGACCTACTTCACGAATGCGATCACCAATTTCATTGTTCAACTCGGTTGGAAATGGACCATCGCCTACACGTGTTGTATATGCTTTCGCGACACCAACAACGTGTTTTATCTTTGTCGGACCAACACCAGCGCCAATTGTCACCCCACCAGCAACCGGGTTTGATGACGTAACAAACGGATATGTTCCTTGGTCAATATCGAGCATAACCCCTTGTGCACCTTCAAATAGAACACGGCGCCCTTCATCAAGTGCATCGTTTAATACGACAGATGTATCGCAAACATATTTTGCGATTTGTTGTCCATACTCATAATACTCATCGAGAATATGCTCTAATTTAAATCCTTCAACACCGTATACTTTTTCAAAAAGAATATTTTTCTCTGCTAAATTGCGTGCTAATTTTTCCGCAAATACTTCACGATCGAGTAAATCTGCAATGCGAATGCCAACACGGGCTGCCTTATCCATGTAGGCCGGGCCAATTCCTTTTTTCGTCGTTCCAATTTTGTTAGCCCCTTTTCGTTCTTCTTCCACTTCATCAAGTTTCAAATGATAAGGCAAAATGACGTGTGCACGATTGCTAATGCGTAAATTTTCCGTACTCACTCCGCGCTCATGTAAATAAGCTAATTCTTGCACGAGAGCTTTCGGGTCAACAACCATTCCGTTTCCAATGACGCAAATTTTATCTTTATAAAAAATGCCTGAAGGAATTAAATGTAATTTATACTTTTCACCGTTAAATACAATTGTATGTCCGGCGTTATTTCCACCTTGATATCGTGCAATGACTTCCGCATGTTGTGACAAAAAATCCGTAATTTTTCCTTTTCCCTCATCGCCCCATTGTGTTCCGACAACAACAACTGAAGACATAGCGAGCACCTCCGCTTCATCAATTCCAAACAAAGTAAGTGTACCAAATCAACTGCCAAAAATCAATAAAAAACCGAACATTTATATCAATATCAACATTTTTTATTCGTATAAATTAAGCGACAGGTGGAACATTTGCATCATCGAAGCGGCGCTCTAAGTTGACAAACTTATTGTATTCTTTCACAAAAGCAAGCTGCACCGTGCCAACAGGACCGTTCCGTTGTTTTGCGATAATAATTTCGATAATATTTTTATTCTCCGATTCTTTGTCGTAATAATCATCGCGGTATAAAAAGGCGACAATATCAGCATCTTGTTCAATACTTCCCGATTCACGCAAATCCGACATCATCGGTCGCTTATCTTGACGCTGCTCTACACTACGAGAAAGCTGAGATAAGGCAATGACAGGAACGTCTAATTCACGTGCTAGCGCTTTTAGCGAGCGGGAAATTTCCGATACTTCCTGTTGGCGATTTTCACGATTTCGTCCACTTCCTTGAATAAGTTGCAAATAGTCGATGAGTACCATACCAAGCCCCTGCTCTTGCTTTAAACGACGGCATTTGGCGCGAATTTCACTGACGCGAATGTTCGGGGTGTCATCAATAAAAATACCTGCATTCGAAAGGCTTCCCATTGCCATCGTCAACTTTCCCCAATCTTCCGGTGTCAATTTGCCCGTCCGTAAATTTTGAGCGTTAATGTTGCCCTCCGCACAAAGCATACGCATAACGAGTTGTTGAGCCCCCATTTCCAAGCTGAAAATGGCCACGTTTTCCCCTGTACGCGTCGCTACATTTTGGGCAATATTTAATGCAAATGCCGTTTTCCCGACAGACGGGCGAGCAGCGACAATAATAAAGTCGCTCCGTTGAAATCCTGCTGTCATACGATCAAGCTCAATAAAGCCGGTTGGAATACCGGTAATTTCGCCTTTTCGGTTGTGGAGCATTTCAATGTTATCATATGCTTGAACAAGTACATCTTTTATATTTTGAAATCCCGTCGTATTTTTTCGTTGGGAGACCTCTAAAATTTTTCTTTCAGCTTCATTTAATACATCCTCTACTTCATCTTCGCGCGTATAGCCGTCTTGGGCAATCGATGTAGCCGTGCGAATTAAACGGCGCAAAATGGATTTCTCTTCAACAATTTTCGCATAATATTGCACGTTTGCTGCTGTTGGAACAGCATTCGCAAGCTCTGTTAAATATGAAACACCGCCCACTTCCTCAAGCGCATTTGCATCTGCTAGCTCTGATGTGACTGTCACTAAATCAACCGGCTCACCGCGATCGGATAATTGCAACATCGTCCGGAAAATTTTTTGATGAGCCGCCCGATAAAAATCTTCAGGGATTAATATTTCTGAAGCGGTTGTGAGCGCGGATGGCTCTAATAAAATCGCCCCGAGTACAGCCTGTTCAGCTTCAATATTTTGTGGGGGAAGTCGATCAGCAAATACGTCGTCCATGTTACTCACCATCCTTTCTCATAAGAAAAATGTGATTATATGCACGGAAAAAATCCGGCATAAAATCACATTTCATCACTTTTGTTCTTGCACATGCACTTTTAATGTTGCAGTTACTTCCGGATGAAGTTTCACTGGCACATTTGTATATCCAAGCGCCCGAATCGCATCGTCAAGTTCAATTTTGCGCTTATCGATTTTAATATGATGTTGTTGCTGAAGCGCCTCAGCAATTTGTTTACTTGTAATTGAACCGAATAATCGTCCACCCTCACCAGCTTTCGCAAACAATTCAACTGTTAACGTATCCATTTTTTCCTTTAGTTGCTTGGCGCGAGCTAGTTCTTCTTCAGCTTCTTTCTTTTGTTTATTTTTTTGAGCTTCTAACGCTTTTAAATTAGCTGGTGTTGCTTCGATAGCAAGCCCTTGCTTAAATAAAAAGTTTTGTGCGTAACCGTCAGCAACATTTTTAACTTCACCTTTTTTTCCTTTCCCTTTAACGTCTTTTAAGAAAATCACTTTCATGATTGTTTACCCCCTTCAATATATTCTTGAATCGCTGCTCTCAATCGTTTCTCAGCTTCATCAATCGTTACGTTAGTGAGCTGAGTTGCAGCGTTCGTTAAATGGCCTCCGCCATCAAGCTTCTCCATAATGATTTGAACATTCACATCTCCCAATGAACGGGCACTAATCCCTATAGTTTGATCGTTTCGTTTTGAAATGACAAACGAAGCGACAACGCCGTGTAAAGATAATAGCGTGTCCGCCGCTTGCGCAATTAAAACGGGATCGTATGCTTCATTGGCGTTTCCTTTCGCAATAGCAAAACCATGTTCATCAATGATAGCGTTCTCAATAATTTTAGCACGCTTCATGTAATGCTCAATATTTTCTTTTAACAACTTTTGAACGAGCGTCGTATCAGCCCCTTGCGCTCGCAAATATGAAGCGGCATCGAACGTTCGCGATCCTGTACGCAACGTAAAACTTTTCGTATCAACAACAATGCCTGCTAATAAAGCGGTCGCTTCAAGCATCGACAACTTCGAACGTTTCGGCTGATATTCTAACAATTCCGTCACTAACTCTGACGTTGATGAAGCATATGGTTCCATGTAAACGAGTATTGGATCTTTAATAAACTCCTCACCACGACGGTGGTGATCAATAACGACAACCCGATCTAAACGAAGCAATAGCCGCTCTTCAATGACAAGTGAAGGTTTATGCGTATCAACGACAACGAGTAACGTATCGTCTGTCGCCAACTCTAATGCTTGTTCAGGAGAAATAAAGCGCGACCAAAGCTCCGTTTGCTTTTTCACTTCGTCAAGCAGTCGTTGCACACCAGAATCTATTCGGTTCGTATCAATAATAATAAACCCTTCTTTTTCGTTCATTTGGGCGACTTTTAAAATGCCGATCGCAGCTCCAATCGCATCCATGTCAGGATACTTATGTCCCATAATAAATACTTGTTCGCTTTCTAAAATAAGCTCTTTTAACGCGTGTGAAATGACGCGCGCCCGAACTCTTGTACGTTTTTCCATAGGGTTCGTTTTCCCGCCATAAAATTTCACTTTTCCGTTCGGTTGTTTAATGGCTACTTGGTCACCGCCACGCCCAAGCGCTAAATCTAAACTAGATTGTGCCAATGCGCCTAGCTCTGGCAAGGACGGCGAATTTGTTCCAATCCCGATACTTAACGTGAGTGGTACATGATTTTTAGCTGTTTGTTCACGCACTTCATCTAAAATAGAAAATTTGTTTTTCTCAAGTTGTTGTAAAATATGTTCATTTAACACGGCGACAAAGCGATCAGATGACGTGCGTTTTAAAAATAACCCATATTCGCTTGCCCATCTATTTAAAATTGACGTCACTTGGCTATTCAGTTGACTTTTCGTTTGATCGTCCATTCCTTGCGTCACATCGTCATAATTATCAAGCAAGATGACACCTAGCACAATCTTTTCTTGTTCATATCTTCTCTCCAATTGAGCCTGCTCGGTAATATCGAAAAAGTAAAGTAAGCGCTCTTCGGGGCGAATGATCACTTTAAACGTTCGATCGTGTAACGTAATTGCTTCTTCCGTTGCCTCTTTTTTCATAAGAGGAACGAGTTGTTCAGCGACATCATATAACGATTGCCCAACTAACGTATCGACTCCAAAACAAGAGCATAGAAACGTGTTTGTCCACTCAATTTCTAACTCCTCGTTAATGAGCATAATGCCAATCGGCATGCCCATTAACGCTTCTTCTCCAACCTTTTTAATACGATACGAAAGGGTGGAAATGTAATCTTCAATTTCTTCTTGGGCAACTTTATACGATCGGAACACATGAAATAACGTTGGTCCAAGGAGCACAGCAACAACTATCCCAATGATCCATTGAAAATATGTGACAATAATAAGTAATACGAGCGTAATACTAATTAAAACGTACAAGGGATAGCGATGCCTCTGCTTTTCATACAAACTAGACATGAACGTCAGCTCCTTGTTTCATTAATCATTCAGCCTCTTTCGCAAATCAAATCCTAAATCAATTATACCCAATATTCGTACGAGGTGAAGTAAAAAAGGGAAAAATAGAGATAAAACGACAATCACAATAGCTCCTTTACGCCCCATCTTTTTATGATGCATCCAATAAAAAATGAATGAAAATCCTTGAATCGTCATAAGAAGCTGTAAAATTTGAAATAAGTTGAGAAGCGCAACATAAAGAAACGATTCTTGCTCAATTGGGAAAAAGAGCAAAACCATCACAGCTAAATAGTACCATAGTAAGCTTTTTGGTAAAACGAGCTCACGAAACGGCTGCCAATCGCCAATAGGTACGTTTAATCGTTTTAAAATTGGCAAAGCAGCTCGTTGAGTCATCCAAGCGAAAAATGCGGCAGCAAAGATAAACGCAGTCGGCAATAAATCGAGGACAACGTCCATCGTTTGTTTCATCGTTTTTTCAAACTGCTCATTCGCTGGTTGACCAAACTGTTCTAACACCGCCTGTGCACTTTGAAACGATTGTTGCATCATTTCTTCAATTTGCTTGCCAATATGAATGTCGAAGAACAAAACAGATGCGGCATAAATGATGATCATGCTAAGTAAAAAAGAAAGCGTTCCAACGAGCAAAACCGCATATGTTCCACCCTTTTTTCGCCAAACGTGCCCCATCACCACTCCACTCGTTGCAAACATTAGCGTCATCGGGACAGAAAATAGTGAACCGAACCAAACGGATGGAATAAATGATGCAGCAAGTAAAAACAAACCATTTTTATATGTGTGACGCATAGTAAACAAAAGAAATGGAACAGCTAAAAAAAACGTAGTGACCATTCCAAACACTGGCATATATAAACTAAGCAAAAGAAGCACGGTAAAAATAGCAAGTTGTACCGCTCCCTCTGTTAATACGCGCGCGTTCTTCACTTTTTTCCCTCCTCGAAAGCAAAAAGCAGTAAGGTTTCGTCCCCCTTACTGCTTTCTCTTTTTTATTCGCCCGCAACGTATGGTAATAAAGCCATTTGACGAGCACGTTTGATCGCAATTGTTAATTTACGTTGATATTTCGCACTCGTACCTGTTACGCGGCGAGGTAAAATTTTACCACGCTCAGAAATGAATTTCTTTAATGTATCTACATCTTTGTAGTCGATGTGCGTAATTCCGTTTGCTGTAAAGTAGCAAACTTTACGACGTTTTGTACGTCCACCTTTACGTCCTGCCATCGTATATCCTCCTTTCTACACTAATTTATATTAAAACGGCAAATCATCGTCCGATATGTCGATTGGTTGTCCATCGTTCGCAAATGGATCATCATCAATACGACTAAATCCGCTGCTACGTCCTTGGTTCGGGTTCTGATTTGATCCAAATGGAAACGGCTCGCCATAGCTGCCTGATGCCATGCCACGCTGTTCACCGCTACCCCGCGGCTCCAAAAACTGCACGCTATCGGCGACAACCTCTGTCACATATACTCGCTTTCCTTCTTGGTTTTCGTACGATCTCGTTTGAATTCGACCCTCTACGCCAGCTAAACTACCTTTTTTCAAGTAGTTTGCCACATTTTCAGCTTGTCGGCGCCAAACGATACAGTTAATGAAATCTGCCTCACGTTCACCTTGTTGGTTTGTATATGTTCGGTTCACCGCTAGCGTAAACGTGGCAACAGCAACTCCATTTGGAGTATAGCGTAATTCCGGATCTTTTGTCAGCCTTCCGACGAGAATTACGCGATTAATCATCAGAACCACTCCTATTCATGAGGAAATTATTCTTCTTCCTTCACGACGATATGACGAATGATGTCTTCGCTGATGCGTGCTAAACGGTCAAATTCTTGAACCGCTGCTGGCTTCGCAACAACGTTTAAAATCATGTAGTAACCGTCACGGAACTTTTCAATTTCATAAGCGAGACGACGCTTACCCCATTCTTTCACGTTTGTAATTTCCGCGCCGTTTTCTGTTAAAACGTTATTAAAACGCTCAACTAACGCTTTTCTCGCCTCATCTTCCATATTTGGACGGATAATGTACATAATTTCGTATTTTCTCATCACGACACAGTCACCTCCTTTTGGTCTACACGGCTCTTTATAGAGCAAGGAGCAATATATCATTACTCACATTTGATGATTATATCACGAACGTCTTTTATGTGCAACATTAGACATTGAAACGGAAATGAATAATGTCCCCATCTTGCACTTCATAATCTTTTCCTTCTAGCCGTACTTTTCCTGCTTCACGTGCTGCAGCCATCGACCCTGCCGCAACTAAATCTTCATAAGATACTGTTTCAGCTCGAATAAATCCTCTTTCGAAATCCGAATGAATAATTCCGGCACATTGTGGTGCTTTCATTCCTTTACGAAACGTCCATGCACGCACTTCTTGCTCGCCCGCTGTAAAGTACGTTGCTAGTCCAAGCAAGCTATATGAGGCACGAATAAGCTGGTCTAAGCCGGATTGCTCGATGCCGAGCTCTTGTAAAAACATCTCTTTTTCCTCATCGTCCAATTCTGCCATCTCCGCCTCGACTTTTGCGCACACAACAATGACTTCTGCGTTGTCTTCTTTTGCAAATGCTTTTACTCGTTGGACATACTCATTGTTGTTCGGATCAGCTAAATCTTCCTCTCCAACGTTAGCAACGTACAACATCGGTTTAATTGTTAGTAAATGGAGTTGCTTCACGACTTTCATTTCTTCCTCAGTAAATGAGAGCGTTCTCGCCGGTTTCCCCGCTTCAAATGTTTCTTTCAGTTTCGTTAAAATGTCATATTCAAATACCGCTTCCTTATCTTTTTGCTTCGCCATTTTTCCAACGCGGTCTATTCGCTTATCTACCGTTTCTAAATCAGCAAAAATGAGCTCTAAATTAATTGTTTCAATATCAGCAATCGGGTCTACTTTTCCAGCAACGTGAGTAATATTTTCATCAGCGAAACAACGAACAACTTGGCAAATAGCATCCACTTGACGAATGTGGGATAAAAACTTATTCCCTAGTCCCTCACCTTTGCTTGCGCCTTTTACAATTCCCGCGATATCTGTAAACTCAAATACAGTTGGAACCGTGCGCTTCGGATTAAATAGTTGCGTCAACGTTTTCAACCGCTCATCCGGCACTTCAACAATCCCAACGTTTGGCTCGATCGTACAAAACGGATAGTTAGCAGATTCCGCACCTGCTTTTGTAATTGCATTAAACAACGTTGATTTTCCAACGTTCGGAAGACCGACAATTCCTGCTGTTAAACCCATCGTTATGCTCCTCTCTTCATCTATTCCTCATGTTTGACAAGCACTTTTTTCATTTTCTTCTCAAATTCTTTCCGCGGTAACAAAACGCTATGACCACATCCTTCGCATTTGATGCGAATATCCATACCCATTCGAATGATTTTCCAACGATTTGTACCGCAAGGATGCGCCTTTTTCATTTCAACAATATCGTGCATGCCATACTCTTTATTCAATATAGCACACTCCTTTCCGTTGTTTAAGCACGCTCTGCCTGCTGTTCGCGATTATAAAGAACTAAGCGAGGAAACGGAATTTCAATTCCACACTCGTCCAAACGAAGCTTAATTTCTTTTCGCAAGGCGCGGGCAATATGCCAATGGCGCATCGGCTTCGTTTCACACGTAATGCGCATGACAACTTCAGACGGCCCTAAGTTTTGAACGCCTAACAGTTCTGGCGTACTCACAATGTCTTCATATTTGCTTGGCATTTCTTCTAGCACTTCACGAATAACAGCTTCCGCCCTTTCTAAATCGCCTTCATAGGCAATGCTCACATCAACAACAGCAACACTATTGTTTAAAGAAAAGTTTGTCACTTGTGTAATCGTTCCATTTGGCAAAATGTGCACTTCACCCGTAAAGCTTTTCAGCTTCGTCGTGCGCAAACCGATTTCTTCTACATGTCCTTCAAATGTCCCGATACGCACATAATCTCCAACCGCAAACTGATCTTCAAGAATAATGAAAAATCCGGTAATAATATCGCGAACAAGGTTTTGCGCCCCAAATCCGACAGCAAGCCCAACGATCCCGGCACCTGCTAAAATCGCACGAATATCAACGCCAACAGCGTCTAAAACCATCATAAACGTAATAAAGTAAATGCTATACGTAGCAATATTGTTCAGCAAACGCATTAACGTCGCTTCTCTTCGCTCAGACAAGCGGATCGGTGCTTTTTGTCGGACAGCGAAAAACTTCGCAATCGTTAATTTTACAACCTTTAACAAAATAGATGCCAAAAAAACAATCGTGACAATTTTAAATAAATTGACACCGACTGTAACGAGCCAGTCACCTTCTAATATTTGTGCAACAACACGATCATATATTTTTTTCATTTGTTCCATTCGTCCACCTCCATCGTAGCGAAATAACCTATACAAGCTTCTTTGCTCACGCATAAGTTATTGTAACAGTATTTTGCTTACATTTGTAGCACATGAACTTTCTACGACGCTCAATGTATATATATTCACATTTTTCCGTATACTGTTACCACGTCATTGAATCGAAGGAGGGAACGGACATATGCAAAACAAATTTTTTTACGATGAGCCAAATGCGGCAGCTCAACTTTCATCATCCATTTTACGCTTACTACCAGCTTCTACACATACACCAATTGTCATCATGTGTATCGGTACAGATCGTTCAACTGGCGATTCGCTCGGACCACTTGTCGGTACGATGCTTGGCCAAAAAGAGCCGTTGCCGTTTTATGTGTACGGAACGTTAAAAGATCCGATTCATGCTGTTAATTTAGAAGAAAAACTAAGAGACATTCATCAACAACATAAACATGCATTCATTATCGCTGTCGATGCTTGCCTTGGCCGTGTAAAAAACATCGGGATGGTCACGATTGAAAAAGGTCCATTAAAACCAGGGGCGGCTGTCAATAAAAATCTCCCTTCCGTCGGTGACGCCCATATTACTGGGATTGTCAATGTGAGCGGGTTTATGGAATTTTTCGTGCTGCAAAATACTCGACTTCACTTAGTAATGAATATGGCAGAAACTATTGCAACAGGCATTTACGAAGCTGGAGTACAGCGAAAGAAACAACAACGATTAGCTTCTTTACAAATAAATGAGTTACAATACAAACTGTTAGAATAACGTATACATGAAAGCGACAATGAACGCGTTCACTAAAATGCTTGGCAATAAGTTTGCGACGCGAACAGATGTCAAACGTAACATATTTAATCCAATTGCAATAATTAAAATTCCGCCTGTAGCAGTTGATTCAGCAATGAACGCTTCCAGAGCGCTTGCCGGAATAAAACGATCAATTTGTGTAGCCATCAAAGCGATGGAGCCTTGATAAATGACGACAGGAATGGCCGAAAAAAGAACGCCGATGCCAAACGTAGCGGTTAAGATGATGCTTGCAAAGCCGTCTAAAATTGATTTTGTATATAGTACAAGATGATCCCCTCTTAAACCGCTATGTAACGCACCGACAATTGCCATTGAGCCAACAACAAACAGAAGGGTTGCACTAACAAACCCTCTTGAAATCATCCCTTCTGCCCCATATCCCATTCGTCTTTCTACCCATTTTCCTAACCTTTCAAGCTTCTCCTCAATATCCCACATCTCTCCTAGCGCTCCGCCAACAACTAAACTAATAATAACAATTAAAAATTGATCGCTCTCTAATCCCATTTTCACCCCGAGAACGACGACCGAAAGTCCAATTCCGTTCATCACTGTCGATTTTATACGTTCAGGGATGTTGCGAAAAAAAGCTCCTAATAGTGCACCGATGATAATACATATTCCGTTAACAAGCGTACCGAGCAAAGCCAAAATGTTTCACATCCTCATTCATCCATATATTCGTCATATGCGTTCAACAATTGTAAAATACGTGTTAAATCTTCCTCGGAGAAAAACTCAATTTCGATTTTCCCTCTTTTTCGATTTTTTTTGATGGATACAGCGGTGCCTAAACGTTCCCGTAATAACGCTTCACTTTGTGCCAAAAATACACTTTTCTCCTCTTTCTTCCCTAATGTTTCACGTGGAACATTTTCGTTCAGCTGTTGAATAAGCGCCTCAAGTTGCCGAACGTTAAGTGATTCACGAATCACACGTTGAATTACGGCTGAGAGCTTCTGTTTGTTTTTTAATGCCAATAATGCGCGACCATGTCCCATGGATAACGTGCCCTCTTCAATCATTTGCTGAACGTCACTTGGAAGCGATAGAAGGCGCAGATGATTCGCAATATGTGGTCGGCTCTTTCCTAAACGTTTGGCGAGCTCTTCTTGTGTTAATTTGCATCGTGTAATTAATAATTGGTATGCTGTCGCTTCTTCAATTGGATTTAAATCTTCACGTTGTAAGTTCTCAAGTAGCGCAATCTCCATCATTTGTTCATCCGAAAGCTCGCGCACAACTGCCGGAACAGTTTTCATCCCTGCCAATTGCGCCGCACGAAACCGCCGTTCACCTACAACAATCTCATATCCTTTAATCGTCTGGCGAACGATGAGAGGTTGAATAATTCCATGTTCCACAATGGACTGTTTTAGTTCTTCTAACGCCTGTTCGTTAAACGTTTTACGCGGCTGATATGGGTTAGGACGAAGCTGTTGAATGTCAATATCTTGCACCGTCTCCCCTTTCTCCGCTTCTAAGTTAGTAAAGAGAGCATGAATGCCTTTCCCGAGCCCTTTAGCCATTTGCGATCACCTCTTTCGCAAAGTCTGCATACACTTCTGCCCCTCGCGATTTTGCGTCGTACAAAATAATTGGCTTTCCATGGCTTGGTGCCTCACTTAGTCGAACGTTGCGCGGAATAATTGTTTCATATACTTTCTCACGAAAATACTTTTTCACTTCTTGAATGACTTGAATGCCTAGGTTTGTACGGGCGTCAAACATGGTAAGCAACACACCTTCGATGCGTAAATCCGAATTCAAATGTTTTTGCACAAGGCGAATCGTATTTAACAATTGACTAAGCCCTTCCAATGCGTAATATTCACATTGGACAGGAATTAATACCGTATCAGCTGAAGTTAAAGCATTGATCGTTAACAATCCTAGGGAAGGCGGGCAGTCGATAATAATAAAATCATATATATCCTTGACTGGACTTAATGCCTTTTGTAAACGAACTTCCCTTGAAACGATCGGGACGAGTTCAATCTCCGCACCGGCGAGTTGAATGGTAGCAGGGATAATATGCAGACGCTCGATATTTGTCGGACGAATCACTTGACGTACATCTACTTCCTCAACTAATAAGTCATATGCACATTGTTCAATTTCATGTTTTTCCACACCGATACCACTCGTCGCATTTCCTTGCGGATCAATGTCAACAAGCAACGTTTTCTTCCCCATATGAGCTAAACAAGCAGATAAGTTTACTGCTGTTGTCGTTTTGCCAACACCGCCTTTTTGATTGGCAATAGCGATAATTTTCCCCACAATGCTCCCCATCCTTTACCTATAATACCTTTATTGTATCACGAATTTTTCAATATTTTCATATACAAAAAGAAAACCTCATCGTCGTTTTTGATGAGGTGTTATTTTTGTTTTTTCGGGATGCGGATTGTAATTTGATAATAGTCTTCAAATTCCTCTTCTTCTGAATCGATGGCAACTCCACTATCAGCGACCATCGTTAACGACTGACGAATCGTATTGACAGCAATGCGCATATCTTTACTTAATGATTTTCGCTTTGGTTTCGGGCGTTTTTCATTTTCTTCTAGCATTTTAGCCACTCGATCTTCCGTTTGTTTGACGTTTAGTTGCTTTTGAATAATTTCTTCAAGCAACTTTAGCTGCTTATCGTAATCTTTTAACACAATTAACGCGCGAGCATGACGCTCTGTAATTTGACGTTGCAACAATGCATCTTGTACTTCTTGAGGTAGTTTTAATAGGCGAAGCTTGTTAGCAATGGTCGATTGTCCTTTTCCGAGCCTTTGGGCTAACGCCTCCTGTGTTAAATTATGCAATTCAAGCAAACGAGCATAAGCAATCGCTTCTTCAATCGGAGTCAACTCTTCCCGTTGCAAGTTTTCAATTAAGGCAACAGAAGCCGTTTCTGTATCATTTAAATTTTTAATAATGGCAGGTATGTCGGTCCAACCGAGCTTTTGCGCAGCTCGCCATCTCCGTTCGCCAGCAATAATTTCAAACTTTCCATCTTCACATTCCCGAACGACAATTGGTTGGATCATCCCGTGCGTTCGAATGGTTTGAGCAAGCTCGTCAATTTTATCTTCAACAAAAATAGTCCGCGGCTGAAACCGATTTGGAACAATTTGTGAAATAGCTATTCGCTTAATTTCTTCATTCGGTACGACGATCTCCTCTTGCTCTTTCTCACCAAAGCTAAAAAAGCGCGAAAAAGGATGCTTCATTTCCCCCTGACACCACCTTTGAGAACTCAACACATTCATTCAATTGGAAGTTTGTTCGGTACCCCTGGTTTACGTGGATATTTCTTCGGTGTTTTTCTTCTTTTTTCAATAAAAATGATTGCTCGTTCACTTTCCTCAATCGGTAATACAAATTGTTCCACTTTCGCCACTTCCCCACCAAGCACGCGAATCGCTGTATTTCCTTGTTCAAGCTCCTCTTTTGCTGATGCACCTTTCATCGCAATAAACACCCCACCTACTTTTGCAAGCGGCAAGCAAAGCTCGCTTAACACAGACAATCGCGCGACAGCACGAGCCATCACAACATCAAACGACTCGCGGACACTTTTTTGTCCAAACGTTTCAGCGCGGTCGTGGTAAAAAGCAACTCCCTCAAGTCCAAGTTGCCCTGCTAAATGATTAAGAAACGTGATTCGTTTTTGTAAAGAATCAACAATTGATACATGTAGGTGAGGAAAACAAATTTTTAACGGTATGCTCGGAAATCCTGCCCCCGCCCCGACATCGCAAATCGATAACGGCTGTGAAAAATCGTAATAAAAAGCAGGTGTAATCGAGTCAAAAAAATGCTTTAAGTATACGCCCTCTTTGTCTGTAATGGCCGTTAAGTTCATTTTCTCATTCCATTCAACAAGCAGTTCATAATATGTTTCGAATTGAGCGAGTTGTTGAGGAGAAAGCGAGATGCCTTTCTCCTCTAGCATTTGTTTAAATACATTTACATCCATTGTTCATCCCTCTTTATTCATTTGACACGCGTGCGATTTTTCCCTGCTCTAAATACACTAATAAAATTGAAATATCAGCTGGGTTGACCCCTGAAATTCGCGATGCTTGTGCAATAGAAAGCGGACGGACTTGTTTTAGCTTTTGTCGCGCCTCTGTCGCCAATCCTGTAATCGCATCGTAATCAATATCTTCTGGAATTTTTTTATTCTCCATTTTCTTCAACTTTTCCACTTGTTGTAGCGATTTTTCAATATATCCTTCGTACTTAATTTGGATTTCCACTTGTTCCGCCACTTCCGGATCAATCGGCTGCTCCGTTGGCACAAGCATTTGAATATGTTCATATGTCATTTCTGGACGCTTTAACAAGTCGGCAGCGCGAATGCCGTCTTTTAACTCGCTCCCCCCGACACGCCGAATCATTTCTTGCACTTGCGGCGTCGGTTTAATAATGTACGATTTTAACCGCTTCTTCTCCGCTTCGATCGCTTCTTTTTTCGCTAAAAACTTTTCATATCGCTCTTGTGAGATTAAACCGAGCTTATATCCAATTTCCGTTAAACGTAAATCAGCATTGTCATGTCTGAGTAAAAGACGATATTCAGCACGGGATGTTAACAAGCGGTACGGTTCATTCGTTCCTTTTGTGACAAGATCATCGATTAAAACACCAATATACGCTTCTGAACGACTTAAAATTAATTCCTCTTTGCCAAGCGCTTTACACGCAGCATTAATACCAGCAATTAATCCTTGGCCAGCCGCCTCTTCATATCCTGATGTTCCGTTAATTTGTCCCGCTGTGTATAGTCGCTGAACGACTTTTGTTTCTAACGTTGGCCATAATTGCGTTGGGACAATCGCATCATATTCGATCGCATAGCCAGCTCGCATCAGCTGTGCTTTCTCTAATCCCGGAATAGTCGCTAACATTTGACGTTGAATATGTTCCGGCAAACTTGTGGATAACCCTTGCACGTACACTTCTTGTGTGTGTCTTCCTTCAGGCTCAAGGAAAATTTGGTGACGCGGCTTATCATGAAAACGAACGATTTTATCTTCGATCGATGGACAATAGCGTGGACCTGTCCCTTTAATCATTCCTGAATACATCGGTGACAAGTGCAAATTTTCATCGATAATTCGGTGCGTTTCCTCAGTCGTGTAAGTGAGCCAACAAGGAAGCTGATCAGTAATGTATTGTTTCGTTTCATATGAAAACGCGCGCGGCACGTCGTCCCCTGGCTGAATTTCTGTTTTGCTATAGTCAATCGTATGGCTGTTGACTCGCGGCGGTGTCCCTGTTTTAAAACGAACGAGCTCAAAACCAAGCTCCTCTAGATGTTCTGAGAGCTTAATTGATGGTTGTTGATTGTTTGGACCGCTTGAATATTTAATATCTCCAATAATGATTTCACCGCGCAAAAATGTCCCTGTCGTAATAACAACAGCCTTTGCGTAATAGTGAGCACCTGTATGTGTTATTACTCCCTTACATACACCATTTTCGACGATTAATTTTTCTACCTTTCCTTGTAATAATGTTAAATTCTCTTGGTTTTCTAACGTTTTTTTCATTTCCTGTTGATATAAAAATTTATCTGCTTGTGCACGCAGCGCCCGCACCGCCGGTCCTTTTCCTGTGTTTAACATTCTCATTTGAATATGCGTTTTGTCGATATTTTTGCCCATTTCGCCGCCAAGCGCGTCGATTTCGCGTACGACAATCCCTTTTGCGGGACCGCCAATGGATGGATTACATGGCATAAAAGCGATCATATCAAGGTTAAGTGTAATGACTAAAGTGTTTGCCCCCATGCGCGCAGCAGCAAGCGCAGCCTCACACCCAGCATGACCAGCACCGACGACGATGACATCATAAGACCCTGCCTCGTAATGCATCATGAAGTTCCCTCCTTATTTTCCTAAACAAAATTGTGCAAACAACTGATCAATTAAGCTTTCGTGTACCGTATCGCCAACAATTTCTCCTAGTAACTCCCACGCTCTTGTTAAATCAATTTGTACGATGTCGATCGGCATGCCCGACTCGATGCCGTGAATCGCTTCTTCTATCGACTTTTTCGCTTGCGTCAGCAACGCAATATGGCGCGAATTTGATACATATGTTAAATCACGTGCTTCGACATCCCCACTGAAAAACAATGAGGCAATCGCCTCTTCAAGTTGATCGATTCCTCTTTCTTCTAGCAACGATGTCGTAATAATTGGTGCCCCTTGCGCCAATTGTTTTACCCGCTCCATATCTATTCGTTTAGGCAAGTCCGTCTTATTGACAATAACGATTACGTCCATCCCTTTTACTGCTTCAAAGAGCTGTTCATCTTCTAGCGTCAACGGTTCATTATAGTTGAGCACAAGTAAAATCAAATCGGCTTCTTTTAACACTTTCCGTGATCGCTCGACCCCAATGCGCTCAACGATGTCCTCTGTTTCGCGAATGCCTGCCGTATCTAACAAGCGGAGTGGTACACCCCGGACATTGACATACTCCTCGATCACATCACGCGTCGTGCCGGGAATATCGGTGACGATCGCTCGATTTTCGTGGGCCAAGCTGTTTAATAGCGATGATTTTCCGACATTTGGACGTCCGACAATGACGGTCGCTAATCCATCTCGTAACACTTTTCCTTGTTGTGCTGTTTGTAACAATCGTTCAATTTCATTTTTCACTTCTGTCGCTTTCTCAAGCAACAAACGATGCGTCATTTCTTCGACATCATCATATTCTGGATAGTCAATATTTACTTCGACGTGTGCCAACGTCTCTAAAATCGTTTGACGTAGACGACGAATAAGTTTTGATAACCTTCCTTCCATTTGGTTCAATGCAACGGCCATCGCACGATCCGTTTTAGCGCGGATTAAGTCCATCACCGCTTCCGCTTGCGATAAATCAATGCGTCCGTTTAAAAAAGCTCTCTTCGTAAATTCACCCGGTTCTGCTAAACGAGCGCCGTACTCTAACACGAGTTGAAGCACGCGGTTAACAGAAATGAGACCGCCATGGCAATTAATTTCAACGACATCCTCGCGTGTGAACGTTTTTGGCGCTCTCATAACAGTTACCATCACTTCTTCAACTGTTTCCTTCGTCTCCGGATGAACGATATGCCCATAATGAATTGTATGAGATGGGACGTCTTTAAGCCTCTTCCCGGCAATTCCGGCAAACAGTTGATCGACAATTTGTATCGCTTTATCCCCACTTAGGCGGACAATTGCAATTGCCCCTTCACCCATCGGGGTTGAGATTGCTGCAATTGTATCAAACTCCATGTTACTCACCTTCTTCCATGAAAAAAATCATCCACATCTATGTCACACATATGTTACTCACAATGTTAATCAAATAAATTTTAACTTATCCACATGTGAATAACAACATACACACCGTGTTTCAATTTACAAAAAAAATTCTCTAGGAACAACTTCCCCTAGAGAATGTTTATTGTTTTAATGAAATAACGACGTGGCGATGCGGCTCCGTTCCAGCCGAAAACGTTTGTACTTTTTCATCGTCGCTCAACGCCGCATGAATGACTTTTCGTTCCCATGCACTCATCGGCTCTAGCGACATATCTTTTCCAGTTTGTACTACTTTTTTCGCCATGCTTTTCGCTAAACGAACGAGCGTTTCTTCTCTCCGTTTTCGGTAACCTTCGGCATCAATGACAACATAAAGCGAACGATCGGCACAACGATTTAAAACGCCTTGCGCCAACAATTGCAATGCATTCAACGTCTGACCGTGCTTTCCGATGACTCGTGCAACATCTGGACCTGACAGCAAAACAACTAAGCGATCTTTTTCGCTATGGCACGACAGATGAACACGCACGTTCATCTGTTCGATCACTTGCTTTAAAAACGATTCAACACAATAAAATGGGTTGCTGATCGTCACTTCAACGATCGCCTCTTTCCCGCCGAATAAGCCAAGAAACGGCCTTTTTTCATGTTGCAAAACGACAATATCGACCGCTTCTTTCGGCACATGTAATTGCGCTAACGCTTTTTCCACTGCCTCTTCTACCGTTTGGCCACCCATCGTTATTCGTTTCACTTTCCTGTTCCCCCAGCTTGATTCGTTGCTTTTAATTCCGGTCCTTTAATAAAATACGTTTGTGCAATCATAAACAAGTTACCAACTACCCAATAAAGCGAAAGTGCTGCCGGGAAGTTAATTGCAAATACAACAACCATGATCGGCATTAACCAGAGCATCATGGCCATTTGTGGATTTTGTTGCTCGGTGCCAGCCATCATCATTTTTTGCTGAATAAACGTCGTTACTCCCGCGACAAGCGGTAAAATGAAAAATGGATCCTTTTCCCCTAAATCAAACCATAAAAAGTTATGGCGCGCGATTTCCTCTGTACGCATAATCGCGTGGTAAAAACCGATTAAAATTGGCATTTGAATGAGCAGCGGCAAACAACCTGCCAGCGGATTAACGCCATGTTTTTGGAAAAGCAACATCGTCTCTTGTTGCAATTTTTGCTGCGTTTGTGCATCTTTTGAGCTATATTTTTCACGGAGTTTTTGTAACTCTGGTTGCAGCGCCTGCATTGCTTTTGAATTTCTCGTCTGTTGGATCATGAGCGGCAAAATAGCTAAACGGATTAAAATTGTAACGACAATAATCCCTAATCCATAATTGGAACCAAACAACTCAGACGTATATGTAATTAACCAAGATAGCGGGTAAACGATATACTCGTTCCAAAACCCTTTGCTTTCTGCAGTAATTGGCTGATTAATTTCCGTACATCCTGCTAGCACAACAGCAAGAAGTAAAAACAGCCATGCGACTTGCCTTTTTTTCACTCACTTTTCCCCCTTACTTTATACGTTCCTTGAAATATTTTAACATATGGTCGATCAAATTTAACGAAAAACGTTCGCCCGTCTCAAAACGTGCAATAAGCTTTTTTTCACCTCTTCATATTCCATTGTAGCGACCGGCATTCGCGCAATGATCACATAATCTTTGCCAGCTTGAATTCGATCACGTTCTTCATGAAACACTTGACGAATATAGCGCTTCACCTGATTTCGAACGACCGCTTTCCCAATTTTCTTACTAACAGATAATCCGATGCGGAAATACGATTGTTCAGGCTTATCTAGAACGTATATGACAAACTGTCGGTTCGCTACCGATTTTCCTTTCTTAAACACTTCTTGAAACTCGTCATTTTTTTTTATGCGATATTTTTTTCTCATGTGCTCCGATAACACCTCGATCGTAACTCCCGTTAGAAAAAAGACCACTGATCGTTCAGTGGCCTATGCAGATAATACTTTTCTTCCTTTACGACGACGGCGAGCAAGAACTTTACGGCCGTTCTTTGTGCTCATACGCGCGCGGAAACCGTGTACTTTGCTACGTTTCCGTTTGTTTGGTTGATACGTTCTTTTCATATATGACACCTCCCTGAGGAATAACTGTTAAAAGACAGTCTTTCTAATTATAGTGAGAAATTAAGAGAAATGTCAACTACTCCGGGAGTATCTTTTTTTGACGATCCTGTGATTATTACTGTGGATAAAGTTTTTGTCGCTTTTTTTGTATCCACAACATTTATCGACAAGTTTTTCACATCTTATAACCTTGTGGATAAAATTTTTTCACATCTTTTTTGTTTTGTGGATAATATTTTAAAACCATTGCAACATAAGTATTTATCTGCTATTATATTGTTGTTTTTACTCTGGATAATTCCATATTTTTTTCTCATTATCCACAAAATGTGGATAATGTGTGGACAGTTTCGTCCACATTATGTGTAAATATTTGTCCACAATCGGTGAAAACTGTCGAAAAAAAATTTTTTTATAGGTAACGTTGTGCAAAAGTTATACACCCGCGCGGAGAAGGAGGGAGAGCGGCGTGGAAAACATTTCAGACTTATGGAATAAAGCGTTAGCAGAAATTGAGAAAAAAATTAGCAAGCCTAGCTTCGAAACATGGTTGAAATCAACAACGGCCCATTCGCTAAAAGGCGACATACTTATTATTACCGTTCCAAACGAATTTACGAAAGACTGGCTCGAGTCGCGTTACACCCGGCTTATCGAACAAACGCTTTATGATATTACCGGGGAAGAATTAAAAATCAAATGCACGATTCCTAACGATCAAACACCGGAAGAATTTGATGTAAAGCCAACAAGCAAACCGCGAAAACACGATGATGAACAAACAGAATTTCCACAAAGTATGCTCAATCCAAAATATACGTTCGACACATTTGTCATTGGATCCGGAAACCGCTTTGCCCATGCCGCATCTTTAGCGGTAGCAGAAGCACCGGCCAAAGCGTACAACCCCCTTTTCATTTATGGTGGTGTAGGCCTAGGCAAGACGCACCTCATGCATGCGATCGGTCATTACGTTCTTGAACATAATCCGTCAGCAAAAGTTGTATATTTATCTTCGGAAAAGTTTACAAATGAATTTATTAACGCCATTCGCGATAACCGCCCGGATGATTTTCGCAACAAATATCGCAACGTGGACGTGCTGTTAATAGATGATATTCAATTTCTAGCTGGAAAAGAACAAACGCAAGAAGAGTTTTTCCATACGTTTAATACACTACATGAAGAAAGTAAGCAAATTGTCATATCAAGCGACCGACCTCCAAAAGAAATTCCGACGTTAGAAGATCGCCTTCGCTCTCGTTTTGAATGGGGCTTGATTACAGATATCACTCCACCCGATTTAGAAACGAGGATTGCCATTTTACGCAAGAAAGCAAAAGCAGAAGGATTCGATATACCGAACGAAGTGATGTTGTATATTGCTAATCAAATTGATTCAAACATTCGTGAATTAGAAGGAGCGCTCATTCGCGTCGTTGCTTACTCTTCCTTAATCAACAAAGAAATTAACGCTGACCTAGCAGCCGAGGCGTTAAAAGACATTATTCCAAGTTCGAAGCCAAAAGTGATTACCATTCAAGACATTCAGCGTGTCGTTGGCGAACATTTTAACGTGAAACTTGAAGATTTTAAAGCGAAGAAGCGGACAAAATCTGTTGCTTTTCCGCGCCAAATTGCGATGTATCTTTCACGTGAGCTGACGGACTGTTCACTCCCGAAAATTGGTGAAGAATTTGGTGGACGTGATCATACAACTGTCATTCATGCACATGAAAAAATCTCAGCTCTCATTCAAACAGATGTTCAACTACAAAAACAGTTGAAAGAAATTATGGAGAAACTGAAATAATGTGAATAACTTTGTTTTATTTGTGCACAGACTGTCCACATGTGGATAGCCTGTGCTTCCTTTGTTTTATTCACTTATCCACATAATCACAGCGCCTAGTACTACGATTAATAGTTTTTTAAAAAAATAATAAATAAATTTTAGGGAGGTTTTCCTTGTGAAAGTTATTATCGATCGCGATCACTTAGTGAGAAGTGTACAAGATGTTATGAAAGCTGTATCATCCCGCACAACGATCCCTATTTTAACTGGAATTAAAATTGTCGCTTCCGAACATGGTGTCACAATGACAGGAAGTGATTCAGACATTTCTATTGAGTCATTTATCCCTGCAGAGGAAGAAGATCGAATGATTGTCGATGTCATTAAACAAGGAAGTGTCGTATTACAAGCCCGTTTTTTTAGCGAGATTGTTCGCAAATTACCAAAAGAAGCAGTAGAAATTGAAGTAAAAGATCAATTTGTTACAACAATTCGTTCAGGAAAAACAGAGTTTTATTTGAATGGGTTAGATCCAGAAGAATATCCACGCTTGCCGCAAATTCAAGAGGAAAACATGTTTAAAATACCAGCTGATTTGTTGAAACATGTCATTCGTCAAACGGTCTTTGCTGTGTCCACCTCAGAAACACGACCAATCTTAACAGGTGTAAATTGGCGGATCGAAAACAATGAGCTAACGTGTATTGCAACAGACAGTCACCGGCTAGCTATGCGAAAAGCGAAAGTGGAAACCGAGGCCGAGGCACATTACAACATCGTTATTCCTGGAAAAAGCTTGAATGAATTAAATAAAATTCTCGAGGAAACAAATGAACTTGTTCACATTGTTGTAACTGAAAATCAAGTATTATTCAAAACGAAACATTTACTATTTTTCTCACGGTTACTAGACGGAAACTATCCGGACACATCGCGGCTTATTCCTACAGACAGCCAAACGGATATGATTGTAAAAACAAAAGAGTTTTTGCAAGCGATCGACCGGGCGTCGCTACTAGCGCGTGAAGGAAGAAACAATGTCGTCCGTTTAACAACGTTACCTGGAAAAGTCGTTGAAATTTCTTCGAACTCACCGGAAATCGGAAAAGTGGTAGAGGAAGTGCAATGCGAACAACTAGAAGGTGAAGAGCTAAAAATCTCTTTCAGTGCTAAATATATGATGGACGCATTAAAAGCGTTAGAAGGAGCAGAGATTAAAATTAGTTTTACTGGTGCGATGCGACCATTTTTGATTCGCCCGCTCCATGATGATTCGATGCTTCAGTTAATTTTACCTGTGCGCACATACTAAAGCTGCTAGACAGACTAGCAGCTTTCCTTTTCTTAATCCCTATTTTTTAGTACAATGAAAGAATGGACACTTTTTATGGAAAGTGAGCGGATGATGGATGAAAGAAATAAAAATTGCAACAGAAACAATTACGCTTGGACAATTTTTGAAATTAGCGAACGTCATTTCAACAGGTGGCATGGCGAAATGGTTTTTACAAACAAACGATGTATTTGTTAACGGTGAACGGGAACAACGTCGCGGTCGCAAGTTGAAAGTCGGGGACGTTGTTGATATTGAAACAATCGGTACATTTACGATTCGTTCGTAAAGGTGGGGGCACCTTTGTTTTTAGAACAGTTAACTTTAAAAAATTACCGAAACTATGAGCAAGGTGATTGGCAATTTAAAAATAAAGTAAATGTCATTTTGGGGGAGAATGCCCAAGGAAAAACAAACGTTATGGAGTCTATTTATGTGTTGGCGATGGCGAAGTCGCATCGGACGACGAACGATAAAGATTTAATTCGTTGGGACGAAGATTATGCTAAAATAGAAGGTAGAGTAGGAAAGAAAAACGGTTCAACTTTTTTACAGTTGACGCTATCGAAAAAGGGAAAAAAGGCGAGACTAAATTACATTGAACAAGCAAAATTGAGTAGTTATGTTGGGCACATGAATGTTGTTATGTTTGCTCCAGAAGATTTAAACCTTGTAAAAGGGAGCCCGCAAATTCGAAGGCGCTTTATCGACATGGAAATTGGTCAAGTATCGCCTGTGTATATGCATGGGCTTGCACAATATCAAAAAGTGTTACAACAAAGAAATCAATATTTAAAACTACTTCAGTCAAAAAAGCAAACGGACGAAACATTCCTCGATGTGCTTACAGAACAGCTTGTGCAGCTCGCAGCTAAAATTACTCTGAAAAGATATGAATTTATCGAATTACTACAAACATGGGCAAAACCGATTCATGCCGAAATTAGTCGAGGGAACGAACAGTTAGCCATTCATTATCGTCCGTCCATTGATGTATTAGATAAACAACAATTGTCGAGAATAGTAGAAGCGTATAACGACAAATTCACAAAAATAAAAACAAAAGAAATAGAACGAGGCACAACACTCATCGGACCACATCGGGATGATTTATCGTTTACAATCAACGAAAAAGATGTGCAAACGTTTGGTTCACAAGGTCAACAACGAACGGCAGCTCTTTCATTAAAGTTAGCTGAAATTGATTTAATTTTTTCGGAGATCGGTGAGTATCCAATTCTTTTGCTCGATGATGTACTATCGGAGCTCGATGATTTCCGCCAAACGCATTTGCTAGATGCTATACAAGGCAAAGTTCAAACATTTGTCACAACAACGAGCATCGATGGAATTGAGCACCGCGTCATTCAAGATGCAGATGTGTATGAAGTCATATCAGGGCAAATGATAAAACGCTAGTCGTTCATAAAACTCGAACATATTGTTCGAAAAGGAAAGCGTAGGTGATCAATAATGACGATGGAACAAAGAGAGCAAACGGTTTATGATGAAAGTCAAATTCAAGTTCTCGAAGGATTGGAAGCGGTACGAAAGAGACCTGGAATGTATATCGGATCAACCGGGGCAAAAGGACTGCACCATCTTGTGTGGGAAATTGTTGATAACAGTATCGATGAAGCATTAGCTGGATTTTGTACAGAAATTAACGTCATTGTTGAAGAAGATAACAGCATTACAGTGATTGATAACGGGCGCGGGATTCCAGTTGGTATTCACGAAAAGATGGGAAGACCAGCTGTTGAAGTCATTATGACTGTGCTACATGCAGGTGGAAAGTTCGGCGGGGGCGGCTATAAAGTATCCGGTGGTTTGCACGGGGTCGGTGCATCTGTCGTCAACGCTTTGTCAGAAGAATTAGAAGTATACGTACATCGCGACGGGAAAATTCACTATCAAAAATATAAGCGGGGAGTGCCTTGTTCGGATTTGCAAGTGGTAGGCGAGACAGATCGAACAGGGACGACGATCCATTTTAAACCAGACCCAGAGATTTTTGAAGAAACAACTGAATATGATTATGATACGCTCGCACATCGATTGAGAGAGCTCGCCTTTTTAAACAAAGGTATTCGCATTACGCTCGAAGATCGTCGTGAAGAGAAGCGTGCTAATGAATATTACTACGAGGGTGGAATCTCCTCATATGTCAAGCATTTAAATCGAACAAAAGAGACGCTCCATGAGGAGCCGATTTACATTGAGGGCGAAAAAGACGGTATCCAAGTGGAAATCGCTTTACAATATAATGACGGATATACAAGTAATATTTACTCTTTTGCGAACAACATTCATACGCATGAAGGCGGTACGCATGAACTTGGTTTTAAGACCGCTTTAACGCGAATTATTAATGATTATGGTCGGAAAAATAATATGTTCAAAGAGCAAGATGCGAATTTGACGGGTGAAGATGTACGTGAAGGGCTTACTGCAATCATTTCAGTGAAACATCCGTCACCTCAGTTTGAAGGACAAACGAAGACGAAGCTTGGAAATAGCGATGCTCGTACAGCGACAGAGTCTATTTTTGCCGAACAATTCGAGAAGTTTTTGTTAGAAAACCCGTCTGTTGCAAAAAAAATCGTTGAAAAAGGAATTTTAGCTTCGCGCGCACGTCTAGCAGCTAAGCGCGCAAGAGAGCTAACGAGAAGAAAAAATGCTCTTGAAGTATCGAGTTTGCCTGGGAAATTAGCGGATTGTTCTTCAAAAGATCCATCAATATGCGAGTTGTATGTCGTTGAGGGAGATTCAGCGGGTGGTTCTGCTAAACAAGGACGTGATCGTCATTTTCAAGCGATTTTACCGCTACGAGGTAAAATTATTAACGTTGAAAAGTCGAGATTAGATAAAATTTTATCAAACAATGAAGTGCGTGCAATTATTACAGCTCTCGGTACGGGAATTGGGGAAGATTTTGATATTACAAAAGCACGTTACCATAAAATTATTATTATGACGGATGCGGATGTGGATGGTGCTCACATTCGAACATTGTTGCTCACATTTTTCTACCGCTATATGCGCGATGTAATCGAACAAGGTTACGTGTATATTGCTCAGCCACCGTTATATAAAATTCAACAAGGGAAAAGAATTGAGTATGCGTATAGCGATCGACAACTTGAAGAAATACTCGCCCGTTTGCCTGAGCAGCCAAAACCGATCATTCAACGTTACAAAGGTCTTGGTGAAATGAATCCAGAACAACTTTGGGAAACAACGATGAACCCTGAGACGCGAACATTGTTAAAAGTAAGTTTGCAAGATGCGATGGAAGCGGATGAGACGTTTGAAATCTTAATGGGAGATAAAGTTGAACCACGTAGACAGTTTATCGAGGAAAATGCAAAATACGTAAAAAATCTTGACATTTAAACATGTTGGAGAGTGTTTATTCACCCTCCCCCTGTTTTCTTTATTTGTTAAGTAAGGGAGGTTTGTTGCTATATGTCTGAACGGGTAAAAGAAATAAGCATTAGTCAAGAAATGCGTGCATCGTTTCTTGACTATGCTATGAGCGTCATCGTATCGCGTGCACTTCCAGATGTGCGTGATGGGCTCAAGCCGGTACATCGTCGCATTTTATATGCGATGCACGATTTAGGGATGACGGCGGACAAGCCTTATAAAAAGTCAGCACGCATTGTTGGTGAAGTTATCGGAAAGTATCATCCGCACGGTGATGCAGCAGTATACGATACGATGGTGCGGATGGCTCAAGATTTTAACTATCGATATATGCTTGTTGACGGCCATGGAAACTTCGGGTCGATCGATGGGGATGCCGCAGCGGCTATGCGTTATACAGAGGCGAGAATGTCGAAAATTTCGATGGAGCTGTTGCGTGATATTAACAAGGACACGATCGACTATCAAGATAACTACGACGGTTCAGAACGTGAACCAATCGTTTTGCCGGCTCGCTTTCCAAATTTACTCGTAAACGGGTCTTCGGGCATTGCAGTTGGAATGGCGACAAACATTCCACCTCACCAACTTGGGGAGGTTATTGACGCTTTATTAGAGCTTATGAAAGACCCGGACATGACTGTTGCCGAACTGATGGAGTATTTGCCGGGTCCAGATTTTCCGACAGGTGCTCAAATTATTGGAAGGAGCGGCATTCGGAAAGCGTATGAAACAGGTCGAGGTTCAATTACGTTACGTGCAAAAGCGGAGATTGAACAAAAAGAAAACGGAAAAGAAATGATTATTGTCCGTGAATTGCCTTATCAAGTAAATAAAGCTAAGTTGATTGAAAAAATTGCTGAGCTTGTACGCGAAAAGAAAATTGATGGCATTACAGATTTGCGTGATGAATCGGATCGAAGCGGCATGCGTATCGTCATTGAAGTGAGAAGAGATGTGAGCGCCCATGTCGTACTTAACAATTTATATAAACAAACCGCTTTACAAACGAGCTTTGGTATTAACATGCTTGCGCTTGTCGACGGGCAGCCGAAAGTATTGAATTTAAAGCAATGTTTACAACATTACTTAGATCATCAAAAAGTTGTCATTCGTCGTCGCACGCAGTTTGAATTAAACAAAGCAGAAGCTCGCGCGCACATTTTAGAAGGATTACGTATTGCCCTCGATCATTTAGATGAAGTGATTGAGCTTATTCGTCAATCTGCCACAGCGGACGTAGCAAAAGAAGGATTAATGACGAGGTTTCAGTTAAGCGAGAAGCAAGCGCAAGCTATTTTAGATATGCGCCTGCAACGTTTAACGGGATTAGAGCGTGAAAAAATTGAGCAAGAGTACGCTGAATTATTAGGACTTATCGCACGTTTAAAGGCTATTTTAGCTGATGAACAAAAAGTGTTACAAATTATTCGTGATGAGTTGCTTGAAATTAAAGAAAAGTTCAATGATCATCGTCGCACAGAAATTGTAAGCGGTAGTTTAGAAACGATTGATGATGAAGACTTAATTACTCGTGAAAATATTGTTGTTACGCTAACTCACCGGGGATATATTAAGAGACTCCCTGTCTCAACATATCGGAGCCAAAGACGAGGTGGGCGAGGTATTCAAGGAATGAATACGAACGAGGACGATTTCGTTGAACACCTAGTTATTACATCTACACATGATATCGTTTTATTTTTTACAAACAAAGGAAAAGTATATAAGGCAAAAGGATATGAAATCCCAGAATTTAGTCGTACAGCAAAAGGTCTTCCAATCGTTAACTTATTAAACATTGAAAAAGATGAAGTCATTAATACAGTTATTGCTATCGAACAATTTCATGAAGATGCGTTTTTATTTTTCACAACAAAGCAGGGTATTGCTAAACGATCACCGTTATCTTCATTTGCTAACATCCGGAACCACGGTTTAATTGCAATTCATTTGCATGAAGGTGATGAGTTAATATCCGTAAAACTTACAGACGGCCATAAACATATCATCGTCGGAACGAAAAATGGAATGTTGATCCGTTTTCCTGAAACAGATGTTCGCTCGATGGGACGAACAGCTGCAGGTGTGAAGGCGATTACGCTATGTCCGGGTGACGAAGTTGTTGGAATGGAAAGTTTAAACGGTAATGAGGAAATTTTAATTGTAACGAAAAAAGGATATGGAAAACGAACTCCAGCTTCCGAATATCGCATTCAAAGCCGGGGAGGAAAAGGAATAAAAACGTGCAATATTACTGAAAAGAATGGCGACGTCGTGGCCGTGAAAACAGTCACAGGCGAAGAAGATCTCATGTTAATGACTGCAAGTGGTGTAATGATTCGCATAGCAGTTGGAGATATTTCTGTTATGGGACGGAATACACAAGGTGTGAAACTTATTCGTCTAGATGAAGACAATGAGCAAGAGTACGTGGCAACAGTGGCCAAAGTGCCGAAAGAAGAAGAAAAAGAACTATTGCAAGAGGAGTAGAGGGGGTTCCCCCTCTACCGTTCTACAAAGGTGGGGGGAGATGTGTTGTTAGTAAAAACAGCCCAACTGCAAGAGGGATGCATCTTAGCGGAAGATGTCATTGGAAAGTCAAATCGTGTGATCGTTCCGAAAAATACGGTGTTGAACAAAAAAATGTTAACTGTATTACAAAAATTTCTTGTTACCCAAGTGCGTGTGCAATCCGTCCTTGTCGACGGGAGTACATTTCGTCCGAGTGAAATTATTCAAGAGGATGTACCAAAGCCAAAAGCAACAGGGAATAAAGACGTATTGACGCTATATTTGGAAGCTGTTCAGCAATACAAACAGATGTTTCAAAGTTGGCAGTCAGGATTGCCTATTGATATCGGAAAAGTCCGGAAAATGTTTATGCCTTTATTCGAAAAAGTACTAGAAGCGGAAAAAGAATTGCTCTTTCTTCACCATTACTGTACAAAGTCAGAATATTTATTTCATCATGCGGTAACGGTTGGCCTTCTTTCAGGTGTATTGGCTAAAAAGTTACAATATACAAAAGGTGACTATTGCCAAGTAGCCATCGCTGGTTTACTAAGCGATTGTGGCATGGCAAAGGTTGATCCGAAAATACTGACTAAAAGTACAGCCCTCACCCCGGCCGAATATAAAGATATGCGTCAACATACTGTTTATGGGTATAAAATGGTTCAAAAAGTTACAGCGCTACAAGAAGGGGTAAAGCTTGCAATTTTGCAACATCATGAGAGAAATGATGGAAGCGGGTATTTGCTTAATGTGAAAGAAGAGAAAATACACCCTTACAGTAAAATTGTTGCTGTTGCTGATGTATACCATGCGATGATTTCTGAACGTCCTTATCGTAACAAGCAATCTCTTTTTAAAGTGTTCGAACAAATTCATAAAGATTGTTTTGGGAAATTTGATCTTTCCGTTGTTCAAGCGCTAGCATCGCTTTTAATGACCCTTTCGATTGGATCAAAAGTGAAATTATCAAACGAGCAGGTCGGGGAAATTATCTTTTTCGAGCAAGATTCACCGTCTCATCCGATGATTAAAATAAGTGGGACAAATCAAATTGTTTCACTGAAAGAAGAAAAAGATGTATTTATCGAAGAAATTATAAAATGACAACGGTCATCACTGTTGTCATTTTATTTTTTTATAAAAAACATAAGAAAAAGTGTTGACAATAACAAAGGGCTCTTGTATGATATATCTTGTGCTTGATGTTCCTTGAAAACTGAACAAAACAGCAGCGTAAAAGCTAGAGATAAACTTTCTATGGAGAGTTTGATCCTGGCTCAGGACGAACGCTGGCGGCGTGCCTAATACATGCAAGTCGAGCGGACGATTCAAAAGCTTGCTTTTGAATCGTTAGCGGCGGACGGGTGAG
>NZ_JAHZOE010000017.1:0-49742 GCF_019448545.1 Anoxybacillus sp. ST4 | reverse complement strand
CACGCCGCCAGCGTTCGTCCTGAGCCAGGATCAAACTCTCCATAGAAAGTTTATCTCTCTAGCTTCGTACGCTTTTCGCTTCGTTCAGTTTTCAAGGAACATCTTTGTCGTTTTTAAGCGACTTTTTTAATATAACATTTAGTGTTTTCTTTGTCAACACTTTTTTCTTTTGCTTTTTTACATGTTATTTTTAACACGGACGTTTAGTAATATATCATATTTGTTCATATTTAAGCAAGATGTTTTTTACTTTCTTTTGAAAAAATGAGTGAGGAAAAAACACCTCACTCATTAAATTTCCAAACGATTATTTATGACGCATTTGAGGGAACAACAATACATCACGAATAGATGGTGAGTTCGTTAACAACATAACAAGACGATCGATACCGATCCCTAATCCACCCGTTGGTGGCATACCGTATTCTAACGCTTCGATGAAATCTTCATCCATTTCATGCGCTTCGTCATTTCCTTGTTCCTTTTCTTTCAATTGCGCCTCAAATCTTTCACGCTGATCGATCGGATCGTTTAATTCTGTAAATGCATTAGCGTGCTCACGCGCAACGATAAACAATTCAAATCGATCCGTAAAGCGTGGGTCTTCAGGATTTTTCTTCGCCAGCGGTGAAATTTCAACTGGATGACCGTAAATAAATGTCGGCTGAATGAGATGTTGCTCTACTTTTTGTTCGAAAAACTCGTTAACAATATGACCAAATGTCATATGCGGAGCTACTTCTACTCCATGCTCTTTCGCTAGTTGCCGAGCTTCCTCATCGCTCATATGCTTCCAAAAATCAACACCAACATATTCTTTGATCGCATCGACCATATGAAGTCGTTTCCATGAAGGTGTTAAATCTACCTCATATTCTCCGTATTGCACTTTTGTAGTTCCGAGAACTTCCTGAGCAATATGAGCAATCATATCCTCTGTTAGCTTCATAATGTCTGTGTAATCAGCATACGCCTCGTAAAGTTCAAGCATCGTAAATTCCGGGTTGTGGCGCGTCGAAATCCCTTCATTACGGAACACGCGACCAATTTCATATACTTTTTCTAGTCCACCAACAATTAAACGTTTTAAATGCAACTCAATTGCAATACGCATATAAAGTGTCATATCTAAAGCGTTATGATGCGTAATAAATGGACGTGCCGCAGCTCCCCCAGCAATCGAGTGCATCATTGGCGTCTCTACTTCTAAATACCCTTTTTGATCTAGATAACGGCGCATCGATTGAATGATTAAACTACGTGTAATAAATGTTTTTTTACTCTCTGGATTCATAATTAAATCAAGATAACGTTGACGATAGCGTTGTTCAATATCTTTCAAACCATGATACTTTTCAGGAAGCGGGCGCAACGATTTTGTCAACATCTCATATGAATGGACTTTAATAGACAATTCGCCTACTTTTGTTTTAAAAACTACACCACGAACTCCAACGATATCTCCTAAATCTGATGTATCAAAAATTTCATACTGTTCTTCGCCAACATCGTCTTTACGAACATAAATTTGGATTTGTCCTGTCAAATCTTGAATGTGTGCAAAACCCGCTTTCCCTTTGCCGCGCTTCGTCATAATTCGACCGGCAATAGAAACATGAATCTGCTTCTCTTCGAGCTCTTCTTTCGATAAATGGCTATATAACGCAAACAACTCTTCCGCTTTATGTGTACGCTCAAATCGTTTTCCGAATGGATCGATTCCTTGTTCGCGTAACTTATGTAACTTTTCACGACGAACTAATAGCTGATCATTTAATTCTTCATGTGACATACTAAAGTTCACTCCAATGACCTTTTATTTTTTTTAGACATACTGTCAGCTTAAGCTGACAGTATGCTTTTTACACTTCCATCACAACATCGCTTTCTTTTGCCTCAACTTCTTCTACAAAATTCATAAGCAACGCCACAAGCTCATCGCGCGTTTGACATTCGTTAATGGCGTTGCGCACTTTAGCGTTTCCACGAATACCTTTCAAATACCACGCAGCATGTTTGCGCATTTCTTTCACAGCGATATACTCATTTTTCAGAGCAATTAAGCGATCTAAATGTAAAATGCAAACTTCAATTTTTTCGCGAACAGATGGCTCCGGAATGAGCTCGCCTGTTTCTAAATAGCGAACCGTGCGATAAATCATCCACGGATTACCGAGAGCAGCCCGGCCAATCATCACGCCATCGACACCGGTTTGTTCTAACATTCGCTTCGCATCTTGAGGGGTTTGTACATCGCCGTTACCAATGACAGGGATGTTAACCGCTTCCTTCACTTGTTTAATGACATTCCAGTCTGCTTTTCCTTCATACATTTGTACACGCGTTCGACCGTGAACAGCAACAGCTTTTCCACCTGCTCGTTCTACCGCTTGGGCATTCTCAACAGCATAAATATGATTTTCATCCCAACCAATCCGCATTTTTACTGTCACAGGTTTTTCAACTGCATCGACAACAGCTGCGACCATATCATAAATTTTATTTGGATCTAATAGCCATTTCGCTCCTGCATCACATTTTGTAATTTTCGGAACAGGGCAACCCATATTAATATCGATAATATCCGCATTCGTATGCTGATCTACATATTTAGCTGCTTGTACGAGCGTTTCTTTCTCCCCTCCGAAAATTTGCAAACTTAACGGCTTCTCGCGCTCATCAATGTAGAGCATCCCCATCGTTTTCGGATTGTTAAATAAAATCGCTTTGTCGCTAACCATCTCCGCACAAACAAGTCCTGCCCCAAATTCTTTTACAGTTAGACGAAAAGCCGAATTACATACTCCGGCCATCGGAGCGAGCACAACAGGATTGTTGATTTGCACATTTCCGATTTTAAACATTAAACTCCCTCCTTTCGTAAAGTTGTTCCTCGACCGCTTCACGACTCTTCCATATGCGAACCCCTTGATGTGACAACTGGTCGATGTAAGAACGTAAAGGACGTTGAACAGACGGAATGATCAGTGATTCATCTATTTCAAATAACGGGATTAACACAAACGCCCGTTCAAACATGCGCGGATGTGGAATAATAAGTTGTTCTGTTTCAATATTTTCGTGATTATATAACAAAATGTCAAGGTCTAACGTCCGCGGTCCCCAACGAACTTCCCGCTTACGGCCAAACATTTTCTCGATGTTCATTGTCGCTGTTAATAAAGCTAGCGGGGATAGTGATGTACTGACTTTCACAACCATATTTAAAAAGCACGCCTGATCAACGTATCCAATAGGATCTGTTTCATAAACGGAAGATGTCGCTAAAACAGAAATACATTCATGGTCATGTAACGCTCTCACTGCTTGAAGCAAATATGCAAAGCGATCCCCTATGTTCGATCCTAACGCAATATAAGAAATATGTTCCATTTCTAACGTCCTCTCGTAATTTCAACCGCCACATAAGCATAATGACCTTTAATTGGTGGATTAGGCTTTGTCACCTTCACTGTACACGATGACGCTGCTTCATACGCGGATAAAATTTGCTCAGCAATCTGCTCTGCTACCGCTTCAATAAGTTTAAAAGGCTTGCCTTCAACGATGCTTTGACATATGTCGTATATATGCGCGTAATTAATCGTTTCGCTCAAATCATCAGTAATGCCTGCTCTTTGTAAGTTCGTTTCGATTGTGACGTCAACATAAAAACGTTGGCCGAGTTTATTCTCCTCCGGAAACACCCCGTGATAACCATAAAATTCCATTTGACTAATGTAAATTTTATCCCGCATTTTCTTCACCTTTTCCAAGCATTGCATCCATCATTTTAGCCATTCGAGCAATCGGTAAAACATCGTGCACACGAACAATATGCACCCCTTTTGCAATGCCTAGGCAAACAGTTGCTCCTGTTCCTTCTAGTCGGTCATGAACTGGCAGATCAAGCACATGACCGATAAATGATTTTCGCGATGTTCCTAACAAAATAGGATAACGAAGCACAGCAAGCTCGTCCAATCGGCGCATCACTTGTAAATTATGTTCAACTGTTTTCGCAAATCCGATACCCGGGTCAATAATGATTTGCCCATCTTTTACACCAGCCTGCTTCACTATATGAACGCTCTCTCTTAAATCATGAATCATATCTGAAATGAGATCTTTATAATTGCGATCGTGACGATTATGCATTAATACGATAGGCACACCGTAAGTAGCGGCTACTTCAGCCATACTCGAATCTGCTTTCGCCCCCCAAACATCGTTAATCATCGTCGCTCCTGCCTCAATGGCTTGCTTCGCTACTTCCGCTTTATACGTATCGATCGAAATGGGCACATCAACCGCATGGGCAACCGCTTTTACGACCGGAATGACACGACGCAACTCTTCTTCAAGCGATACTTTCTCAGCCCCCGGACGAGTCGATTCCCCACCAATATCAATGATATGTGCCCCTTCAGCTACAAGTTGCTTAGCCCGTTCAACCGCCTGCTCTACATGACAAAACTTTCCGCCATCAGAAAAAGAGTCAGGTGTGGCATTTAAAATCCCCATAATAATCGTTTGTTTTTTTAAATCGAGCTTATGTTTTCCGCAGTAAATAACATCAATCAATGAGTGTTCCCATCCTTTCTGTCATACCTCGTCCATAATTGTTTTGTAAACGATGCGTACGCATGCTTCAGCCGGCTTGTAATTTCCCCACATTTCCCGGGATATACATCGCCATCCAATCGACAAACTGGCACAATTTCTTGGATGGAATTCGTTAAAAATATTTCATCTGCTTCTTTAAGATGTTGTAATACATAAAATCCTTCTTGTACATGAATGCCCCACGAACACAACAAATCTATCACAAACATTCGTGTAACACCATTTAAAATACCCGTTTGCACCGAAGGAGTATATACGACACCATCTTTTGCCCAAAAAATGTTTGAAACGATTCCCTCTGCTACAAATCCGTCTTGTGTAAGGAAAATACCTTCCACGTGTGCATCTTTACCGATTTCCCACTTACCTAAAATATTGTTCAAATAATGGTGTGACTTCAAACGGATATACCCTTCTGGTGTATTTCTTCTCATTCGTAACGTTTGGCAAACTTTTTCCTCTGCAAACGTCGGAACAGGTTTCATGTACATAATAACGGTTGGGGCTGTGTATTTATCCACTTGTAACCCCACATCACCAACACCAGCCGATATATTTAAACGCACATATGCATCGCGATAACCGTTTGCCTCCAACAGCCGGGAGAGAATATGCATTACTTCGTCCCGCGTTATAAAAAACGAGATGTTTAACATATTTAACCCATCGTGAAGGCGCGTTAAATGATCGTCAAGTAAAAAAGGATGTCCATCATATACGCGAAACGTTTCAAACAGACCGAGTCCATACATAAAGCCGTGATCAAATGGGGAAATGCAAGCATCTTCCTTCGTCACGATTTGCCCGTTAACATAAATAAACATGTGCCATCACTTTCACCTATATAATGTAATAAAATTTTTAAGCATTTCTAAGCCAAACTCAGTCATAATTGATTCAGGATGAAATTGAACCCCTTCAACAGGCAACGTTTTATGACGAATCGCCATAATTTCTCCTTCCTCCGTCCATGCGGAGATCTCAAAACAATCTGGCAATGTGTCCCTTTTTACAATTAAAGAATGATACCGAGTAGCAACAAATGGATTAGGAATGTGTTCGAAAATTGTTTTTCCATCGTGGAAAATCGTTGATGTTTTTCCGTGCATTAAACGCTCTGCTCTTACCACTTCACCACCGAATACTTGAGCGATAGATTGATGACCGAGACATACACCGAAAATAGGAATTTTTCCAGCAAAATATTGAATGGCCTCCATACTAATTCCAGCTTCGTTTGGACTACATGGACCAGGAGAAATCATTAAAAAATGCGGTTCAAGTTGTTCAATTTGCGCAATCGTCACTTCATCATTTCGTCTGACAACGAGCTCTTCGCCTAATTGACCTAAATATTGGACTAGATTATACGTAAACGAATCGTAATTATCAATCATTAAAATCATTTCGCTCACCTCATACTTAATTGTACATGCTCTTCTTCGCTCAGCTCTTTTGCTTTCCATAAGGCAAATGCTTTCTTTAAACATTCTTTGTACTCATATTCCGGTTGGGAATCAATAACGATTCCCGCCCCTGCTTGTACATATGCAAGGCCATCTTTAGCAACCATCGTGCGAATCGCAATGTTTAACTCCATGTCGCCATTAAATGCAATCCAGCCGATTGAGCCAGTATAAATACCGCGCCGAACAGGTTCAAGCTCTTCGATAATTTCCATCGTCCGTACTTTCGGCGCCCCTGTGATCGTTCCCCCAGGGAAAACAGCCGCTATCACATCAAATGCATCTTTTCCTTCCGCTAGCTGCCCAGAGACGTGTGAAACGAGATGCATAACATGGGAATATTTCTCAATGACCATAAACTCATCTACCTTTACTGTCCCGTATGCACATACACGTCCAAGGTCATTACGCTCAAGATCCACGAGCATTACATGCTCCGCTCGTTCTTTTTCGTTTGCTAATAAAGACTGGGCAATTTGTTCATCTTCTTGAATAGTTTTACCGCGCGAACGTGTTCCTGCAATTGGGCGAGTGCTTATACATTTTCCTTTCTTTTTGACGAGCAACTCTGGGGAGCCGCTTACGATTTGAAATTCAGGAAAATGCATGTATGCCATATACGGCGATGGATTTAATGTACGCAACTTTTCATAAATCGAAATAGGATGCGTCAATAGCTGTCTTGACTGTCGAACGGACAAGTTTACTTGAAATACGTCCCCTTGTGCAATATAATCCCGTACCTTTTCGACCGCTTCCATAAACTGTTCCTCGCTCATCGATACCGATTCTTCTTTCTCGTAGCTTGGAATAAACGGACGGGAAACATCAGAAATGTCCATTGTCCACAGCTTTTCATATTGCTCAAGACGTTGACGCGCTTTCTGTTCTTCTCCATCTACGTAATGAGTAATCAAATAAAGAGCCGACTCTTCGTGATCATATACAAACACATCATCAAACACTAAGAAATACAAATCAGGCACTTGTAAATCGTCACGTGCGATTGAAGGGAGCTTTTCGATGTAACGGGCACAATCATAACTAATATATCCGATGGCTCCACCTTGGAAATCAGGACCTTCTTCTCGCGAATCGACTTCCCATTGACTAAACCACGTTTTTAAAGATTTCAATATATTTCCTTCAAACGTTTCTGTACGATGTTTTTGCCACACTGTTAATTTGTTATTTTTCCCAATGATCACAGCAAAAGGATGTAAGCCGATAATGCTATATCGACCGTCCCGACCGCTCTCAAGTAAAACATGGTGCAATTGTTGTCGTGCCAACGCCTTATATTGTGAAAACCAATCGCGATGCGCGTACGAGACCTTTTTCATCATTGTCCGTCGCTTCTGCTTGCTCACAGATGTCACTCCTCTCCATCAGTCCATACGCTTATTGTACAACGAACGGACGGAAACAATCACGAAAAAAAATTCGGCAAGAAGCTTCTTGCCGAATTTATTCTTCAAATTGGTATAACGCCGTGCTTAAATAACGCTCGCCATTGCTCGGAATGATGGCTAATACTTTCTTTCCTTTTCCTAGTTTTTTCGCTACTTGCAACGCCACGTGGATCGCTGCACCGGATGAAATACCTCCCAAAATTCCTTCTTGACGAGCAGCTAAACGAGCAGCTGCAAACGCTTCTTCTGTCTTTACCGTAACTACTTCATCGTAAATCGATGTATTTAAAATGTCCGGAACAAACCCTGCGCCAATTCCTTGTATTTTATGTGGCCCCGGCTTTCCGCCAGAAAGTACAGGAGAATCCGCTGGTTCAACCGCATAAATTTTAATATTTGGATATGCTTGGCGCAACACTTCTCCTGCTCCTGTGATCGTTCCGCCCGTTCCAATGCCAGCTACAAAGGCATCTAGTTGATCGCCCATTTGCTCAACAATTTCTTTTCCTGTTGTTAAGCGGTGTACTTCTGGATTCGCTTCGTTTTTAAATTGTTGAGGCATAAAATAACCATGCTCTTGCGCTAGCTGCTCCGCCTTTTGAATAGCCCCACGCATTCCTTCGCTACCCGGCGTCAGCACAAGCTCCGCCCCGTAGGCACGAAGTAAATTACGGCGCTCTAGGCTCATCGTATCCGGCATGACGAAAATAGCTTTATATCCTTTCGCAGCAGCGACCATCGCTAATCCAATGCCTGTATTTCCGCTTGTTGGTTCAATGATTGTATCGCCCGGTTGAATTTTTCCAGCTTTCTCAGCTGCTTCAATCATTGCTAGTGCAATCCGATCTTTTACACTGCTTCCCGGATTCATAAACTCTAGTTTTACATATACGTCTGCGCTGTCTTCATCAACGATGCGATTCAACTTTACTACCGGTGTTTGCCCAATCAACTCTGTAATCGACTGTACTACACGTGCCATTCCATCCACCTCTAATCCCGAGTATTTTTATCGAATTTGTAACCAATTTATCAGTTATTTTCGAAATTGTCAATCATTTATTGTTGTTTTGCTAATTTTTTTAACTCCTCAAGATCTTCGGCTGAAAATGTGTACGTTTCATTACAAAAATGACAAGACGCCTCAGCCTTTCCTTCTTCATCAATCATTTGCTGAATTTCTTCTACCCCTAAGCTAACGATTGCATCTGCTACACGCTCACGCGAACAGCGACAAACAAATGATACAGGCATCTTCTCGAGAATGTTCACATGTTGTTCTCCACCAAGCAGTTCGTATAAAATTTGTTCTGGCGTCAAACCACTTTCGATCATTTTGGAGATTGGCGGAATCGTCGCTAAACTTTTTTCAATATTTGCAATCGTTTTTTCTTCTGCCCCCGGCATGAGTTGCAAAATAAAACCACCAGCCGCTAATATTGTATAATCACGGTTAACTAACACTCCCACACCAACGGATGATGGTGTTTGTTCAGAAGAGACAAAGTAATATGTAAAGTCTTCACCAAGCTCCCCGGAAACGAGCGGGACTTGTCCTGTAAAATAATCGCGCAATCCTAAGTCTTTCACTACAGTCAATGTTCCATTTGTTCCAACCGCCCGAGCAACATCAAGCTTTCCGTTTGCGTTTAGCTCAAAATGCACGTGTGGATTTGATACATAGCCGCGCACTTGACCTTTTGCGTTGCTATCGACAAGAATATGTCCGATCGGACCCCCGCCCTCAATTTTAATGGTAATTTGACTATCACCTTTTAACATCGCTCCCATCATTACCCCTGCCGTCATGGCGCGACCCAATGCTGCCGAAGCTGTTGGCCATGTTTGATGGCGACGTTGAGCTTCGCGAACCGTTTCAGTTGTTCGCACGGCATATGCCCGCACTTGACCATCATACGCGAGCGCTTTCACTAAATAGTCTGTCATAGCTGTCACTCACCTTTCTTATTTCGCTCATATAACAATTGTAATCCTTTTAACGTTAAAAATGGATCGACGATATCAATCGCGTTCGATTCATGGGCAATTAATGATGCTAGTCCCCCTGTAGCAATGACTTTCGGTGGAACCGCGCTTTTTTCTTTCATCCGCGCAACAATTCCCTCCACCTGCCCAACATATCCGTATAAAATGCCTGCCTGCATCGCACTCACTGTATTTTTCCCAATAATATCGTCTGGACGGGCGATTTCAATGCGCGGAAGCTTCGCCGCACGAGAATAGAGCGCTTCTGTGGAGATTGTAATCCCCGGCGCAATAGCTCCTCCCATATATTGCTTATGCTCATTAATATAACAGTATGTTGTTGCCGTACCAAAATCGACAATAATGAGTGGGGCACCATACAGATGGATACCTGCTACAGCATTAACGATTCGATCGGCACCTACTTCTTTCGGGTTATCATACTTAATATTAAGCCCTGTCTTAATTCCCGGGCCAACAATAAGCGGTTTAATGTGAAAGTATTTTGTACACATTCGCTCAAGCGCAAACATAATCGGTGGCACAACAGAAGAAATAATAATGCCATCAATGTCAGAAAAATGTAAACCGACATCTTGCAGCAACATTTTGATCATCATTCCATATTCATCTTCTGTTTTGTTTCGGCTCGTTTCGATGCGCCAATGAAACTTCAACTCATCTCCATCATATACACCTAGTACTGTATTTGTATTTCCAACATCCAATACAAAAATCATCGCTCATCCCCACTTTTTCACAAATTGTTCCTTTTTTCATCATATCACATTCGCTTAGGCCGACGGTAAAAAAAGATGCCTCTTATAAAAAGAGACACCTTTATTCTTCCTTTTTCGTTTGAATATTTACTTTTACTTCTTCTTGTTTTTCACCGTTTCGGTTTGGCAGCGTGCCGTGTTCGAATAGATGCTTAATTTGCTCAGCATCAAGCGTTTCAACTTCAAGCAACGTGTTAGCGATTAAATCTAGCTTGTCGCGATTTTCCGTTAATAGACGCTTTGCTTTCTCATAACATTCTTTAATCATTCGCTGCATCTCAAGATCAATTTCGTATGCAATTTGATCGCTGTAGTTTTGTTCGTTATGCAAGTCGCGTCCTAAAAACACTTGGCCGTGAGATTGACCAAACTGCATCGGTCCTAGCTTTTCGCTCATGCCAAACTCCGTAACCATGCGGCGAGCAATGCTTGTTGCACGTTGGAAGTCGTTATGCGCTCCCGTACTTACTTCACCAAATACAATTTCCTCAGCAACACGTCCACCGAGAAGCCCTGTAATTTTATCGAGCAGCTCTGGTTTTGTCATAAAATAACGGTCTTCTTTTGGCAACATGACTGCATATCCACCCGCTTGCCCCCGCGGTACAATCGTTACTTTATGCACCATTTCCGCATCAGCAAGCACCATACCAATGACGGTATGACCTGCTTCGTGATACGCAACAATTTTTCTTTCTTTTTCCGAAATGACACGACTTTTCTTTGCTGGACCAGCAATAACACGGTCTGTCGCTTCGTCAATATCGCTCATATCGATTTTTTTCTTGTTGCGGCGAGCTGCGACGAGGGCTGCTTCATTTAGTAAGTTCTCTAAATCAGCCCCAGAAAAACCAGGTGTCCGCATCGCAATGGCTTTTAAATCAACAGATTCATCAAGCGGCTTGTTGCGCGCATGCACACGAAGAACCGCCTCGCGTCCTTTTACATCTGGACGGTCAACTGTAATTTGACGGTCAAAGCGCCCTGGACGTAAAAGAGCAGGGTCTAAAATGTCAGGACGGTTTGTCGCAGCGATAATAATAATTCCCTCATTACCGCTGAATCCATCCATTTCAACAAGCAGCTGGTTTAATGTTTGCTCCCGTTCATCATGGCCTCCGCCTAAGCCGGCACCACGCTGACGTCCAACCGCATCAATCTCATCAATAAAAATGATACAAGGGGCGTTTTTCTTCGCTGTTTCAAACAAATCACGCACACGCGAAGCACCGACACCAACGAACATCTCGACGAAATCTGAACCGCTAATAGAGAAAAACGGAACACCCGCTTCTCCTGCGACTGCTCTGGCTAACAACGTTTTTCCTGTCCCGGGCGGTCCAACAAGGAGAACACCTTTCGGGATGCGAGCGCCGAGCTCTACAAATTTGCGAGGATCTTTTAAAAACTCAACGATTTCAACGAGTTCTTGCTTTTCTTCGTCCGCACCAGCTACATCTTTAAAGCGAACGCGCTTTTTCTCTTCGTTATACAACTTCGCACGGCTTTTGCCGAAATTCATCACCCGGCTGCCGCCACCTTGAGCTTGATTTAATAAAAAGAAGAACAAAATAAAAATGATGATAAACGGAATAATGGACGTAAAAAACGTCACCCATCCGCTCGTTTCATCCGCAGGCAACACTTCTACTTTTGCCTGTTTTGCCGCCTCATCAATTCGTTGAAGAATTTGCGGACTATTTGCGACGTAGGTCGTGAAAAACTGTCCTTCAGCGTATGTTTTTAATTGTCCACGAATTTCATAAACGCCTCGCTCTGGCTTCAACGAGACGTACTTCACATCACCATTTTCTAGATGGGTAATGAACGCATCGTACGTCATCCGTTCCGCACGTTGGTTGCCGCCGTTTAAAAAACTTACAACGCCGATGACGACAAGAAAAATTAGTAAGTAAAAGATTGTATTACGGAAAATGCGGTTCATCTCCTACCTCCTCCCACACTTAAAACACGCTATAGTCAATAGTATCATAGAAAAACGTTCCAAAACAAACGATGTGCATGAAAAATTATTTACTGTATACTTCCGGTTTTAACACACCGATGTACGGAAGATTTCGGTATTTCTCACAATAGTCTAACCCATAACCGACAACGAATTCATCCGGAACGATAAAACCGACATAATCTGCTTCGATATTTGCCTTTCGACCAGACGGTTTATCAAGCAACGTCACAATTTTAATCGATTTCGCTTTACGATAACGGAATAAGTCCGCTAAATAACTTAACGTTAACCCGCTATCAATAATATCTTCAATGATGAGAACATCACGACCTTCAATCGATGTGTTTAAGTCTTTTAAAATTTTCACCTCACCCGATGATACCGTGGCATGACCGTAACTTGATACGTCCATAAAATCGATTTCTAAATATGTATCGATATGCTTAATCAAATCTGCCATAAACGGCATCGCACCTTTGAGCACACCGACCGCGAGCGGAAAGCGACCGTCATATTCTTTTGTCAATAATGCACCTAGTTCTTTTACTTTTTGCTGAATTTGCTCCTCTGTAATTAAAATTTTTTCCATATCTTGATGCATACCCATATTCTTTCCTCCTACCATCATTCATTGCTTTTTATAGTGTAATACAATATAGCGATTTTTTGTAATATTTGTTGCTGTATAAGCTGATTTTTTTATCCCTGGAATCCATATAATGTTTCCGTTTGCATCTTCGACGATTGGCCATTGGTCCCTCTCGTTCATCGGGACTTTTTCATCAATAAAGATACGCCCAACTTTTTTGGCATGTTCCATCCCTTTAACTTTCATGCGATCTCCGTGCTTTCTCGTTCGCACACGAAGAGGTAACACGACTTGATCCATATCAATAACGACGCGTTCATCGCCTGCAATACAAGGATAGTGATCAACAAACTCGCTCATGAGTTGATAGCCATTTGGCAACATAATCGTATCAGGAATATGCATGACAAATTCATATTCGCACGGCTGTTCATATTGAAATGTAAATATGCACGCTTCATATTGACGAATCATTTTTAATCCGTTTGGAAAATGAAGCATACCTGAAGGATGTTTTCGTTCAAAAAAACGTAACACTTGTTCGATATGTATAGAAGACAATGTCGACGGGACATTTCCGTAAAGATAGTTTAATATTAGTTGAATCCCTCGCCTTTGTAAAGGTTTTGGCATGCGCATGAACGAAGGAACATCAACACGAATACGCCCTTCTTGTTCGTTCATGACATGCTTTAGCTTTTCTTTTGTCAACTGCTCTAAAAATGCCTCATCTTCACTAACGATCTCACTAAACTGTTGAACATGTTCATGAACGCAAACGTTTTCCCGTTTCAAAAAAGGGAGAACGTGATGGCGAAAACGATTGCGTGTATAATCATCTTTATCGTTGCTCGGGTCATGCCGGGCGTACAGTTCGTTTTCTTGACAATATTGTTCGATTTGTTGCCGATCAATACATAAGAAAGGGCGAATGATATACCCATCGCCAAACGGTCTCTTCACAGGTATACCAGCATATCCTTTCGGCGTACTCCCACGTACAAGCCGCATGAGCACCGTTTCAACTTGATCATCACCGTGGTGGGCTAAAGCAATATATCGCGCTTTATATTTTTTCATCACTTGTTCAAAGAAATCGTATCTGCAATCGCGGGCTGCCTCTTGCACCCCTTTTTTCGTTCGTTTCATATACGCCCGAACGTCATATTTTGTGACCTCACATATAATACTACGTTGCTCGCAAAAATGTTTCACAAAATGCATATCTTCTTCCGATTGTTTTCCTCGCAACATATGGTCGACGTGTGCAACGACAATTTGAATATGATATCGTTCTCGTTCGCTCCATAAAAAATGGAGCAATGCTAATGAATCCGGGCCGCCTGACACGCCAACAACAACGGTTGTACCACACTCAAGCAATTGATGCTTTTCAATAAACTGATGTACAACTTGTAACATACGCACCCTCTTCGCAAACGTCGTTTTTTACAATCGTACCACAACTCAAAACGAACGTACAAAAATTAAAGAATTTGGACGTACAAATAAACAACATACATAAATAAAAGACAAACAAACAAAAACATCGTTTCTAGCAAGCGAAACTTTCGAGCAGCCTTGCCCCGTCGCTTTTCTACCCGAGCAGAAGGCTGCTGCATACATTGCAACAAATCCTTCCTCATTTCATCAGCAGAAGCGTACTTCCCGTCTAGTGCACGCCATAATATTTTTTCATATTTTTTTAAATAGCTGTGGGAAGAAATCATTCGTCGGAGTTGCTCCCTCCCATTTTCCTTTCTTTCAAATCGCTTTGGATAACACATGTTAATCATAATCATTGCTACTGCAAACAAATCGTAAGAAGGTTCTGCCTTTCGTGTTCCCATCCCCCAATATCCGCGATCAAAAAACTCCGTAAACTCTTTAATTGCTCTACCGCGAATCGTTGTACCCCCCACGTCAATTAACCGTACTTTCGGAACCGCCCCTGCTACAATTAAATTTTCTGGTTTTAAATCTCCAAACACCCATCCTTTTTCATGCAATTTATGCAAATCACCTAGTAGCTGTAATGTCATAACGACGATCCAATCTTTTCCTCGTTTCTGAATAAAAGTTAATAAATCATCCCCCTCAATATATTCCATGACGTAAAATGAATACATCTTTTTTTCTTGCGGATGAACCCAGTCATCAACATCTAATAAACAAGGTCCGAGGGCAACTCCCTGGACCTCTGAAAATCGTTTAAGTACATTAACTTCTGACATCATCGCCGCCGCTTGGTTGCTTATTTTCATCGCAACAAATGTGCGCCCTTCTTTCGCTAAATAAACAACACCGTTCGCCCCTTTGCCGAGCTGTTTTATAATTTCATAGCGACGTTTATGCCACTTCCCTTGTATCATCGTTCCTATTCGAATGCTACATGGATTGTTCGATGTATACATCGTCATCACCATCATGAGTAAACAAGCTTTTCAGTGAACGTTTTTTTTGGAATTGTTGTAGCGCTTCACGAATCGCTGGACCGGTCGGTGTAATGCCTCCCGACGTAAGTTTTGGGAAAACGCTTGAAATGGATTCCATTTTCGGCGTCCAGTCTAAAATGCGATCTACCTCTCCTTTTTTCCCGGGAAATACAAAAACAGAAAACTCATTATTTCCCAAACGAGCATTCAAACTAATAGATAAATCTAGCAATGCTTCTTTGACCGTTTGCAACTTCGTTTTCATACTTCCGCTCGTGTCTACTAATATTAAAACTTGTAAGTTAACGGTCTCTCCCAATTCTTCAACAACTTCCATCACTTCACCTCTTTTTTCTGGTGGAAGCTCCTCGATCGAAGCGCGAGAACCTAAAATTTGTTTCAGCTCGCGATTAATGACGCCTTGCAACGTCTGGGTCATCGCTTTTCTCGTCACCATTTGCACCGTTTGCGCCAACTGTTTAGCATAAACAACTTGGCTAATGCCACCACCAGACTGAGCAATTCCTTCAATTTCACGCAATCCTTGTTCATCAATCACATCTTGATCGAGAACACCAATCACGTTGACTGTAATTCCTTGCTCTTTCGCTAATGCTGCCATAGCAATTGGATCTTCACCATGATTAGAACAACCGTCCGTAATTAATAAAATTTGACGTAACGTTCCTTTTCGCATACGCTCATCCCCTCCGAAAAAGTTAGTATATTCCCATCATCGACGGTTAGAGGGGATTTTATACCTTTATTTCATATATTGATATGCCGGAATGACAGCCCATTTCGGTGTATTATGCTTAATGCGCGCAACGACAATTGTCATATCATCTTCGATTTCTCCACCGTTCAAGCGAATGACTTCTTCTAAAAGTAACTCGGACACTTCTTGCGGATCATTCGTTTTTAATTCTTTAATTTTCCGCTTTATCCATACATCATGATTTTCAATGTGAGACACACCGTCAAAAATGCCGTCGCTCATCATAATGAGCAAATCCCCAGCTTTCAGCTGTTCCTCGAACACTTCGAACTCTACTCCGGTAATAATACCAATCGGCAAATTGCTTGATTCAATTTTCATGACGTTGTTCCCTCGTTTAATGAAGCTAGGTGAAGAGCCAACTTTTAAAAACTTTGTTGTTGCATTTTGCAAATCAACGATAGCTAAATCGAGCGTAGAAAAAATTTCTTCCGTCGTCCGCAACGCTAAAATCGAATTAATGGATTTAATGGCAATTCGCTCTTCAATGCCCGATTGTAAAATTTTTTGTAACAATTTTAACGTTTCTTTGCTTTCGTAATGCGCCCGTTCACCATTCCCCATACCATCGCTAATAGCCAGCGCATATTTCCCTCCACCGATTTCCATCATTGCGTAACTGTCACCGGAAATGAATCCACCACCTTTTGCAACGTACGCAACACCTGTATCGATGACAAACGCTTTTGAAGAGCTAAATGCAACCCGGCAATCTCCATTTGGATACGTCGAGCAATCTTCTCTCTTCACAACGATCGTCTCACCTAAAATATCAGATAACATCGGTGCAATAAGTTTTTCACACTCTCCCCTTCCATCGCAATATGGAATAACCATTTCAATATCAACATTTCCTTTGTCTAAACTATAAATTTCAACATCATTCACATCTACACCGAACTGTTGAAGGGCATGCAAAATTTGTTCTTCTTGTACGTAATAATTTTCACGCTCTTTTTGAATTTCTTTCGCGAAATCTTCCATCACTTGTGACACACCTAATAACTGTTCTGCGACAAGCCTACGGCTTTCTTTCATTTGCTGTTTTAATTTTTTGTTTGCTTTATAAAACGATACGTCCTTTTCAATCATTTGCACGACTTTATTCGCTTTTACACAATGTTTATTCCACTCACGCAGCAACTTTGCATTTACAATTTGATCATTTTCACTCGCCTCTTGCATAATTTTTTTCATGTAATCATATGTTTTATCAAAGTGATTCACCCAACATTGATCTTTTTTAAAGCATGTTTGACACGTTTTAGCAGCAACATCACTTAAAAAATAATCAATTTCGCGTTCCTCTTCTTCCTCGTGAGTAAGCACACTATATGAAGAAAAGCTTTTCGATAGCGCTTGAAACACATGCGAAAATTGCTCAACGCGCTGCGCTGTCACATCACGAATTTTCCGTACATACTGTTGTTGTTCGTTCGTATGCTCAACAGTTCCTGGCACATATTTCGCCATTTTACTCGTTAACGATTGTGGCGTCATAAGGAAAAGCAAAACGGCACATAGCGACTCTACAACATTTGGGACAATATTTGTCGTTCCTTGGCTATAAAGGGCAATTAACAATGTTGCGACGACCAAACCAAATGAAACACCTAACTTTTTTCCTTCCTTTAGCAGTCCGCCAAGCAACCCGGCGAAAGCGAGTAAACTCATTTGATATAAATTAGAAACGTTCGCCAAGCTTAAAATGAGCCCCGTCACGACGCCGACGGTTGAACCGACCGTTGCACCAGCTACAAAAGCAAACAGCAACAGTAAATAACGCGAAGCAATATGCTCTAACGACAAACTATACATGGACCAACCGACCATTCCAGTCAACATAGAAGAAATGAGAATAACAAAAGAAATAACTTCTTCTGGTTTCAACGTTTGTTTATATTTTTGATGATCAAATAACGGCACGCTCTGTAAAAAAATGAGCGTTAAAATGGACGCAAGACCTGCTTCGATAAACATCGTCATTCCTTCATATACCGTCCATTCATGACCCCATGTGTATATCATCCCCGTTTTCGCGAAAGCCGAGGCAAAAAATACGACAACCGGCAACCTTTTCAGCGGAGCATCAATCCAATAAAACAACCGATAAAAAACGAGAAACATCACGATCGAAGCAACAATAAATAAAGAAGTGTAAAAAGAAACCGTCAGCGATCCTGCAAATAAAGCAATAAACACAAAGCCTAACTTATCGCGGCGAAGTAAATAAATGGCCGAAAAGAAGGGCAAAGCAAACGGTGTCATTTTCGTTAAAATGAGAGCTCGTCCAAGCAAAAAACCAATAATTAAAAACAAAAACCCTTGCTGAAATAACAAATGGCTTAATCGAACTGTAAATCGTTGCAACCATTGAGAAACAGTCGTTCTTGTCCTACTTAAAGGCACTTCAGCCATTTGATTGACCACTTTCCGTTCTAATCTCTCCATCATTCATCCTCTCCTTCTTTCACATATACGTCTATTACTTTGTATTATACAGACTGAATTATCAAAATTTTGTCAAAAAAAGAAGATGGATCATATAAATCTTTCGACGGAATATCACAAAAAACGGCTCATAAAAACAAAAAACACCAATTTCATGACGAAATTGGTGTTTTTACGATGACCCGTACGGGATTCGAACCCGTGTTACCGCCGTGAAAGGGCGGTGTCTTAACCACTTGACCAACGGGCCATTATACAATTTGGTAGCGGCGGAGGGAATCGAACCCCCGACCTTACGGGTATGAACCGTACGCTCTAGCCAGCTGAGCTACGCCGCCATGCAACGACATTTGTTATTTTACTACGTTTCTTCAGCAAAGTCAATACTTTTTTACTGAAATTCAAACGAAAAAGCATCCACTCATGAAATGGATGCTTATATGAACTGCCTCATATCCGATTCGGCAGCAAGTTAACCGCGTCGAGCACCACGACCTCCTCGTTTGGATTCAGTATGGCGTTTAAGGGATGCTAAACGATCTTCACTTTCTTTTAAGAAACGGCTAATTTTCTGCTCAAAGCTTTCTTTTGAAGCGCGATCGTTTCCTTTATTGCGCGGACGTGAAGCTTGTTCTTTTGCCTTCTTAATCGACAAGCCAATTTTGCCATCCTTCTCAACATGAATGACACGAACCTCGACTATATCGCCTACTTTCAAATGTTCGTTAATGTCTTTCACATAGCTGTCAGCTACTTCGCTAATGTGTACTAAGCCTGTCGCGCCTTCCGGTAACTCAACAAACGCTCCGAATTTTGTAATGCCCGTTACTTTTCCCTGTAACTTGCTGCCTACTTCAATTGACATAAAAAAAGTGCTCCTCCTTAAAATCTGAAAAATCGTTTCTTTCATTATACATAATGAAAAAAACAAGTGTCAATAAGCCGTGTGCCCATCTGTCAATCATCAGGAGTGATAAAAATAATTTCCCCTTCTTTCGACAAAAAATATTGTTTTCGAGCCAATTCGGCAATATATTGATCGTCATTTAATTTTTTGATCTCTTCTTGTAATCTTTTTTCATCTTTTTGCAACGTGCTTAACTTTTCTTCCAACTGCTCTTTCGTTTTTATTTGTTTATCAATCGTTGAAGATTGTGCCATCATGAGATACAAAAACAGCGAAGAAGCGGCTAACGCCACTGTTGCCAGCATGCTAAAACGAATAAAAATTTTTTTGCGACGACGCGCCTTTTTATGCTCTTGCTTCTCTTGTTGAATGACGTAAGACGTTTGTATTTTTTGTACTCTGTTTCTTTGTGGGGCGCCCATGTTCTTCACCGCTCCTTCTTCGTTACACTTTCTTTCTAAACATATTCGCTACCTTCATATAAAACCCTTTTCCAACATGAAAGAAATGACCAATAGCCGCTTGAAATCGCAAGGGAGTTTTTTTCAAAACGAAATGTCCAAGCGACATAAACGGTTGCAATATGAAGAGTACACATACATATATTGCTTTATATAAAATTTTACCAATAGATAAAATGAAATGACAAGTAGTGAACAATAAAAAAACGAAAAAACGGTAAAGAAGTCGAAGCGGAAATATGATGACATAATAAAATAAACGCACGAATAAGCGATATAACGACACAATGATGCGAATGATCCACTGCAACAAACGAACGTACACATGTTGAAACAACGCTCGGTAAGTAGCATACCCACATAAAATAGCTAAAAAAATGTAGAAACGAATTTCTCCGTTATTAACGAGCAACAACGTATAAAAAGCATATAACGCCTGCACAACCCAAAAAAGAATGTCCGCAATCCAAACAATTAACCGATGACGTTTAGAACGGTCAAATATATGAGCGTACGTATCAAAACATGCCCCGATGACGACCCCTGTTCCGATCATCGCAAGCAAAGTTGTAAATTGTATGTGCAAGCTCATTTAAACAACTTGCTAAAGAATCCTTTAGCTTTCTCCGTATGATGTTCATCTAAATAAACGATTTCAAAAATTTTCCCTTTAATTGAAACAATCCCTTTGTCTACATCTAAGTTTTTCATTTGTAAGTTTTGACCTTTAACAGATAAAAAACCCATCACTGTTTCTAACAAAAACTCTTCATTATCAAAACTCTCTACTTGCTTTACACCTGTAATTTCTAACGTACGCCGACCGCGCATAACAATGTCATGCTCTTGAATCGGCCCTTTATTTCCTACATGTTGCGTCATCATCGTCTCCCCCTCACAACCATTATTTGTACAAGTGTATGAGGGGGGAAAACGGTTTAGAACAAGCTATTCAACGCGTTCTTCTTTTACAATCTCATATAATGCGCTCGCTTCTTCTTTTTTTGCATGATCTTGTAACCCAATAACCTTAGCTGTTACGTGTTTTTGCCCAAACTGAATTGTAATTTCATCACCGATTTTGACCGTTGAGCTCGCTTTCGCTTGTTGACCATTAATCAATACACGCCCTTGATCAGCCACTTCTTTCGCTAACGTTCTTCTTTTAATAAGCCGAGAAACTTTTAAAAACTTATCGAGCCGCATATTTTATAGCCCCTCCCTTTTTGCTTCTTCCCATATGTCATCTAGTTGTTTTAATGAGTATGCTTGCCATTCTCCCCCTTGCTGCTTTACTTTCTGTTCGATGTATTGGAAACGACGATAAAACTTTTCGTTCGCCATTGCTAACGCCTCTTCAGGATTAATTTTATAATATCGACATACATTAATGAGCGCAAATAGTAAATCACCAAATTCGGATTTTAACTTTTCTTCATCCATGCGATCTGCTTCTTCCTTTACTTCATTCATTTCTTCTTCAACTTTATGCCACATGGACTGTACTTCCGACCAGTCAAATCCGACTTCCGCTGCTTTTTTTTGATACTCGTATGCACGCAACGTACTTGGCAACGCTTTAGCAACATCATCAAGCAAAGAATCGAATACCTTTTCTTTTTCCTCTTGTTTTATCGCTTGCCAATTGCGCACAACCTCTTCAGCATGATCAACATGAACGTCCCCAAATACGTGAGGATGACGGCGTACCATTTTTTCTGTAATGGCTCGAATCACATCATCAATGGAAAACATTCCTTCATCTTCGCCAATTTGAGCGTGGAGCATCACTTGCAATAGGACGTCCCCAAGCTCCTCAATCATATTTTCATCATCTTGCCGATCAATCGCATCAAGAAGCTCGTATGTCTCTTCTAGCAAGTATTTTTTTAGCGATTCATGCGTTTGTTTCCGATCCCAAGGACAACCATTTGGTCCGCGCAACGTCGCGATTACACGTCGCAAAGTAGTAAAATCGTGATACAGCAGTTCATCGTGTTCTACCTTTGGTACATAAACGCTCGTTAAATTGCTAACCGTCGTCGCTCGATCAAGCTCATATAGCGCAACCTTTTCGACGCGCTCTCGCTTACTTCCTGCCGCATCGACGATAAAAACCGGATAATCGTGCGGTAACTTTTCTAACAAAGCTAATTTGACATCAGACGCAATAAATGAGTCATATACTTGGCAAAAAACGATGTGGTTGCGCAATTGAATCTCATCCGGCTGAAATGAGGTCGCATCAATGAATTGAAAGCCCTCGATCGGATCAACACCAATGGCAGTAAATAGCGCATCGAGGAAGCTTTGTCCCCCTTCAATGCGGACAGAAATATCGCTCTGTTTCTCCATCAACAACTTGACTGTGCGCTCCGCAACGAGTGGGTGCCCAGGTACAGCATATACAACATCCCCTTTTTTCGCCTCCTCGCACAAATCTTTCACAATGTGTTCGTACACTTGTTCAAATTGGTCGTATGTTTCATATACATCATCAAATGACTGAGCATGTATTCCTTCCGTCTCTAACTGTGCGACAACAGGATGATCTTTCGTTCGTAAAAAAAGGCATTTCGCTTGCTTTAATGTACGATACACACCAACTGGAAGCTGATCTATATCTCCTGCTCCGAGACCGACAATTGTGATTGTTCCCATGACTATCCAGCCTTTCTTTGTTTAATATGAGTGAAATAACGTCCAAACGGAAGAGCGAACAATTCTTTTTCGGTAAAAATCCCTTTTTTAACAATCATTATAATATAAACAAACGCTCCAATAAAAACGCCACCTATCGCTTGAAGCGACGAAAATAGACGTCCGTGATGAACAGACAACTCGTTCGTTAACATAACGTAACCAATGACAATCATAGCCATCACAACAGCAGCTTGCATCGTTTTCATGACTGTAATGATTGAAAGCAAAGGGCGTTCCATTCGTTTCTGTACATAAAAAAGAGCAATAATAAACATGATGGCATATGCGGCACATGTGGCTATTGCTGCCCCTACCGTATGCCATGACGGAACGAACCATATGTTGAACACCCATTTTAACATCATACCGATACATACAATAAAGAGCGGACGAAACACATCCCCAAGCCCTTGCAAAATAGCGATAAATGTTAGTGTGAGGGAAGTAAACAGAATAGAAATGGCTAAAATTGTCAGCTCCATTGCACCCGCATGATCTTTAAATAACATCGTATTTGCTTGTTTTAATATGCAAACTAAACCGACAACCGCCCCTAATCCAATAACAAACGCTAAGCGAGCAGCGGTATATACTCCTTCGCGATGCGCTTGCCTTTGCGATAACATAGGCACAAGTGCTAATGAAAAAGAAGTAGCTGCTACCGTTCCGAGTTGAATAAACGGTTGTCCCCGATCATAAATGCCTTTTGCTGTTTTCGCGAACTCACCTAATCCTGCTTGTTGCAATAAAGGTAAAAGGGTCAATGAATCAACGAGCTGCATCAAAACGAGCACCATATTAGCTAAACAAATCGTCACCCCATGGATCGCTAAAAATAAAAATACTTTTCTTTTTTCTTGTTTCGGCAAACGTATCGATGCACGAATGTTCATCTGTTTTCGCAACATATACGCGGCAAGCACGACAAGCGCAGCAAAACTTCCGATCAGTGAACCAAACATCGCACCTGCTCCTGCATCATAAACGGTAAATCCATAATGAAGCAAAAGGAAAGATAAGAACAAAATAGCCCCCACCCGTATTAGTTGCTCAACAACTTGTGAAACAGCGGTTGGAACCATCTCCCCCCTTCCTTGAAAATAGCCACGACAAACAGAAGTGAATGGGAGGAGCAAAAAAGCAAATGAAATGGCCCGAATAAGCGCAACTAACTGAGCATCTCCCATGATCGTCGCAAGAAACGAAGCGCCGAAATAAAGAATAGAAAACATAACCATGCCGATGAATGATAAAAAGTAAAAAGAAAAACGAACGATAGCCACCTCATATACTGATTGTTTATTTTCAGCAATCAGCTTTGAAATCGCAACAGGATAGCCGTATGTAGATAAAGCGAGAAAAATGCCATAAAACGGGTAAACCTGTTGATAAATATAAAATCCCATATCGCCCGCGATGTTTTGATACGGAATACGATAAAAGGCGCTCAATACTTTTGTGAATAAAGCGGCGAGCGTCAATATGAACGCCCCTTGCAACCAATCTTTTCTCTCCATAACGTTTCACCTTTTCAATTACATATGACATCAAAAAAAGGTAGCGAAATGCTACCTTTTATTGTTCCATTTGACGAGCAAGGAAGCTCGCCGCTGTTTCCGCTGCTTTATGCTCCACTTCGCTGATCGTTTTATCTTTTGAGAAAATGACGACCGCCCCGATTGGATCTCCTCCCGCAATAATTGGCGCGATTACGTATGACTGCATATGCTCTTCATGCCCTTGCGCAAATGATACGCTCGTTTCTTCTGTGTGCAAAACGGATTGACGATCTTCCATCACTTTTTCAACAAGTTCGCTTACGCTTTTATTTAAATATTCTTTTTTCGATCCGCCTGCCACCGCAATAAAAACGTCGCGATCGCAAATAAGCACGGGTTGTCCTAGACTATCAAAAAGCGCTTCAGCATATTCTTTTGCAAAGTCACCTAATTCGCTAATTGGAGAATATTTTTTCAAAATGACTTCGCCATCACGGTCAACAAATATTTCAAGTGGGTCTCCTTCGCGAATGCGAAGTGTTCTGCGAATTTCTTTCGGAATAACTACTCGTCCTAAATCATCGATTCGTCGAACAATACCTGTTGCTTTCATCTATCGATGCCTCGCTTTCATTTAGTTATTAAAAATGGCACTGGTGAAACAGTTGAATAATTCACCATTGTTGTGATTAGTATCCGTCACACATGTAGTTATATACACAATGAAGGGGGATTTTTTTTAAAAAGTGAAAATCCCCCATCTTCATCATTGCCACTTATTCATAAACAATAAACATGATACAATCAATTATTTTTTAGCATATTTTAACCCTTTTAGCAACTCATAAATAATCATTAACCATTGTTGTGGTTTCATTCCCTTCGCATGAACGACAATTTTAAATCGATCTCCGTCCATACCGAAGCCGACATCCCTGCCGTATGGCTCACCAAGCTTAAACAATTGACTCACATCAATTTGCTTCGTCGTTTCTTGAGAGAACAAAATAGTAATATCTTGCTTCGTCTGCTTAATGGATTGAATGAGATGTTGCTTTGCATATATTTTGATTTCTGCAATTTGGAATAAATAAGCAACTTCATCCGGATACTCACCGAAACGATCTACCATTTCCTCTCGCAACTGTTCAACGTCCTCAAACGTCTCGAGTGCACGGAACCGTTTATACATCTCAATTTTTTGTTGTTCATTTGAAATATAACGTTCCGGGATGTACGCATCAACTTCTAGATCGATTTCTACTTCAAACGGCTTTTCCTCTTTCGTTCCTTTTCGTTCTTCAATGGCTTCTTTCAACATTTGCGAGTAAAGCTCAAAACCGACAGAATCAATAAATCCATGTTGCTGTGCTCCTAATAAGTTTCCGGCACCTCGAATAGACAAATCGCGCATCGCAATTTTAAAACCAGATCCAAGCTCTGTAAACTCTTTAATCGCTTGCAACCGTTTTTCAGCAATTTCATTCAACACTTTATCTTTTCGATACGTGAAGTACGCATACGCAATACGATTGGAGCGCCCCACGCGCCCACGCAATTGATATAGTTGCGAAAGGCCCATTTTATCGGCATCATAAACAATTAACGTATTCACATTTGGGATATCGACCCCAGTTTCAATAATAGTTGTGCTTACTAACACATCGTATTGCCCTTCTAAAAATGCCAACATCACTGCTTCAAGCTCATTTTCTGACATTCTCCCGTGCGCGTACGTTACGCGAGCATCGGGCACGAGCGTTGAAATTTCCTCTGCTTTCCGATCAATGTCTTCAATGCGGTTATAAAGAAAAAACACTTGCCCTCCTCGCGCCATCTCGCGCTCAATCGCTTCTCGGACGATCATTGGACTATATTCCATCACATACGTTTGCACAGGGAAACGATTTTCCGGAGGCGTTTCGATCACGGACAGATCACGGACACCGATGAGCGACATGTGCAACGTGCGCGGAATCGGTGTAGCGGTTAATGTCAATACATCGATATTTGTTTTTAGCTGTTTTATTTTTTCTTTATGGGCCACACCAAAGCGCTGTTCCTCATCAATGATTAATAAACCTAAATCTTTAAACGATACGTCTTTAGATAGCAGTCGATGTGTTCCGATCACCATATCGATCGTGCCGTTCTTCAAACCTTGGAGCGTCTCTGCTTGCTGCTTTTTCGTACGGAATCGACTCAATAAACCGACGTTGATCGGGTATCCTTGGAAACGTTCGCGAACCGTCTCGTAGTGTTGTTGGGCTAAAATTGTTGTTGGAACGAGAAATGCCACTTGTTTTCCATCCATTATTGCCTTGAACGCTGCACGCAAGGCAACTTCTGTTTTCCCATAGCCAACATCCCCACATAATAATCGGTCCATTGGCCGTTCGCTCTCCATATCGCGTTTGATTTCACGAATCGAACGAAGTTGATCTTCTGTTTCTTGATATGGAAATGCCGCTTCAAATTCTCGTTGCATTTCATTATCTGGCGAAAACGCATACCCCTTACTCGCTTCCCGCTCGGCATATAACTTCATTAAATCTTCAGCAATGTCTTGAACAGAGGACTCTACTTTCTTTTTTACTTTCTTCCACTCTGTTCCGCCCAATTTATAAATTTTCGGCTCTTTTCCTTCTGAGCCTACATACTTTTGGACAAGATCCATTTGATCGACAGGAACGTATAACGTATCATTCCCTTGATATTGAATATGGATGTAATCTTTATGAATTCCGTTAATTTCTAACGTTTCAATCCCTAAATATTTCCCAATTCCATGATTGACATGAACAACATAGTCGCCTACTTTTAAATCTGTATAACTTTTAATACGTTCGGCGTTTGACAGTTTTTGACGTCGAACGGGACGCTTCAGTCGCTTTTTGAATAGCTCCTCTTCTGTAATCACAGCAATTTTTTGCATCGGTAATTCAAATCCTGCTGTTAATCCAGATGGGACTATTTGACACTTTCCATGCAATAGCGCATCGTCTTTTCCAATTTGAACGGCATCAATCTCATAATCTTCTAACGTCTGTTTCAGTTTTTTCGCTCGTTCTTCATCACCCGCTAGCAAAACGACCGCATAATTTCCCTTTCGCCAACGTTCTACTTCCACTTTTAACAATTGCATTTGACTATAAAACACTTGCATTTGTTTACAAGATACATTAACAATGTTTTGCGGATGCGTATATGGAATATGACGTAAAAATAAAGATAAATAAATTGTCGATCTCCATCGGTTTTGTAACACTTCAGGAAATGAATGTGAAATTTTTATATGTTGTACAATTTTCCCTTCTTCTAATACATTCGTATACCATTCCGCCTCTTCTTGCTCGAGCTTTTCTGCTACTTCTTGAATGCGGCTCATTTCGTCAATGATGACAACGCCATGATCCGGGATGTAATCTAGTAAACTCGCAGACGAAGGGTAAAAGAGCGAGAAATACTTGTACATGTCTTCAATTAATTTTCCGTTTCTCAATTGCTCTAACTCGGACGAAACATGCTCGTATAACAAGTTTTTTGTTCTCTCATCCTGAATTTGCTGCAACGTATCGTCAAAATGCGATTGTAACTTTTGAACAGCTTCATCTATATGTTGTTGCTCGATGATTAACTCTGTTGCTGGTCCGATGGATACTTCGTCCATCTCAGCTACTGAACGTTGGTCGTCAACCGAGAACGTCCGAATCGATTCAATTTCAATATCAAATAACTCGATGCGATAAGGAAGCTCTGCAGTAAGTGGATAAATATCAATAATACCACCTCGGACGCTAAATTCACCCGGCGTCGAAACGACCGATACACGCTCATATCCCATAGCAACAAATTGTTTTAAACAACGCTCCACATCTATTTGTCCTCCGACGTGAAAATGGAGTTGATAACGTTGCCATACGTCTTTCGGCGGAAGTAGCCTGCGCAACGCTGCAACAGGAGCGATAACAATTCCTTTTTTACGTGCGCAAAAATAGTTTAATACTTCGAGACGTTGCGCACGCAATTCTGGGCTAGCTACAGCTAATTCAGCTGCAATGAGTTCATTAACAGGATAAAGAAACACTTCCTCCTCATCAACTAATTGAATAAGGTCATCATATATTTTTTGCGCTTGAAATAAATTGTGCGTCACAATGCATAAAGGTCGTTCTGTATCCTCGTATAAAGAAGAAATAAAAACAGAACGTGCAGAGCCCGACAAGCCTGTTACAAGCTGTTCTTTCAAGCCGTTACGGATTCCCTCTGCAACCGATTGCATGTCCGCATGATTCATAAAATACTGTCGTAAGCCTCGCAAAAAACTCCCTCCTCCCCAAACATAAATACAAAAACGCTTTGGGAGCCCCAAAGCCAACTATTGAATAAACTTTTCATATTGATGAAGATCAGGATTTCGATCTAACGCTTCTTGGCAATCTTCGCAAATTGTCTTTACATGAACTTCTCCATTCGGAAGATATTGAATCATATCCAATCTTTCTTCTTCAGTTAAATGATGAAAGCCTAGTTGCTTACTTTCTAACCCGAGTGCATCAATCGCTCCGATTTTTATGCCACAATGTCGGCAGTAATAATGCAACGCCATATGTGTCCCTCCCAAATGGTTAGTCTAATCGAATACATTTTGAACCATTTAGTCGGGAATTATTCATTACTTATTGCATTCATTCATCACTTGAGCAAACGGAATTTGTAATGACCGTTCGCACGCATGAGCTGCTTTTTTAATTGCTTCGTCAATCCGTATCTTTTCTTCATCTGTAAATCGACCTAACACGTAGTCGCTCACTTTCATCCCGTTTTTCGGTCGATCAATACCGATACGAATACGCTTAAATTGTTCTGTTTTCAAATGTTGAATGAGCGATTTCATTCCATTATGTCCGCCAGCGCTTCCTTTCGGACGCAAGCGAACTGTACCTGTCGGCAAATCTAAGTCGTCATAAATGACGATAATCTCATCGACATCGATGTTATAATAGTCCATCAAAGGCCGAACGCATTCGCCTGATAAGTTCATATATGTAAGCGGTTTGCACAATATGACTTTTTCACCTGAAACGATACCGCTCGCAAATATACCACGAAACTTCGTTTGATTGAACGTCAATCCCCAACGATGCGCAAGCTCATCAATGACCATAAAGCCTACATTATGCCTCGTTTGTTCATATTCTTTCCCTGGATTACCTAAACCAACAAACAATTTTGCCATTTCCCCTGCTCCTTATCTCCATACTGCAAAAGACGTAACCAATGATGGCTACGTCCGTCACGGCGTCGTTTCACGTCCTTCTTCCGATTCCGGCTTTCCTGGCTCTTGCTCCTCGCCGCTATGAATTTCTTCCTCTTGCTTCGGTGGCAAGATTGATGCGATCACTTCTGTCGGATCGTGATTCACTTCATAAGCACCGTTCGTTTGTATGTGTGAAATAGTAAGAACATCGCCTACTTGTAAGTTCGTTATATCTATATCAATCGATGAAGGGATATTTGTCGGCAACGCCCGAATAGATAGTTGGTGCATCGCTTGTTGCAACACCCCTCCATCTTTCACGCCAGCTGCCTCACCAACTAAATGAATAGGAACGGAAACATCAATTTTCGTCTTTGCATCAACAGCTAAAAAGTCGATATGAATGATATCGTGACGAATCGGATGCTTTTGCATATCGCGAACGATGACGCGAATATGATCATCATTCACTTGAACATCTAACAGTCCCGTCCCACCGGTAGCGCGCCATTGCTTCGAAAACTCGGCCGCATCAACAAAAACAGGTTGGCTATTCGTCTTTTTTCCATACACGATGGCTGGAATACGACCTTGTTTTCGCATTTGCTTTACATAAGAGCGTCGATGGTCTGTACGCAATTGGAGCTGTAACAATGAAATCACCTTCCTATTTTAGAATCGCTCATAGCTTCCCCTAAAATAGGAAGGTCTAAACGTCATTAATCGAACAACGCGCTAATCGATTGTTCTTCGTGTACGCGAATAATAGCCTCACCGATTAATGGGGCAACGGATAGCTCCACAATTTTATTCGTTTTCTTTTCTTCAGGAATAGCAATTGTATTCGTTACGACGAGCTCTTTAATTTTTGAGTTTTGAATGCGTTCAATGGCTGGGCCTGATAAAACTGGGTGCGTACAACATGCATATACTTCTTTTGCCCCATGCTCAGCTAGCGCATTAGCTGCTAAAGTAATCGTTCCAGCTGTATCAATAATATCGTCGATTAAAATGGTCGTCTTTCCTTGTACATTACCGATAATGTTCATCACTTCTGCTACATTTGGCTTTGGACGACGCTTATCGATAATCGCAATCGGCGCTTTCAGACGATCTGCCATTTTTCGGGCACGAGTTACACCACCATGGTCTGGGGAAACAATGACAATATCATCAAGCTGCTTGTCTTTAAAGTAATCTGCTAAAATTGGCACACCCATTAAATGGTCAATCGGAATGTCAAAAAACCCTTGAATTTGTGGCGCGTGTAAGTCGAGCGTAATGACGCGGGAGGCGCCAGCTGTCTCTAACAAATTAGCGACTAATTTTGCGGTAATCGGCTCACGGGAGCGCGCTTTACGATCTTGACGAGCATATCCGTAATACGGCATAACAATATTAATTGTTTTAGCAGATGCTCGCTTTAATGCATCAATCATAATGAGTAATTCCATTAAATGTTCATTAACAGGTGCGCTAGTTGATTGAATGACGTACACATCGCAACCACGAATGCTCTCTTCAATATTGATTTGAATTTCCCCATCACTAAAACGAGAAACGGAGCACTTTCCTAATTCAACACCAATCACTTTTGCAATTTCTTGAGCTAAGAACGGGTTAGAATTTAATGAAAATAATTTTAAATTGGAATTCAAATACTGAGACATGGGTAAGTAAACCTCCATTAGGATTTTTTCTTCGCTTGCAGGCGTTCAACATAATTTTCTTTATTGATTTGCCGAGCGCGAGCGATAGCTAAAGCTTCATTAGGCACATCATCAGTGATGGTTGAGCCAGCCGCCACATATGCTCCGCTTCCCACAGTAACAGGGGCAATTAAGTTCGAGTTGCAACCGATAAATGCGCCATCTTCAATTTTTGTCACGTATTTATTTACACCGTCATAATTGACTGTAATCGTGCCGCAACCGATATTGACATCGTCCCCTACCTCGGCATCCCCGATATAGCTTAAGTGCGATGCTTTACTTCCGTTTCCAAACGTCGTCTTTTTAATTTCTACGAAGTTTCCAATTCTCACATCGTCTCCAATTTTACATAGTGGGCGAATATGCGCAAATGGACCGATCGTTACATCTTTTCCTACTTCGCTATCGTGTACAACAGAATGACGAACCGACGTACGATCGCCAATATAGCTGTTTTTAATTTCGCTGTTTGGTCCAATGATGCAATCTTCACCGATTACCGTACGACCTTCAATCGATGTGCCAGGATAAATAATCGTATCCTGTCCAATTTGTACATCAGGTGCTATATACGTATGCTCGGGATCAATGATTGTCACACCATTTGCCATATGTTTACGTTGAATACGCATACGCATGATTTTTTCTGCTTGCGCAAGCGCGATTCGGTCGTTAACGCCTAACGTCTCTTCAAACATCGGTGTTTCGTAAGCTGAAATGATCTCACCTTGTTTTTTCAAAATTTCGATGACGTCTGGCAAATAATACTCCCCTTGCGCATTATCGTTTGACACTTGCGTAAGCGCTTCGAATAATGCACGATTATCAAAACAATACGTTCCTGTATTAATTTCTCTGATCATTCGCTCTTCATCTGTCGCATCTTTATGTTCGACAATTTTTTCAACATGTCCATGCTCATTGCGGACGATACGTCCATATCCCGTTGGATCTTCTGTAAGGGCGGTTAAAATTGTTGCTTTTGCTTTCGTTTGTAAATGATGTTGTAAAAGCGCTTCCATCGTTTCTGAGGTGATCAGTGGCGTATCTCCGCAAACGACGAGAGTGACACCATCTTTATCAGCTAAATGAGGTGCTGCTTGCATGACGGCGTGCGCCGTGCCAAGCTGTTGTTCTTGAATAACGTATTCGCTTTGGTTCCCAAGTTGCTCTTTCACCCGTTCTGCCCCAAAACCGACAACCGTAATTAATCGATCGACATGCAATGTAGAAATTGCATCAACCACATGTTGTACCATCGGCTTTCCACAGACAGGGTGCAACACTTTATACAGCTTTGAACGCATACGCGTTCCTTGTCCAGCTGCCAAAATGATCGCATATCGTTTCATCTCAAGGCCTCCATACCTCTCTTTATCCATATTGAATATATATCAATTATGTATGTATTTCAAGGAAACATTGTCATCTGCCAAAAAAATTCATCATATATTCTTTCTTAATGGGGTAAACAGATTTTCCCATATGAAAAGGACCCTCTTTTACGAAAGGGTCCTCTTCTTATTTTTACGAAGCACCTGCTTCTTCAAGCTCTTTTTCCAACTCACCGGCACGGTGATATTCAGCTAAAACAGCTTCTTGAATTTTCCCGCGGGTTGTTGAGTTAATTGGATGAGCGATGTCACGGAATTCCCCGTCAGGAGTACGCTTGCTTGGCATAGCGACAAACAAGCCGTTATTGCCTTCAATAACTCGGATATCATGAACAACAAATTCATGATCCAACGTAATTGAGGCAATCGCTCTCATACGTCCTTCGGTATTCACGCGGCGTAATCTCACGTCAGTTACTTCCATTCTGTTCACCACCTTTTCCCTATATAAGAACTTAAGTGAATTTATTCCACGTTATTTTTCATTTTCCTGCTAACATTAAAAAATTTTTTTACGATTGTTTGACAAGTGCAACGACTTCAATTTCAATTAACGCATCTTTTGGCAAGCGAGCGACTTCAATGGCTGAACGCGCTGGCTTATGATCGGCAAAATATTGACCATATACTTCATTCATTGCCGCGAAATCGTTCATGTCTTTTAAAAATACTGTCGTTTTTACGACTGTCTCTAAAGACGCTCCCGCCGCTTCAAGTACCGCTTTCAAGTTTTTGAATACTTGATGCGTTTGCGCTTGAATGTCCCCTTGCACCATTTCTCCTTCTGGCGTTAAAGCAATTTGGCCAGAACTGTAAAACATGTTGTTCACAATAATACCTTGAGAGTACGGTCCAATCGCTTGTGGGGCTTCGTTTGTGTGTACAACTTTCATAGCTCTTCCTCCTGTATGCAAAAATCACTTATTTTATTTGACAAAATGAAAGTAGTTTCCTTCTTCTACGGTAATTTGTTTTTCTTTCACATTGACAGATGTTAGTTTCACAAGGGAAACATATTCATCAACGAGTCTCTCTTCCGCTTCCTCGGATTCGACAAGCACACCAATACCGACAACATTTGCCCGGAACTCTGCTAACAAACTAATCATGCCATTGATCGTTCCACCCGCTTTCATAAAATCGTCAACGATTAAGACGTTAGCTCCCTCTGTTAAACTACGCTTAGATAAAACCATTGTTTGAATGCGTTTGGATGAACCGGACACGTAGTTGATGCTCACCATCGATCCTTCCGTCACTTTGCTGTCGCGGCGAATAATTACAACAGGTACGTTTAAAAAGCTCGCCACAGCGTAAGCTAACGGAATTCCTTTTGTAGCAACTGTCACAACAAAATCAATGTTTTCGTGTGCAAACGCCGAGGCGTATAAACGGCCGATTTGGTTAACGATGCGCGTATCACCAAGTAAATCTGTCATATATAAATAGCCACCAGGAAGAAGCCGATCTGGATCAGCTAAACTTGCGCATAATTGTTGGATAAATTGTTTTGCTTCTCCCTCTGAAATTTTCGGTACATATTGTACTCCGCCTGCTGCGCCAGGAAGCGTGCGCAACAAACCGATTCCTTGTTGTTCAAACGTTTGCTTAATAATAGCTAAATCTTCACTAATAGACGATTTGGCTGAACCGTATCGCTCCGCAAAAAAGGTGAGTGGTACGAGTTGATGTGGATGATAAAGCAAATAATGCGTCATATCCACGAGTCGGCTGCTTCGCCTTAATTTCATATAATAACCTCCTCATTGTTCATGTCTTTCCCCAATTAATCGAACGGCATAAACGTGCTCGCAAAAACCGCGCAAACCATTATATACTCGTTGTAAGCGTGAATCGTGTTGAACGAGGCCAAATACAGTCGGTCCGCTTCCGCTCATCAGTGAGACATCCGCCCCGAAGCGTTTCATCTGCTCTTTAATTTGGGCTACTTCAGGATGCATGTTTAACGTTACACTTTCTAGCACATTGCCAGCGAGTGCACAAATTTTTTCATAATTTTTCTCTTTAATCGCAGCAACCATTCCATCTACGTTTGGATGATCGACGGATTGCAAGTTTAAATTCCGATACACATCCGCAGTTGACACACCGATCGTTGGCTTCGCTAAAATGACCCAACTTGGTGGGGGAGCAGGGATATGTTCGATTTTCTCCCCTCTTCCTGTGGCAACCGCTGTTCCTCCATATACACAAAACGGTACATCAGAGCCGATCTCTGCTCCTATTTCCGCAAGCTCGTCCAAACTTAAGCCTAATCCCCAAAGCTTATTTAACCCGCGCAACGTTGCAGCTGCATCACTGCTTCCACCCGCAAGCCCTGCTGCAACAGGAATATGTTTCGTAATTGCGATAGAAACCCCACGTCGTATTCCAAACTTTTCCTTTAGTAATTTAGCTGCTTGATACGCCAAGTTTCTCTCATCATCTGGCACGAAGCGATTGTGAGAAATAATTTGAATCGTATCACAATATAAATCGGTCAACTCCACACGATCAGCTAAATCAATCGTTGTCATCACCATTTTGACTTCATGGTAGCCATCTGGACGTTTATGTAATACGTCGAGAGATAAATTAATTTTCGCTGGCGCTTTGACTAACAACCTCAATCTGTTCACCTACTTTTCCGACTTCAAACTCCTATCGACATTTTACCACAAAAAATAGTGAACAAATACGTGCCTTTTCAATAGCCATAAAAAAAGAGACCACCGATATTGGTCGCCTCCTCGCGCAATTATGAATGTGTGCCGCTCATCGCTACTTGTTCATCATCTAAAAATGTAAGCTGTACAGTCTCTGTTAATACGTCTGCATAACTATATGATACACGTTCAAAAGCGTTTTCTTCTTGATCAAGTTCAACGACAAATACGGACGGATATGTTTGGGCCAACACGCCGCAACGCTCGATTGTCTTTCGACGCCCACCGTTCGCCTTTAACGTCAATCTTTTACCGAGATTCGAATCCAACACTTTTTTAATTTCCGACAATGTTTTTCCCATCGTATCCACCTCACTATTACGTAGTATAACAAATGAAAAACGATAAGTCAAAAAATAAGAATTATATCAACAAAAAATATTGAATGTCAATACTTTTGTTTTTATTATGAACAAATAAAGAAAAAACTATGTACAAAAAGTGTTAAAAAACAAAACTTGTCTTTTTACCACTACGGTAAAAAGACAAGAGGCTTTTATTTATGCTTGTTCAGTAATCGTCCGAAACGGCATTCCGGTTCGTAAAACGCCTCGCGTCTCAACGCCGCCAAGCCCTTTTTCACCTGTTAATGTATTTCTTAATACATCCCACACATTGACGCGATCCATAAACGGTGTAAAGCTAATTCGCGATACAATATATACTGGATCAAGCGCATGAATATTGACTCGTGCAGGCGAGCTCGCAAAGTTGGCACCTGCACGAATAAGCGATTCGAAGTGTGATTGACACGCCCCAGCAAAAATAACAAGTTGATCAAGGTTCGGGATTTTTTTTCGCGCTTGTCTCACCGTTTGTACAAAATACTTGGAATGGCGATACGCTTTCAAATCATCAACCGCTCCTTTTGATTTTGAATAAGCGTCGTGCCCAGTTACAACTAAAATATCTGGACGCACTTGCTCCAGCAGCGGAATAATGCGATCGGGCATATCTGTTTCATTACAATGCACACCATATACCGGTACCCCAATTCTTTCGTACAGCTGCATACATTTTCTTAAATAAAGCGGATCTCCATCAATATGAAGCACTCGTCCCGGCAGTTGAAAAAAGTCCATTTTCACGTCGTACCCACCTGTCGCCTCATATTCACTTTTTTCCCGCAACAGTCGATAATCTTGTCGTAACAACTTATAGCATTGCTCAATATGTTGTTTTTCTTTTTCTTTTCGTTTCTTTTTTTCTCGTTCATCAATGATGACTAAATCAGAAAAAGGAGCATCTGCCATTAGTCGAACATCTTCTCCATACAAGATCGCTTCTTTCTCCCCATCATTTTCTTTTATGTCGATAACCCGAAACAAAATATCACATTCATATGATTTCCGTGCAACAATATCGCCAATTTGAATCATACACGCCCGCCCCTTCGCCTGTTTTGTTTGTAACATATGCATGAACAGCGCAGAGCGTGTAAAAAAAAAGAGGCATTAAGCCTCTTGACGAAACATGTCATATAGTTGCTCGCTCAATGTAGCGAACTCAGCGATCGTAAGCGTTTCCCCCCTGCGCTTCGGATCGATATGGGCGTTGTGAAGCGCTTGTTCGATTTGTTCTTTTTTCTCTTTACCATTTGGCAACTGGCTCATCAAATTATTTAAAATCGTCTTGCGCCGTTGTCCAAAGCTTGCACGAACAACAGTAAAGAAAAACTGTTCATCCGAAACATGAACAGCCGGTTGTTCTCGTCTCAATAAACGAATGACCGCAGAGTCTACATTCGGTTTTGGCATGAATACTGTTCTTGGCACATGCATAACTGTTTCAGCATGCGTATAATATTGAACAGCAATCGTTAGCGACCCGTAGTCTTTCGTACCCGGCTTTGCAGCCATTCGCTCCGCTACCTCTTTTTGTAACATCACAACCATCCCGCGAATAGGGAGACGATCCGTCAATAACTTCATAATAATTGGTGTTGTCACGTAATACGGTAAATTAGCAACGACCATAATATCATCAACATCTGCCAACTGTTCCGCTATCACTTTCTCCACATTTGCTTTTAAAATATCTTGATGAATAATCGATACGTTTCCGTATGGGGAAAGCGTTTCATCGAGAATCGGTAAAAGCCGTTGGTCGATTTCGAACGCTACCACTTTTTTTGCACGTCGCGCTAATTGCTCCGTAAGCGCTCCGATTCCCGGTCCAATTTCAATGACACCCGTTTGCTCAGACAGTTCAGCAAAATCAACAATACGATGTAAAACGTTTGGTTCAATTAAAAAGTTTTGTCCAAGACTTTTTTTAAAAGAAAAGCCGTATTTCGTCAAAATTTCTTTTGTGCGTGTCGGTGTAGCAATATCTTTATACATGTCGTTCCTCCCGCATGACTTCCTTCATCGCTTCTGTAAATTGCTCCTTCGAAATTTGGAACATTTGCAACCGTTTATGCAGTTGTTTTCCGTTTGTATATCCGATTTTTAATAATTTCCCTAACTTCTCACGGCGAGCGCTTGCTAGCGGTCCACCAATTAATCCGGCATCAACAAGATGTTGGAATGAAATTTCCTCTTTTGGATCAATCATTTCTTCGTATACGCTTAAAAGCGCGGTGCGAATCGCTTCAACCGACGCATGTTCAACACCGAGACCTTTTCCGTGTTTTCCTCGCGCTTCCTCGCGCGTTAAAAATGCGTGCTTACATCCCGGTACACGCTCGGCAATGGTTTTACGAATTTTTTCCCCTGGATAATCAGGATCAGTGAAAATGATAACCCCCCGCTGTTGTTGGGCTAAGCGAATGCGCTCAATCGTTTCATCGTTAATGGCTGCTCCATTCGTTTCAATTGTATCTGCATCAACTGCGCGACGAATGGCTACCGTATCATCGCGCCCTTCGACAACGATAATTTCTTTAATTTTCATAATAACCTCCATCTCTCAACTATTCTTCACCCATTATAACGAAAAAAACAGAGGATCGCGAAATCCTCTGTAGCTATTTTATAATTTTAATTTTGACGCGCTTCGTCCCCCATCGATACGCTGTCGATTTATCCGGGAAAAATACGTCAATTTTATATCCTTTTACATTGGCTCCTGTATCAGCCGCAACAGCATAACCATATCCTTCAATGTATACTCTCGTCCCAAGCGGAATAACACGCGGATCAACCGCAATGACTTTCGCATTCGGATTGGCACGCAAATTGACGCCCGTTGCAGTTGTTCCTGAACATCCTCCACAATACGCCGTATACGCTGTCGCTATAACATAAAGCTCTTCAGCTACTTCACCGCTACCACGAGAAGCTAATGTTCGAGGGGCAACTTTTGTACCAACAGCAACGATACGGTTTTTGCTCGGTTTAATCGTTTCTGTTTTTATCAGTTTACGTGACACTTCTTTTCCGTTTTCTAAAATGACTTCATATTGCTTAGCGACAATCCCTTTTTCCCCTTCGCTAATTACCTTTTGTTTCCCTTTTTCTAATTGTGCATCTTTCTTCTTCACAACGACAAAATTTACTGGTTCTTCCACTACATCGGTGACTTTTTCAACTCGAACAATGTTTATTTTTGTGTTTGGTTGAATCTTTTCATTCAATGTTGGTTGAACGCGATCCAGTTCCCGTAATGTAATATGTTGTTTAGCTAAAAAGTCAGCGACCGTAGTCGAAGTAGACCAAACTTGTTGCTGTTTGCCGCCGTCATTTAATGTAATCGGGAATGCTTTATTGATAACAATTTTCATGTTTTCTTTCACTTTTTCATCGACGTTCGGTAACACTTCATCTTGCTCGCCAAGTTCAATTTGTTGAACGTACAATACATCTTTGACCGTTTTAGCTGTCGTCCTCAATTTTTTCTCTACTCCATCAACGACAAGCACAATCGGTTTACTCGCTTCCCATTTCACTGTTAAGTGATCAACAACTTTTTCTTCAGGTGAAGGCGATATAAAATCTCCTTGTTTCAACTCGATGTTTTGTTCTTTTAATAACTCAGCAACTGTATTGGCATGTGTACGTACTTTTTCTTCCTTGCCATTGACATGTAATGTCACCGTTTCTTTCGTCCATTCATAACTAGCATATCCCGTCATGCTACATAAAGCTAAAAATCCCCCAGTAGCAAATGCAATCTTCTTTTTTGATGCAGATTGCACTAAATGCTTTACATACGTAATCAAAATAAAAACGCCTCCTTTTCCGATAGATAACCGTGACGACGCCTCCCTTTCTATGAAGCTTATTATCTATTATTCAAAATATTCGCTCAAAAGGGAAGGAAGACTTGTCGACAAACACATTGTATGCTTGCAAAAAAAGTTGTAGAACGCACGCGTCCCATCTTTTTTTTAGACAAGCCTTCCTAACAATCGACACGTTTCTCTATCAAATGATGCCGAATAATCGCTTTGCATTGTCGGACGTTTTTTGAGCCACTTCGTCAAAAGACACCCCTTTTAACTCAGCAATCGCTTCAGCAACATATTTTACATAGCTCGGCTCGTTTCTTTTTCCACGAAACGGATGTGGCGTTAAGTACGGACAGTCCGTTTCAATAAGCATCCGATCGAGCGGAATTTCTTTTGCCACTTCTTTCGGTTTTTTTGCATTTTTAAACGTCACGGGACCGCCAAATGAAATATAAAAATTCATATCGATGCATTGATGCGCCACTTCTACACTCCCAGTAAAACAATGCATCACGCCACCGACTTCTGCCGCTTGCTCTTCCCGTAAAATATGAACAATGTCAGCTGTCGCATCGCGATTATGTATAATAATCGGCAACTTCACTTTTTTAGCTAAACGAATTTGCTTTCGAAATACTTCTTTTTGTACTTCTTTCGGCGACTGATCCCAATAATAATCAAGCCCCATCTCACCGAGCGCCACCACTTTCGGATGCGCTGCTAGCTGTTCAATCATCATAAGATCGTCATCAGTCATATGAATCGCATCAACAGGATGCCATCCGACAGCTGCGTAAATAAAGGAATATTGCTCAGCTAACTCCATTGCTCGCTCGATAGTTGGACGATCAAATCCGACAACAACAATATGTGACACACCTTCTGCACGTGCTCGTTCGATAACTTGTTCAACATCTTCGTTAAATTGTGTAGCATTTAAATGTGCATGTGTATCAAATAACATATAACCCCTCTTTTCTTCCGATGTTCAGTTTACCACACAATCCCGTTACATAAATCACAACGATATAACAATTACATTACAAAATAGAAACAAAGAGGTGTTTTTCACAACACCTCTTTACTTCACTTTTGCCCCGTTTGGAAGCGATTCGTCAACTGTCGCCAACGACAATACCCCGTCTTTTTCTCCGGCTAAAATCATGCCTTGCGATAATTCCCCACGAAGCTTGACGGGCTTTAAGTTAGTCACACAAATAACTTTTTTCCCGATTAAATCTTCCGGTTTGTAATATTTCGCAATACCTGATACAACTTGTCGCTTCTCATAACCTAAATCAAGTTGCAGCTTAAGCAGGCGATCCGCTTTCGGAATCGGTTCAGCGTGAATCACTTGTGCAACGCGCAAGTCTACTTTCATAAAATCATCGATCGTAATTTCTTCGCTTTGTTCTTGTTTTTCCTCTTTATTGACTGTTGTTCCCTTCATTTGCGTTTGAATATATTGCACTTCTTCTTGTACGTCTAGCCGTGGGAAAAGCGGGGTTCCCTTCTCAACTGTTCGTTCTTGTTGCGAAGCACCGAACGTTTGCAAACTATCCCAACTCATTAACTGTTCATCTTGAATGCCAAGCTGCGCGAACATTCGTTTAGGCGTTTCTGTTAAAAATGGCTGCAATAAAACGGCTACATAACGAAGACACTCTGCTAAATGCGACATAACAGAGGCCAGCTGATCACGCAACGTTTCATCTTTTGCCAACACCCACGGTTGCGTTTCGTCAATATATTTGTTCGTGCGACTAATGAGTTGCCAAATCGCTGTTAAAGCGTGGGAAAATTGCATATGTTCCATCGCTTCCTCGTATTGTTTTACCGTATCATACGCTGTTTGCACAAGCTGTTCATCAAACGGTGTGTGCGTACCGCCGTATACTGGGATACGTCCACCAAAATATTTCTCAATCATCGCTACAGTTCGATTAAGCAAGTTACCTAAATCGTTTGCTAAGTCGTAGTTTATACGCTCAACAAAACCTTCCGGCGTAAATACACCATCTGAGCCAAACGGCACTTCACGAAGCAAATAATAACGCAATGCGTCGAGACCGTAACGATCGATTAACGTCACCGGATCAACGACGTTTCCTTTTGATTTCGACATTTTTCCATCTTTCATAAGCAACCAGCCGTGCGCAAACACTTTTTTCGGAAGTGGAAGATCTAGAGCCATCAACATAATTGGCCAATAAATCGTATGGAAACGAACAATTTCTTTTCCAACAAGGTGGACGTCCGCTGGCCAATACGTTTTATATTTTTCGTCATTTTCTGTTCCGTATCCTAACGCCGTAATATAGTTCGACAGCGCATCGATCCATACATAAATAATGTGCTTCGGGTCTCCCGGAACACGAATGCCCCAATCAAATGTCGTTCGCGATACCGCTAAATCTTCTAAACCTGGCTTGATAAAGTTGTTAATCATTTCATTTTTACGCGATTCTGGCTGAATGAATTGCGGGTTTTCTTCATAAAACGCTAATAACCGATCAACATATTTGCTCATGCGGAAAAAATATGATTGCTCTTTTACTTTTTCGACAGGACGCCCGCAATCTGGACAATTTCCATCAACTAATTGTCTTTCCGTATAAAACGACTCACATGGAGTACAGTACCATCCTTCGTACTCGTCTAAATAAATGTCCCCTTGTTCTAAAAGGCGGGCAAAAATTTTCTCAACGACTTGTTTATGACGCTGTTCCGTTGTACGAATAAAATCGTCGTAAGATATATCAAGCTTTTTCCACAATTCTTTAATTCCGGCCACAATTTCATCGACATATGCTTGTGGAGTAACTCCTTTTTCTTCTGCCTTCCGCTGAATTTTTTGGCCGTGCTCATCCGTTCCAGTTAAGTACATCACATCATAGCCGCGCATTCGTTTATATCTCGCCATTGCATCGCCAGCCACTGTTGTATACGCATGACCGATATGTAATTTATCGCTCGGATAATAAATAGGTGTTGTGATATAAAACGTTTTCTTCGCCACTTGTACCCCTCCTTATCGCACGTTTAGTAGAAACGCTCTCGCCCAAAGGACGAGAGCGATTACATATTTGCATCTATTCCTCTTATCTCACCAAAATATACATAAAAATAGAGAGCGCTGTCAACTATCCGGCATAAGATTGTCGATAAACAATATACTTTTGTCGAATTTTGTCGAAAATATACAAGAAAATTTGTCGAATTTATGTTGAATTTTGTCGAATAATATTTATAATAAGGTTTGTATCGTCTTGAAAAGCAGTTAAAAACTGTTATGCATCTCTTGTCAAATCGTTTGGATTTTGTCATTTCAACTATAATTTTGTCGAATTTTATGTGCAACGACATGTAAATCATACATTTTTTTTTATTGTTGCATATAAAAGGATTGACGCTTAATGGAAAAGTTGTTATGATAAATCCATAGAGATTTTGTCGAATATTGACGAAAAAAGATGAACAAAGGAGAGGAGAATAAACATGAAATCAACAGGTATTGTTCGTAAAGTCGATGAGTTAGGTCGCGTTGTTATTCCGATTGAGTTGCGCCGCACGTTAGGCATTGCAGAAAAAGATGCGCTGGAAATTTACGTAGATGATGAGCGCATCATTTTGAAAAAGTATAAGCCAAACATGACTTGTGTAGTAACTGGGGAAGTATCTGACGACAACTTCAAGCTTGCAGACGGAAAAATCATTTTAAGTAAAGAAGGCGCAGAAGCGTTATTGCAAGAAATCCAAAACTTGCTTCAACAATCAAAATAAAAGTTTCTCTAGACTTTTCTAGAGAAACTTTTTTTTACTTATGATATGCTTCATACACATCCCGCTTCGGCAATTGCCGATCTTTCGCCACTTGTTTAATGGCTTCCTTCGAAGTATATTGCTTTACTTCCATGTAATAGTTTACGTGCTCAACAATCGTTAAATGATCCCACCATACCGATTCATCATTTAATGTGACATGATTCCCTTCTATAAGAAGACAAAACTCCCCGCGAATTTCATGATGTTCTGCCCAATGCATCACCTCTTCGATCGTTCCGCGAATAAATTGTTCAAATCTTTTTGTCAGTTCGCGCGCCACGACCATTTTCCGATTCCCGAATACACGATGCATAATAGCTAGCGTTTCTTGAAGACGATGCGGCGCCTCGTAAAAAATGAGCGTATCTTTTATATGTTTTAGTTGCTCGAGCTCTTTTTTCTTTTCTTTTTTATGCCGTGGTAAAAATCCATAAAAATAAAAATGGCTCGTCGGAAGCCCGGATGCTGTCAGTGCCGTCACAGCTGCGTTAGCACCAGGGAGCGGAATGACTTTACAATTAACGTTTAATGCGCTCATAACAAGTTCATAACCCGGATCAGAAATCGTTGGCGTACCTGCGTCGCTTACTAATGCAACATGTTTTCCTTCTAACAAGGCGGCAATAATTTTTTCACCGCTCGCCTCTTTATTATGTTCGTGATAACTTACAAGCGGTGTGTGAATATCGAAATGGTTAAGCAACTTTTTCGTTTGACGTGTATCTTCAGCAGCAATAAAGTGAACTGTCCGTAACGTGTCGACCGCACGAAATGTCATATCTTGCAAATTTCCGATTGGCGTTGGGACAATGTACAAAACGCCCTTTTCTCCTTCTTCAACAAAGCTTTTTTGTTCGTTCATATGATCTCATTCCCCATATAAAATATATTTTAGTTCACTCGTATATTCCCCATTTTGTTCATACACGATCAGAGGCGGCAATATTTTTAATCCTTTATTTCCATCTTTTATCCCTTCAATTAAAATGGTATTCGCCTCTTTTCCTTCTTTTGGATAAACGAATCGTAAACGTTTCGGCTCCAAACGGTATTGCCTCATCAATGTAACGATGTCTAACAAACGTTCTGGACGGTGAACAAAAGCCGCTTTACCACCTTGCTTTAACAATTGACTGCTAACGCGAATGACATCTTCTAACGTACAGTAAATTTCATGACGCGCAATGGCAAAATGTTCATTTTTGTTGATTTCTTCTTGGTTTGGTGTTGGAAAATAAGGCGGATTGCACGTTACGACATCAAATTTACTATGTCCGAGACAAGCAGGCATATGTTTAATATCGCCGTGAATCATTTCAATTTGCCCTTCCAGTCCGTTATATTGCACACTTCGTTTCGCCATATCATAAATCTTTTCTTGAATTTCGACACCAATAATTTTTCCTTTCGTCCGTTTACTTAACAACAGCGGGATCACTCCGTTGCCTGTACATAAATCAACTAAATTTCCTTTTTGAATCGGAACGTATACAAAATTCGCTAACAATACAGCATCTAATGAAAAAGCAAACACGGATGGACTTTGGATAATTTTCATATCTTCTGCTAGTAAGTAGTCCAGTCGTTCATCTTCACGCAACATGTAAACTCCCTCTTTCTACAACAAAATAGCCTTCCAGACCATTTGTCAGAAAGGCTATTTTTTATTTAAAAATGACAAGCAAAACAAACAATCTCCATCGGTCCGTAAACTTCCGTAATGTACGTTGCAAATATGAAATCCCTCTTGATACAAGCGAGCTAAATTGTCATACCCTTCGCCTATATCGACTAACTTCGCTTTCGTTTGTTTTTTTCCTTGCTCTACTTTGTTTTCAGACAGCTGTTCGAGCCGTCTACGCAAATGGTCATTTTCCACTTGAAGCCGATGATTTTCTTCAATTAACTCCCCGAGATAATTTTTCAATTCCCCGAGCTGTTTATATAAATGGGCAATTTGTTCCTCGATGCTTGTTACAGATTGAAAAATCTCTTTTTTATTCACGCGCCATCCACCCCATTACTCCGTGGCTTGAGTAGGAAGAACTTTTTCTTTTATCAATTCATCAATTGTATACTCAATTACTCGGTCTTTGTCGACTAATTCCACTTGCAACACTCTTTCTAAAATATTTAGCCCCACGACTTTTCCAAGCCCAAGAGGCGTCTCAATGATCTCACCTAAGTCCGGCAATTGTTCTTTTGCTGTTTCGTATTCATCGTTTTCATATTTTAAGCAGCACATTAATCGACCGCATAGTCCCGATATTTTTGTCGGATTTAACGATAAGTTTTGATCTTTCGCCATTTTAATCGATACCGGATCGAAGTCGCCTAAAAACGTCGAACAACAAAGCATGCGTCCGCACGGCCCGATACCACCTAACATTTTTGCTTCATCACGTACACCAATTTGTCTCAACTCAATTCTTGTGCGAAAAATAGCTGCTAAATCTTTAACAAGCTCGCGAAAATCGACGCGTCCATCAGCAGTAAAATAAAAAATGATCTTATTGCGATCAAACGTGTATTCAACATCGACGAGCTTCATTTCCAAACCGTGCTCTTCCACTTTTTTTAAACAAATATCGTACGCTTCTTCCGCTGCCTGTTTATTTTCCTCTACGACGAGTTTATCTTTTTGATCGGCCATACGAATAACTTTTTTCAACGGTAACACAATATCTTTTTCGTCCACTTGTTTTTTCGCAACAACAACTTTTCCAAATTCAATCCCGCGTACCGTTTCAACAATAACATAGTCACCATTTGAAATCGGCAAATCGCCAGGATCAAAGTAATAAATTTTTCCCGCCTTTTTAAAACGAACGCCTACAACTTCATACAAATGCAGATCCCTCCCGCAACTGCAATACTAGCTGTTCCATTAAAAGCTGCGGATTCATATTCGTATGCAACCGCGCTTTTGCTTGTAAAATTACCTTCATGTGCTGAGCAATTTGCTTTTCAGAATAAAGAAAACGGGACCGTTGAAATTGCTTCATGCAATCACCATATGCAATATGCTGTTCTTCCCCTAGCAACACATATAATAAATCCTTATATAAATATAATAATAAATCTAAACCAATATGCATTTGCTCTTTGTTCGCAAAATGGCTAAGCCAATGTTGTTGAATAACGAGCAAAGCTTGTACATACTCACTATTTAACGCTTCATATAATTGTATCACTATTTTTCGTGCTTGTGCAAACCAATCATCTTGACTTAGTCGAAGAGCTTCTTCCACATTGTTCGTTACCCTTGCAGCTAATATAGCCAACTGTCGTGGCACACCATGTTCTTGTAAGTATGCACATATCCGTTCAGTCGGAAGTGGATGGAAGGACAAAATTTGACAACGTGAAACGATCGTTGGGAGTATGCGATGAAATTGTTCAGTTAATAAAATGGCCACCGTCTTTTCCGATGGTTCCTCTAAAAATTTTAATAAGCTATTGGCAGCTTGAACGGTCATTTGATCAGCATGCTCAATAATATATAGTTTTCGATTCGATTCAACCGCTGTTTTTGTGAACTCCTCTTGCAACTGCTCAATTTGTTGTTTTTTTATGGAGTTTCCATCAGGGGTAACGAGGTGAACGTCTGGATGATTGCCAGATTGAATCCGTCGGCAGTTGACGCACGTTTCACAAGGTTCCTTATACAAATTTGTTAAGCAAAACAAACGTTTAGCAAATAAAAGAGCTGCTTCTTTCTTTCCTGTCCCTTTTTGCCCCTCGAACAAGTATGCATGAGCAATTCTTCCTTTTCTCATGCTGTTGGAAATCATTTTTGCCACATGTGGTTGATTTATTTCAAGTATTTCCCATGACATAACGATCCACTCACTTTCTTAAAAAAGGCTCAATAAGCGCCCGTACATCTTCAAACACTTTCGCAATCGGTTGAGCAGCATCCACTTTTTTTATACGGTTTGGAAAGCGATCAAGTAACATCATGTACCCATTACGTACCCGTTCATGAAATGCGATTTCTTCTAAATCAAGTCGATTGACTTCTCGCAAGCCATTTTCACGAATGCGCGCTAATCCAAGCGTTGGATCAATATCAAAATAAATCGTTAATGTTGGCATCCAGCCTTCAATGGCAAACGTATTAATCGCTAATATTTCATCTATTCCTAGCCCGCGCGCTACACCTTGATAAGCAAGAGAGCTGTCAATAAAGCGATCACAAAGCACAACTTTGCCATTTTTTAATGCAGGAATCACTTTTTCGACTAAATGTTGCCGTCTCGCCGCAGCGTAAAGCAAAGCTTCTGTTCTTGCATCCATTCGTTCATTACTTGGATGCAAAATGACGGACCGAATTTGTTCGGCAATATCGATTCCACCCGGTTCACGGGTCGCAATCACATCTACATGTTGTTCCGTTAAATAGTTAGCAAGCATGTGAACAATCGTCGTTTTCCCTGCCCCTTCAGGACCTTCAAATGAAAAAAATAAGTAGCTCATCTTAATCCTCCTTGAACACTTCGATGTAATCTCCATCTATATCTGTTTGAAAATAGGCCCCCATTTGCTTCAAATGTCGAATAAGCGTAATATGTTGCTTTGTCACAATTTCCCCAGTCAGTAAAATAGGAATGCCTGGTGGATAAGGAACGACCATTTGAGCACAAACGTATCCTACCGCATCATGAAGCAATACTTTTCTTGTCTGACGCCCTTTCGTCCATTCATAACTTACCGCTTGACAGTGCTTCGGTAAATGAAATTGTACTCGTTCATTTTGCCGTTCACTCGGAATACATTGCAACGCACGTTTTATGCGCCATGTAATCGTTTGAAGTTGGCTGATTGTCGCAAGTGGATAAACGAGCAACACGTTATATGGATCAGCCATTTCTGTAAATATTCCGTTTTTTTCTAATAATCGTTGCAGCTCATAACCTGAGTATGCACTACGTGTTTGTAACGTAATCTTCAACAAGTCCGTTTGAATGAACGGGTGTTGTGATTCAACGACTTCAATCGCCTCAATAGTTTGCAGTTCACGTTTGAATAACTGAATTTGTTCGCTCATTTCATGAATGCTTTCACGCGTTTGTTGCGCTAAATAAGCACGAGCCAAATCAAGCGAAGCCATAATTGGATAAGATGGACTACTCGTTTGAAACACTTGTAAAAAGTATTTCAACATACGTTCGTCTATGAACTCACTATTAAAGTGTAGAAACGATCCCATTGTCATCGCTGGTAGCGTTTTATGGGCCGACTGCACGACAATATCTGCCCCACATGCGACAGCTGACTTTGGAAAAGGTTCTCCTAAAACAAAATGAGCCCCGTGTGCTTCATCAACTAAAACTGGAATGCGATAAGAGTGAGCCAATTGAATAACTGTCGTTAAATCAACAGTCATACCATAATAGTTTGGATTTGTCAAAACGATTGCTGCTGCATCTGGATGTTCACTTAATGCGTTTGAAATCGTTTCAAAAGGTACAAAAGACATCACTTGAACATCTTCATCAAATTCTGGGGAAATAAAAATAGGTGTTGCTCCGACGAGATGTAACGCATGTAAAATTGATTTATGACAATTGCGTTGCACAATCACTTTTTTATTTTGTACACATGCTGCCGCAATCATTGCCAAGTTACCAGCGGTAGAACCGTTCACTAAAAAATATGTACGCTTTGCACCATACAACTTTGCAGCTAATTGTTGTGCTTGTTCAATCGCCCCAGTTGGATGATGTAAGTCGTCTAGATGTGAAAGCTCCGTTACATCTAAATGTAACAACGATGAAAAGGAAGAGAGAGCCTCCTCGTAAAAAACAGCTCCGTATTTATGTCCTGGTACATGAAAAGAGATTGGTTGTTTAGAGGCATGTTCACATAAAAGCGTATATAGAGGTGTCTTCGTCTGATCCATCTTTCTTCGCATCCTCACAAGTTTAATTTATATATCTATATATTAAAATAAAACAGGCCCTAATCATAGTAGGGGCCTTTCGTTATGAATATATTTTATTCTCTCTAATTTTTCTTAGACGATCGACATAAAATTTGTATTTCTCCTCATTTGTTTCTGTTTGAACGAGATCGTTGTGACAATCCATACATATGAAATGATGAAAAACATGCATTCCTTTTTTATTTTGCTCATCACATATAATACAAGCTTTTTGATAAGACATTTATTCTCCACCTCCCGCTAACAGTTTTCCCAGTTTCATATAACAATATACTCAAAAAAAAGCATTTGGTGCGGGAGTAAAAAAAGACCAAGACTAAATTTGTCTTGGTCTCTTCTTGCCCGGCAACGTCCTACTCTCGCAGGCGGTGTCCCGCCAACTACCATCGGCGCTGGAGAGCTTAACTTCCGTGTTCGGGATGGGAACGGGTGTGACCTCTCCGCCATCGTCACCGAGCAATCATATAGAAGGATGATTCCTTCAAAACTAGATAACAGGTTAGCCTACGCTTTTCTTACTGTCTAGCTTCGAACTAACATCCTCCTACGCCTTCGCTTTTTCCGTTCGACGTGCAAGCACGTCTTCGTCAAAAGCTCTCGGCTCCGTCGGACGTTTCCTTGGCTTCGCCAAGGACCGTTCTCAGCT
>NZ_JAHZOE010000016.1:0-51368 GCF_019448545.1 Anoxybacillus sp. ST4 | reverse complement strand
GTTGGCACAAGGATGCCCAGAGACATGGGAGGGTTCGTCCTCATCAGCAATGCAGAGATCCAAGGTGCATCGCATATGTATTTTCCATTGGTTTTAACATACAAAAATAACCAGTGGTCGCGAAGCGCACCTACGGACTGTTAGATATCAACAAAAATGAAAAAGTATGTGATGAATTTTGTCGAAAAATATTTTTTTGGCACCCCTAAGATGCCAAGAAACCTTGATATATCAACATTTTTAGAGGGAGGTGAAAAAAGGTGGAGGCGATTTTACGCGAAATTTTGGCGAAGTTGACAAGCATCGAGAGCAACTTTTTGTCCTTCCAACAAGAAGTGCGTGAACGGTTTACACAGATTGATAAACGATTCGCTCAAATTGACGAGCGGTTCGCGCAGATTGATGAGCGGTTTGCCCAAATTGATGAGCGGTTCGCTCAAATTGATGAACGATTTGCCCAAATTGATGAACGATTTGCCCAAATTGATGAACGATTTGCCCAAATTGATGAACGATTCGCTAACATGGAAGCGCGGTTGGTTGTGCTTGAACAAGAGATGAAAGAAGCAAACAAGCGCATCGGTCGTCTTGAAGAAGAGATGTGTGAAGTGAAGGCACGTCTCGGACGTGTAGAAGCGCAATTAGACGAAGTAAAAGAAACGGTACATCGTCTCGAAGTTCAACTAGCCAACGATGTACACACATTACTGCAAAACATTTATAAAAAGATCGACGAAAAAGGATTTGAAATTGACGCCCTCAACAAACGTTTACTCAGAGTCGAAGCCTCTATCGAGCAACTACAATCGCAAGTGTAATCCAGCGAAAAAGCTGGTTTTTTCTTTTTTCCCATCGCCCTTTTCCGTATGAGTTGTCACCTTTTCCTGTAAATGATATCATGTAGATTAGTGATTCTATAATTAAGGAGCGTTTTCATATGCTTGGAATGTTGAAAAAAGTGTTTGATCCGAATAAACGGCAAATTGCACGATTAGAAAAAATCGCAAATGAAATTGATGCGCTCGGTCCACAAATGGCGCAGCTTTCTGATGAACAATTGCGCCAAAAAACAGACGAATTTAAAGCTCGACTTGAAAAAGGAGAGACGGTTGATGATTTGCTTGTCGAAGCGTTTGCGGTCGTTCGTGAAGCTGCAAAACGCGTGCTCGGCATGTATCCGTATAAAGTGCAATTGATGGGGGGCATCGCCCTTCATGAAGGCAACATTGCTGAAATGAAAACAGGGGAAGGAAAAACGTTAACGGCGACGATGCCGGTATATTTAAACGCGTTAACTGGAAAAGGCGTTCATGTCGTAACGGTCAACGAATATTTAGCGAGCCGTGATGCGACTGAAATGGGACAGTTATATCAGTTTTTAGGTTTATCTGTCGGCCTCAACTTAAGCAATATGTCGCGTGAAGAAAAGCAGGCGGCTTACCATGCAGATATTACATACGGAACGAACAACGAGTTTGGGTTCGACTATTTGCGCGATAACATGGTGCTATATAAAGAACATATGGTTCAACGTCCGCTTCACTATGCGATCATTGACGAAGTTGACTCCATTTTAATTGACGAGGCGCGGACGCCGCTCATTATTTCAGGTACGGCTCAAAAATCAACAAAATTGTACATTCAAGCGAACGCATTTGTGCGCACGTTAAAACGAGACGTCGACTATACGTACGATGAAAAAACGAAAAGCGTCCAGCTGACGGAAGAAGGAATGAACAAAGCGGAGCGGGCGTTTGGAATCGATAACTTATTTGATTTAAAACATGTGACGTTAAACCATCATATTAATCAAGCGTTGCGCGCCCACGTTGTGATGCAGCGCGACGTCGATTACGTTGTCGAAGATGGAAAAATCGTTATCGTCGATCCGTTTACCGGTCGTTTAATGCGCGGACGCCGCTATAGCGATGGACTTCATCAAGCGATCGAAGCGAAAGAAGGGCTTGAGATTCAAAACGAATCGATGACGCTTGCGACGATTACGTTCCAAAACTATTTCCGCATGTATGAAAAGCTAGCGGGGATGACGGGAACAGCAAAAACAGAAGAAGAAGAGTTTCGTAACATTTACAATATGCAAGTCATCGTTATTCCGACAAATAAACCAGTCATTCGCGATGACCGTCCAGATTTAATTTATCGTACGATGGAAGGAAAGTTTCGCGCAGTTGTTGAGGATATCGCAGAACGTCATGCGAAAGGGCAACCTGTCCTCGTTGGTACGGTATCCATTGAGACGTCTGAATTGTTGTCAAGCATGTTAACGAAGCGCGGCATTCGCCATAACGTTTTAAACGCGAAAAACCATGCGAAAGAGGCAGAAATTATTGCACAAGCCGGTCAAAAAGGCGCAGTTACCATTGCGACAAATATGGCAGGACGCGGAACGGACATTAAACTTGGTGAAGGCGTACGGGAACTTGGCGGTTTAGCCGTCATCGGTACGGAGCGCCATGAAAGCCGCCGCATCGATAATCAGCTGCGCGGACGTTCCGGTCGTCAAGGCGACCCTGGTGTATCGCAATTTTATTTGTCGCTTGAAGACGAGCTGATGCGTCGCTTCGGTTCGGAAAATATGATGGCGATGATGGATCGCTTAGGGATGGACGATTCACAGCCAATTCAAAGCAAAATCGTATCCAAAGCGGTCGAATCGGCGCAAAAACGTGTCGAGGGGAACAACTTTGATGCACGTAAACAACTATTGCAGTACGATGATGTATTGCGCGAACAACGCGAAATTATTTATCGCCAACGTTTCCAAGTGCTTGACTCAGAAAACTTGCGCGACATTGTTGAAAAAATGATTCAATCGGTCATTGAGCGCGTCGTGCACACGCATACACCAGATGAGGAGATGCCGGAAGAATGGAACGTGCAGGCGATCGTCGATTATATGCAAGCGAACCTTCTTCCTGAAGGAGACGTAACCGTTCAACATTTAAACGGCAAAGACCGAGAAGAAATGATTGAATTCATCTGGAACAAAGTGCGTGCACGTTACGATGAAAAAGAAAGCCGCATTCCGTCCGAACAAATGCGTGAGTTTGAGCGCGTCATCGTGTTGCGCGCTGTCGATATGAAATGGATGGAGCATATTGATGCGATGGAACAACTTCGCCAAGGTATTCATTTGCGTGCATACGGTCAAATTGATCCGCTGCGCGAATACCAGATGGAAGGGTATGCGATGTTTGAAGCGATGATTGCTTCTATTGAAGAAGAAGTTGCGCGCTATATTATGAAAGCTGAAATTGAAAGCAACCTAGAGCGACAAGAAGTTGCTAAAGGGGAGGCCGTCCACCCGAAAGAAGGCGAAGAAGTGAAACGTAAACCGGTGAAAAAAGCGGTGGAAGTCGGCCGAAATGATCCGTGCCCATGCGGAAGCGGAAAAAAATATAAACATTGTTGTGGACGATAATCGTCGTTTGCGTACAATAATGATTGAGGTGAAAGACATGATTGATTTAGTAGAAATTAAGCAAGAGCTTGAAAAAATGGCTAAGCGATTAGCGGACATTAGGGGGTCTCTTTGACCTCGAAACGAAAGAGGCGCGCATTGAGCAACTAGAAGCGCAAATGGCTGCCCCTGATTTCTGGGACGATCAAAAAGCAGCCCAAGTGGTCATTAGTGAAGCCAATGCGCTGAAAGATTTAGTTGGTGAATTTCGCTCGCTTGAAGAGCGGTTCGAAAATTTAGAGGTGACATACGAGCTTGTGAAAGAAGAGCCAGATGAAGAATTACAAAAAGAGCTCGTGGCTGAGGCGAAAAAATTATCGAAAGACTTTAGCGAATTTGAACTGCAGCTTCTATTAAATGAACCTTATGATAAAAACAATGCCATTTTAGAGCTACATCCCGGCGCAGGAGGAACGGAGTCGCAAGATTGGGCGTCCATGTTGTTGCGCATGTACACGCGCTGGGCGGAGAAAAAAGGATACAAAGTGGAAACGCTCGATTATTTGCCGGGTGAGGAAGCAGGTATTAAAAGCGTCACGTTGTTAATTAAAGGGCATAATGCATACGGATATTTAAAAGCGGAAAAAGGTGTTCATCGCCTCGTACGCATTTCGCCGTTTGACGCTTCCGGCCGCCGTCATACGTCGTTCGTTTCGTGCGAAGTCGTCCCTGAATTTGATGACAACATTGAAATTGACGTTCGTCCAGATGAAATTAAAGTGGATACGTATCGCTCAAGCGGTGCTGGCGGTCAGCACGTCAATACGACGGATTCAGCTGTACGCATTACACATATTCCAACTGGCATTGTTGTGACGTGTCAATCGGAACGTTCACAAATTAAAAACCGCGAAAAAGCGATGAATATGTTAAAAGCGAAATTGTATCAAAAGAAATTAGAAGAACAACAAGCGGAACTTGCGGAGATTCGCGGGGAACAAAAAGAAATCGGCTGGGGAAGCCAAATTCGCTCATACGTCTTCCATCCATACTCGCTCGTGAAAGATCATCGAACAAATACGGAAGTCGGAAACGTTCAAGCGGTGATGGACGGGGAAATTGATGTGTTTATCGACGCGTATTTACGCTCTAAATTAAAACAAGAGTAAGGTGTCCGACATGGGCACCTTTTGTTGTATATTATTGACGCCTAAAAAAAGAGCGTGATAATCTGGACATAACGAAAGGAGGGAATAACATGGCAGTAGACAAAAAAGTGCTTCATGAGATGATTGAACAGTTAAGCGAATCCGATCAAAAATCAGCCTACGAATTTTTATTGCATTTACTGCAAAGAGCAAAAAAAGATCATAAATGGTGGGATGAAATGGAAGAAGTAAGTGAAGAAGAAGCGTTGTTAACAGGAGAAGAAAAACGCCAGTTACAAGGAGATGAAGGATATGTGACTGGTGGTGATGCAAAACGTGAATTTGGCTTACAAGTTGATTTACCGTAAGGAAGCAGTAAAATTTCTTGCTAAGCAAGAGAAAGAAGTACAAGAACGGATAGCTATATCGTTAAAAGGATTGCTTTACAGTCCTCCTCAAGGAGACATTAAAAAATGAGGGGACAACAAGGTTTGTACCGTCTACGTGTTGGCACATACCGCATTCTTTTCCGCATTGATCACCACGAACAAATAATTTACATCGAGGCGATTGGAAATCGAGGAGACCTATATTAACTTCATTATATTAAATCATTATTGCGTTAATTCGATGTCATTTACTTCCTATATCGGGCATGCTATACTCACGAGGGAAGGTGAGAAGCATGCGAAAAAGAAGCAACATAACAAATCCACTCGTTGAAAAAGTGCTCGAATACGTATACATTCTTGTCGGCTCGGCCGTTGTGGCCGTTGCGTTTAATTTATTTTTACTCCCGAACCGTGTTGCGTCAGGCGGTGTGAGCGGCATTAGTACTATTTTACATGCGACGCTTGGCTGGCAGCCAGCATACGTGCAATGGTCTCTTAACATTCCGCTATTTATCGCAGGCGTGTTGTTGCTTGGAAAACAGTTCGGCATTAAAACGTTAGTTGGCACTGCTTTTTTGCCGTTTGTCGTATATTTGACGCGTGATGTCGCACCAGCAACAAACGACGCTCTACTTGGGGCGTTATTTGGCGGCATCGGTGTCGGTATAGGATTAGGGATTGTATTTCGCGGCCGGGCATCAACGGGAGGAACGGATTTAGCTGCTCAAATTATTCACAAATATACGGGTTTATCGTTAGGGACATGCGTTATTTTAATTGATGGCTTAATTGTGTTAACGGCGGCGTTCGTATTTGATTTAGAACGGGCGTTATATGCATTAATCGCATTATTTGTCACAAGTAAGACGATTGATTTCGTCCAAGTTGGATTTAGTAACTCGAAAATGGCGATGATCGTCACAAACAAAGAAGAAGAAGTGCGTGAAGCGATTTTGCATAAAATTGACCGCGGTGTGACAAAACTACATGCATACGGCGGATATACAGAAAAAGAGCGGCCTGTTCTTATGTGTGTCGTAGCACAAAGTGAGTTCACAAAATTGAAACAATTGGTGAAAACCATTGATCCGTCTGCGTTTGTCGTCGTTATGGACGCAGCGGAAGTGCTTGGAGAAGGATTTAAACGTGTCTAACATAAAAATGATGCGATATAATAGAAATGTATGAAAATGTTTACAAGGAGGACACATATATGAAGAAGAAGCTATTCGGTTTGTTCGCTAGTACGGCGATTGTGTTAGCGGCCTGTGGTGGCGGAAATACTGCAACAGAAAAGCCAGCGACTGGTGGAGAGACGGTTTCAGCTGCTGAATCTTTGTATAAAAAATCATGTGCAAGCTGTCACGGCCAAAACTTAGAAGGTGGCGTTGGCCCGGCATTAGATAAGGCTGGCGGTAAATTTTCTCAAGATGAAATTACGGATATTATCGTCAACGGTCGTGGAGGCATGCCAGGTGGCTTACTTCGCGGTGAAGATGCTGATAAAGTAGCGGAATGGTTAGCTGCGAAAAAGTAAGAGGATGCGATTTTGTGCATCCTCTTTTTATTTGTAACAGTCTTGAAATATAACTGTAAATAAAATTCGCCCCCTTTTTGCGACAAATGATGATATAATGGACGAGGTAAGAATTTTGCAGGAATATGTAGAAAAACATCGAATACTTAGGTGGTTGCTTATGATTGAAATGCAAGATGTATATAAAACGTATCCGAACGGAGTGATCGCATTAAACGGCATTTCCGTTCGCATTAAGCAAGGTGAATTTGTATATGTCGTCGGTCCGAGCGGCGCTGGGAAATCGACGTTTATTAAAATGATGTATCGCGAAGAAAAGCCGACAAGCGGAAAAATTATGATTAACGGTGTGAACTTAGCGAATATAAAAGACAGCAAAGTGCCGTTGCTTCGCCGAAACATCGGAATCGTCTTTCAAGACTTTAAGCTTCTTCCCAAGTTAACCGTATATGAAAACGTTGCGTTTGCTTTGGAAGTCATTGAAGAATCGCCAAAAAACATTCGCAAGCGCGTCATGGAAGTGCTTGACTTAGTTCGGTTAAAACATAAAGCGCGCTTTTATCCAGATGAATTATCAGGTGGAGAACAGCAGCGCGTGTCGATTGCCCGTTCGATCGTTAACAATCCGTCGATTGTCATTGCGGACGAACCGACAGGAAATTTGGACCCGGATACATCGTGGGAAATCATGGATATTTTCGAGCGCATTAATGACCGCGGAACAACGATTGTGATGGCAACGCATAACCGTGAAATTGTCAATACGATTCGCAAGCGCGTCATTGCGATCGAGCGCGGGAAAATTGCGCGCGATGAAGTGAAGGGGGAGTATGGCTATGAAACTTAACACCCTTCGCCGTCATTTTCGTGAAAGTTTAAAAAGTCTCGGACGAAACGGTTGGATGACGTTTGCGTCCATTAGTGCTGTCACGGTGACGCTTTTGCTTGTTGGTGTGTTTCTCGTCATTATGCTCAACATTCAACATATAACGAAACAAATTGAACGCGATGTTGAAATTCGTGTGCATGTCGATTTGAGCGCAACAGATGCGGACAAAGATGTGCTGCGGGCGAAACTGAAAGCTCTTTCTGGTGTGGAAAAAGTAGCGTATTCATCAAAGGATGAGGAGCTTCAAAAGTTAATTGAAAGCTTTGGGGAAGATGGGCAGTCGTTTCGTTTGTTTGAGCAAGATAATCCGTTAAGCGATGTATTTATTGTGAAAGCAAAAAATCCGCTTGATACGGAAAAAATCGCAAAACAAGTTGAAGCTTTGCCTTCTGTCGGTAAAGTCAAATACGGAAAAGGACAAATTGAAAAGCTATTTGCGGCAACGACGACGATTCGCAACGTCGGATTGGCGCTCATTGTCGGATTATTATTTACGGCGATGTTTCTCATCTCAAATACGATTAAAATTACAATTTTTGCCCGTCGTCGTGAAATTGAGATTATGAGATTAGTAGGGGCGACTAACGGATTTATTCGCTGGCCGTTTTTCCTTGAAGGGCTATGGCTCGGTGTATTAGGTTCAGTTGTGCCAATTGCGATCGTTCTATCCGCTTATTCGTACGTATTTGATTTACTGTACCCAAAATTAAAAGATACGTTTTTTCAACTTCTTCCTTTTTATCCGTTTGCATGGCAATTGGCGGCAGTGCTCGTTTTATTAGGGGCATGCATCGGCATGTGGGGAAGCTTGATGTCTGTCAGACGATTTTTGAAAGTATAGAAAGAGAGAGGGGTTTACGGTGCAAAAAAGATGGGGAACGATTGTTGTCGCTGTGATGCTGCTTGTTTCAAGCGTAGCTGCGCCTGCGTATGCGGTGACGAAACGTGATATTCAACAGAAAAAAGAAGAAATAAAAAATGTACAACAAAAGCAGTCAACGATTGAAAATAAAATTGAACAGTCGCAACAAGAAATTGAACGGCTAAAAGCGGAACAGCAAAAGATCGATGCGGAAATTAAAAAGCTCGATTTAGCTGTCGAAGAGACAAGTGCTAACATTCGTGCGAAACAACAAAATATTGAAGAAACGAAACAGCAAATTATCGCGCTTCGCAAAGAAATCGAGGAAGTAACAGCCCGCATTGAGCAACGCAATGAGTTGTTGAAAGAGCGGGCGCGCTCGCTGCAAGAAAGCGGAGGAGTTGTCAGTTATTTGGACGTGTTGCTTGGAGCGAAAAGTTTCAGCGATTTTATCGACCGAATGAGCGCGGTTGCGACCATTTTCGAAGCAGACCGTCAAATCATTAAAGAGCAAGAAGCAGATAAAGCGTTAAAAGAAGCAAAAGAGGAAGAGCTAAACGACAGCTTAGTTCGCCTGCAAGAGCAGCTAAATGAGCTACAAAAGTTAAAACAAACGTTAAACGAACAAATTGCGGCGAAAGAAAAACTGATGGCGCAATTGAAAGAGCAGCAAAAGCACGAAGAGGAAAAGCAACTCGCTTTAGAGGAAGAAAAAGAGTTGCTTGAGAAGCAAGAAGCAGCTATGAAAAACCAATTGCAAGAGATGATTCGTCGCCAAAAAGAACAGGAAGAAGCACGGAAACGAGCATTATCAAGCCGCGGATCATCGTCAGAGAGCGGTGGCAGTTTGCCTCCTGTGTCGAACGGTGCATTCATGCGTCCAGCAAACGGTCCAATTACATCAACATTTGGACCGCGGTGGGGTGAATTCCACTACGGAATCGACATTGGAAAACGCGGGGCTAGTGTGCCTGTCGTTGCGGCAGCTGACGGTTATGTTTACCGCTCATACTATTCCTCAAGTTACGGAAACGTCATTTTTATCATGCACTATATTGATGGACAAGTGTACACGACAGTATATGCCCATCTTGAGTCCCGCCTTGTTGGTGAAGGACAAAACGTGAGTAAAGGGCAAATGATCGGCTATATGGGCAATACAGGTCGCTCATTTGGCGCGCACTTACATTTTGAATTGCATCGCGGACCTTGGAATGCATCAAAGTCTAACGCAGTCGACCCATTAAAATATATTCCGTTTTAACGGTAAGCACAGCGAATGAGCTGTGCTTTTACGTATTGGTTGAGAAAGTTGTACGTTCGGTGTAAAATAAATACATCTTCAAGTAGTTATGAACGGTACAAGCTATTCATATAATGAAAACAAATGGGCATCGCACACGGTGTGATGCCTTTCATGTATCGAAGGGTGAGGAGGCAAAACATGAACAAAAAAACAATCGCAGCACTTATGGCTTTATCGATGTTGTTCGGCTCGGGTGTGACGTATGTCGGCATGCAGTCGCTCTCTTCGCAAACGTCAACGATTACAATCGATATGCCGACGACAACGGAAAAGCCGTCGAATGAGGAACTGAAAAAAATCGAACAAGCATACAGCATGATTAAACAAAAATACGTTCAAAACGTTGATGACCAACAGCTTATCGATGGCGCTATTCAAGGAATGATTGCGACGTTAAAAGATCCGTACTCCGTTTATATGGATAAAGAAACGGCAGAGCGATTTAACGAATCGCTAGATTCTTCTTTTGAAGGAATCGGGGCGGAAGTGAGCATGGTTGACGGCAAAGTAACGATTGTCGCCCCATTTAAAGGATCGCCTGCGGAAAAAGCTGGGCTTCGTCCAAATGACCAAATTATTAAAGTGAATGGGGAAAGTTTAGAGGGGCTTGATTTGTATGAAGCCGTCTTAAAAATTCGCGGCAAAAAAGGAACGGTTGCTCGCTTGGAAATTATTCGCCCTGGCGTAAACGGTGTATTGACAATTGAAGTCGTTCGTGATGAAATTCCGATCGAAACGGTATACGCGTCCATAAAGGAAGTGAACGGCAAACGAATCGGCTATATTGAAATTACGTCGTTTGCGGAAAAAACGGCGGAAGATTTTAAAAAGAAGATATCCGACTTTGAAAACAATGGGATCACAGGGCTCATTATCGACGTGCGCGGCAATCCGGGAGGGTATTTGCAAAGTGTGGAAGATATTTTGAAAGATCTTGTTCCGAAAGATAAACCGTACGTACAAATTGAAGAACGTGATGGCGATAAACAACGTTTCTTCTCCAATATAACGAAGAAAAAAGATTATCCAATTGTTGTGCTTATTGATAACGGAAGCGCCTCGGCATCAGAAATTTTAGCCGCAGCGTTAAAAGAAGCGGGCGGCTATCCGCTCGTCGGTGAAAAAACGTTTGGAAAAGGAACGGTTCAACAAGCGTTACCGATGGATGACGGCAGCCATATTAAATTAACGTTATATAAATGGCTCACACCAAACGGAAATTGGATTCATCAAAAGGGCATTGAACCAGATGTGAAAGTGAAGCAGCCTGACTTTTTCTACGCTCATCCGTTGCAAATTGACAAGCCGCTGGCGTACGATATGAACAATGAACAAATTAAAAGTGCACAACAAATGTTAAACGGGCTCGGCTTTAATCCGGGGCGTGAAGACGGCTATTTCAGCAAACAAACTGAACAAGCTGTGCAAGCATTCCAACAAGCCAATAGCTTGCCGGTCACAGGAAAAATTGATAAGCAAACGGCCAATGTGTTGCAAACAAAAGTGATGGAAGCTGTTCGCGACGAGCGATACGACGAGCAATTAAAGCAAGCGTTACAAATGATCGCAAAATAAACATCGCCCCCTGTCTCTTCTGAGGCAGGGGGCGCGTTTTATATGAACAGACTAATAATCCCACGGCGCTTTTGTTTCGTCGGCTTTTCGACGGGAAGTTCTGCTTGTTGTTGTTCCAGTTCGGCGATGCGCCGCTCAAGCTGTTGAATATGTTGAAGCATTTCTTCCATTTCTCGCCGATGTTGCAATAGTTGAAACGAGACGACGTCATCTGCTTTTTGTTCAACTTTTCGTTCGAGCTCATCGAGACGTTGTTCTACCTCTTCCCAATCGACATGTTCCTTCTCTTCTTCCTCTATGCCGAGAAACTTATATTTTTCTAGTTGTTCGACCGCTTCGTTCGTAAACACATAATGTCCTGCCTCGTTTTTTTTGCATGGAATGTTATACTTTTTTACCCACCGTTGCACCGTTTTTGTCGATACGCCAAGCCGTTTAGCGACTGTGCTCGTTTTTAGCTCCATCGTTCCACGCTCCTTCTCATCTTATATGAGAAAACAGTTAGACACTTCGTTTCAAATTCCTTTTTCCTTGACAAAACTAGTGCTCATTCGGCAAAGAAAGTGAATTTTCGTCAACCATAAATGCTTGAAATTTGTTACAATACAAAATAGACGATCGGAAAAAATGGAGATGATGGAAATGGAATTATGGGGACTAGAATGGTTGAAAGTATTCGGAACGTTTTGGCTGCAACCGTTGTTATATTATGCGATCATATTTGCTTCGTTTATCGGCTGGCGCCGTGTGCAACGCGAGCGGCGCGATTTTCATACGCGCGTCTATCGTTCTTCTCGTGAGCTACGTGCTATCGTTCGCTCACGCAGTTGGTTTGCGGTTGTTTTTTCAATTGTAACCGTTGGCGTTGGACTTGTCATTCCGAACGATACGCTCGTTTTTTGGGCGATTGTGACGATCGTATGCAGCTTTATGATGCAGCTCCGGCTTTTATCGGCTGCATATGTCGGGAGCATCGTCATATTTACTGTTAGTTTTTTTGCGCAAATGGAGTGGGCGAAGCCATTTTTTGATCATTTTTTCCCTCAGATGACGGAAACAAATGTGACCGCCGTCGCGCTTTTAATCGGGTTGCTTTTGTTTATCGAAATGTGGCTCGTTCACCGCGAAGGAGCAGAGCTTAGCTCGCCGCGGCTTGTAACGAGTAAGCGGGGACTCGTCATCGGTGAACAAATGATGCAACGTCTTTGGCTCGTACCTTTTATTATTCCTGTTCCAGGGGAGGGAGTGACGCCGTTTGCAGCGTGGTGGCCAATGATTTCAGGCGGTGATGCGTATTCATTTGTTCTCGTGCCGTTTTTACTTGGCTTTTCTCAACGCGTGCAAACGAGCATGCCTACTCATATAGCGAAATGGACCGCAAAGCGCATCGGTTGGCTCGCCACGGTTGTTAGTTTGCTAGCGATTGCTAGCTACTGGTGGGAGCCGCTAGCGATCGTTGTTGCAGTTGTCGCTATTTTATGGAGGGAATGGATTGCTTTATCAGCGAAATTGTATGAACAAAAGCGGCCTCCGTATTTTACAAAACGAGCGAATGGGCTTGTCATTTTAGGCGTGTTGCCGGATACGCCAGCACATAAAATGGCGCTTTCGGTCGGAGAAGTAATTGTGAAGGTAAACGGTATACCGGTCGTGACGGAAGATGAATTTTATGCAGCATTGCAACATAATCGTGCATTTTGTAAGCTAGAGGTATTAAACGAGAGCGGAGAAGTTCGCTTTGCGCAATCGGCTTTATTTGAAGGCGAACATCATGAACTTGGACTGTTATTCGTAAGAGATGAGGGATAGTATGTGGTTTTTGTTAGCGTTAATTGTACCGGCGTTGCTAGTTATTTTATTTACGCGGGTGACGTATAACCATTATGTCGGAACGTTGCTTACTGTCGCGTTGCTCGTAGCATCGTATGTGAAAGGATATACGGATCAATTGTATGAAATTGTTGCTGATGTAGCGTCGCTCATCGTCGGATTTTTATATGCTAAACGCATGGTAGAAAAGCAAAAACAGTCGTAAACCTGTCCATATGGGCAGGTTTTTTCATAGAATATTTGTTCGTATTTTTCGCTTTTCGATTCGTGAATATGGTACAATGAAAATAGAAATGAAGTGGAGGGACGATTGTGGACACATTTCAATTAGTATCCGCTTATGAGCCGCGCGGCGATCAGCCAAAAGCGATTGCCGAACTCGTTGCAGGCATTCAACAAGGCAAAAAACATCAAACGTTGCTCGGAGCAACAGGAACAGGAAAAACATTTACGATTTCAAACGTCATTCAACAAGTGAATAAACCGACGTTAGTCATTGCGCATAATAAAACGTTGGCAGGGCAGTTGTATAGCGAGTTTAAACAGTTTTTCCCGCATAATGCGGTCGAATATTTTGTGAGCTATTATGATTATTATCAGCCGGAAGCGTACGTGCCGCAAACGGATACGTACATTGAAAAAGATGCGAGCATTAACGATGAGATCGATAAATTGCGCCATTCCGCAACGTCTGCGTTATTTGAACGGCGCGATGTCATTATTATCGCAAGCGTGTCGTGCATTTATGGTTTAGGTTCTCCGGAAGAATATCGCGAACTAGTCGTCTCCCTTCGCGTCGGAATGGAAATCGAGCGCGATTATTTATTGCGGCGGCTTGTTGATATTCAATACGAGCGAAACGATATTGATTTTCGGCGCGGAACGTTTCGTGTGCGCGGGGATGTTGTTGAAATTTTTCCAGCTTCACGCGATGAGCATTGCATTCGCATTGAGTTTTTTGGCGATGAAATTGAACGCATTCGCGAAGTCGACGCGTTGACGGGGCATGTGATGGCAGAGAGGGAGCATGTGGCGATTTTCCCGGCATCGCACTTCGTTACGCGCGAAGAAAAAATGAATATAGCGATCGAAAACATTGAAAAAGAATTAGAAGAGCGGCTTCGCGAGCTGCGTGAACAAGGAAAATTGTTGGAAGCGCAACGACTCGAACAGCGGACGCGCTACGATATTGAAATGATGAAAGAGATGGGATTTTGTTCGGGCATCGAAAACTACTCGCGTCATTTGACGTTGCGTCCGCCCGGTTCGACCCCTTATACGTTGTTAGATTATTTTCCTGACGACTTTTTAATTGTGATTGACGAATCGCATGTGACGCTGCCGCAAATTCGCGGCATGTATAACGGGGATAAAGCGCGAAAAGAAGTGCTTGTCGAACACGGTTTTCGCTTGCCGTCGGCGCTCGATAACCGCCCGCTCACGTTTGCAGAATTTGAGCAAAAGGTGAATCAAATCATTTACGTATCAGCGACGCCCGGTCCGTATGAACTTGAACATTGTCCGCAAGTTGTCGAGCAAATTATTCGTCCGACAGGGTTGTTAGATCCGACGATTGATGTGCGACCGATCGCAGGGCAAATAGACGACTTAGTTGATGAAATTCAAAAGCGCATCGCTCGCAAAGAACGGACGCTTGTGACGACATTGACGAAAAAGATGGCGGAAGACTTAACCGATTATTTAAAAGATATTGGCATTCAAGTTGCTTACTTGCATTCCGAAATTAAAACGTTAGAGCGAATTGAAATTATTCGCGATTTACGATTAGGCAAATACGATGTGCTTGTCGGCATTAACTTATTGCGTGAAGGGCTTGATATTCCAGAAGTATCGCTCGTTGCTATTTTAGATGCCGATAAAGAAGGATTTTTACGCTCTGAACGTTCACTCATTCAAACGATTGGACGGGCGGCGCGCAATGCGAACGGGCATGTCATTATGTATGCTGATACGATCACGAAATCAATGGAAATTGCGATCAATGAAACGAAGCGGCGCCGCGCCATTCAAGAAGCATATAATCGCGAGCATGGTATCGTGCCGAAAACGATTCAAAAAGACGTTCCAGACGTTATTCGCGCTACGTTTGCTGCGGAAGAAAAAGAAACGTACGAAACGAAAGATGTTCGTCATTTATCAAAAGAAGAACGTCTTGCGCTCATTGCCCAACTTGAACAAGAAATGAAAGAGGCGGCGAAAGCTCTTCATTTCGAACGTGCAGCACAATTGCGCGATCTCATTTTAGAACTGAAAGCTGAGGTGTAGCGTATGGATCACATTATCGTCAAAGGAGCGCGTGCACACAATTTAAAAAATATTGATGTCGTCATTCCGCGCAATAAGCTCGTTGTGCTTACCGGCTTATCGGGCTCGGGAAAATCATCGCTTGCGTTTGACACCATTTACGCGGAAGGGCAACGGCGATATGTCGAATCGTTATCGGCATACGCTCGGCAATTTCTAGGGCAAATGGATAAGCCTGATGTCGATTCGATTGAAGGGCTGTCACCCGCCATTTCGATTGATCAAAAAACGACGAGCCGCAATCCGCGTTCAACGGTCGGAACGGTAACGGAAATTTACGATTATTTGCGCTTATTGTTTGCGCGTATCGGACGTCCGATTTGTCCGACGCATGGCATTGAAATTACATCGCAAACGGTTGAGCAAATGGTTGATCGATTAATGCAGTATCCGGAGCGGACGAAAATGCAAATATTAGCTCCGATCGTTTCGGGAAGGAAAGGGACGCACGTCAAAACGTTAGAAGAAATAAAAAAGCAAGGATATGTACGCGTGCGCATCGACGGGGAATTGCGCGATGTATCTGAAGACATCTCCCTTGAAAAAAATAAAAAGCATTCAATTGAAGTCGTTGTTGACCGCATCATGATGAAAGAGGGCATTCAGTCGCGTCTTGCCGACTCGCTCGAGACGGCGTTAAAGCTCGCGGAAGGAAAAGTGCTCGTCGACGTCGTCGGACAAGAAGAGCTATTGTTTAGTGAACATCATGCTTGCCCGCATTGTGGTTTTTCTATCGGTGAATTAGAGCCGCGCATCTTCTCGTTTAATAGTCCGTACGGGGCATGTCCATCGTGTGACGGGCTCGGGTCGAAGCTTGAAGTCGATCTTGACTTAGTTATTCCAAATCAAGAGTTGACGCTTCGTGAACACGCGCTCGCGCCGTGGGAACCACAAAGCTCGCAATATTATCCGCAGCTGTTAGAAGCGGTATGTCGTCATTACGGCATTGATATGGACGTGCCTGTGAAACAGTTGCCAAAACAACAGCTCGATCTTTTATTGTATGGATCGAACGGTGAGAAAATATATTTTCGCTATGAAAACGACTTCGGCCATGTGCGCGAAACGTATGTGGAGTTTGAAGGTGTCGTGCGCAATGTCGAACGCCGTTATCGCGAAACGACATCGGATTATGTGCGCGAACAAATGGAAAAATATATGACCGAACAACCGTGTCCGGCGTGTGATGGCAACCGTTTGAAAAAAGAAAGTTTGGCTGTTTTTATAGGCGGCAAGCATATTGGAGAAATGACGGCGATGTCGGTCAATGAAGCACTCACGTTTTTTGAAACGCTTCAATTGACGGAAAAGGAACAAAAAATCGCTCATTTAATTTTGCGTGAAATTGTTGAGCGTCTCGGCTTTTTAAAAAATGTCGGGCTCGATTATTTAACGTTAAACCGAGCGGCAGGGACGCTTTCAGGTGGAGAGGCGCAGCGCATCCGGCTCGCAACGCAAATCGGCTCGCGGCTAACAGGGGTGTTATACGTGTTAGATGAGCCGTCGATCGGGTTGCATCAGCGCGATAACGACCGGCTTATTGCGACGTTACAAAGCATGCGTGATTTAGGGAATACGCTCATCGTTGTGGAACACGATGAAGATACGATGCTTGCGGCAGATTATTTAATTGATATCGGGCCAGGAGCGGGGGCGCACGGCGGACAAGTCGTCGCTGCAGGCACGCCTGAACAAGTGATGAACGACCCGCAGTCGTTAACCGGCCAATATTTATCAGGAAAAAAATTTATCCCCCTTCCGCTCGAACGAAGAAAGCCAGACGGTCGTTGGCTGGAAGTCATTGGTGCACGAGAAAACAACTTAAAAAACGTCGATGTCCGCATTCCGCTCGGATTGTTCGTGGCGGTGACGGGCGTATCGGGTTCGGGAAAAAGTACGCTCATTAATGAAATTTTGCATAAAGCGTTAGCGCAAAAGTTGCATCATGCGAAAGTGAAACCGGGAGAACATACAGACATTTACGGTATTCATTATTTAGATAAAGTAATTGATATCGATCAATCACCAATCGGTCGCACACCGCGCTCAAACCCTGCGACATATACGGGCGTGTTTGATGACATTCGCGATTTATTTGCGACGACGAACGAAGCGAAAATGCGCGGGTATCAAAAAGGGCGGTTTAGTTTCAATGTAAAAGGCGGTCGTTGTGAAGCGTGTCGTGGCGACGGGATTATAAAGATCGAAATGCACTTTTTACCTGATGTCTATGTGCCGTGTGAAGTATGCCACGGCAAGCGATACAATCGCGAAACGCTAGAGGTAAAATATAAAGATAAAAATATCGCCGAAGTGCTTGATATGACAGTAGAAGAAGCGCTCGCGTTTTTTGAAAACATCCCGAAAATTAAACGGAAATTGCAAACGTTATACGATGTCGGCCTCGGTTATATGCAGCTCGGCCAACCGGCTACAACGCTCTCCGGGGGTGAAGCGCAGCGGGTGAAATTAGCGTCCGAATTGCATCGTCGTTCGACAGGAAGGACGTTATACATTTTAGACGAACCGACAACAGGCTTGCATGTTGATGATATTGCCCGTTTATTACACGTGCTACAACGGCTTGTGGAACAAGGGGATACAGTGCTTGTTATCGAGCATAATTTAGATGTCATTAAAACAGCCGACTATATTATTGATCTTGGTCCAGAAGGCGGCGATGGCGGCGGACAAATCGTTGCCACGGGGACGCCAGAGGAAGTCGCTCAAATCGAGCAATCATATACCGGGCGATATTTACAACCTATTTTAGCGCGTGATCGCGAACGCATGCGCCAGCGTATACCGAGCGTATAATGCGCTCGGTTTTTTTGTACGAAACTTTCCTTGTGATGAAACGTATGTATGAGTAAAGGAAAAAAGGAGGAATTGTAAATGGAAGGAAATAAATTACTCGCGTCGTTATGTTATTTTAGCGTATTTTTTGCTCCGTTTTTATTTCCGATTATCGTTTATTTCGTTGCGAAGCATGAACGGGTAAAAATGCATGCGAAAAAATCGTTTTTATCTCATCTCATTCCAATTGCGATTGTGCTCGTTACAGGTGGACTGTTTTTATTTTTTGTTATCATCGGAGTGGACGGATGGCTCGGTCTACCATTTATCGGAGTGATGATCGGAGGCGTCGTGCATGTCGTTGTGATCATTTGGAATATTATTAGAGGAATTCAAGTATTGCAAGAATCGGGAGGGATGTATGAATGAAAAAGCTTGTCAGGCTTCGTCGTGATCGAATGGTTGCGGGCGTGTTAAGCGGATTAGCGGCTTATATGAATATGGACGCAACCGTTGTTCGATTGTTGTTCGTTGCATTATTGCTTATTACTGGCGTCATGCCATTTGCTATGTTATATGCGCTTGCCGTGTTTATTATCCCGAATGAGGAGAATGTCCTATGAGATGGCTAGCACATATAGCTGTCAACGCTGTTTTATTGTTGGCGCTTGCAGGGTATTTTGAGTCGATTTATTTATCCGGGATTGGAGCTGCGTTTCTAGCGAGCTTCCTTTTGTCTTTATTAAATACGTTCGTGAAACCGCTTCTTATTTTGCTGACGCTCCCGGTTACTGTGTTGACATTCGGTTTATTTTTATTTGTCGTTAATGCGATGACGTTAGCGCTGACGGCATGGTTGATGGGAAGCTCATTTCAAATTGGTAGTTTTAGTACGGCGCTATTTGCGTCGCTCGCTATTTCGCTCTTTCATGTTGTCATTGATTCGCTTAAAAAAGAAAAGTAAAACGTTCTGCTTCGTACGCGGAGCGTTTTTATATGATTGGGCGTAAAACCCCTATGCCTTTAGGCTAGGGGATGTAAGCCCTAGCGGCCTTGTGTTTCAATGTATGGATGTATTTCATTGCTTTTTCAAGCCTTTACGGATCAGTTCATAAACCGCACCTGCAAAACTTGAAATGTAATTTTCTTTTTGATACTTTTCTATTTCTGCTACCAAATCAGCAGGGAACTTAATTAATTTTGCAATGCGTTCCATTTGTCTGCTACCTCCCCAATATACTTGATACAATACACTTGATGTATAATAAGTATATACTATAAAGGAGGTGAAGTCAATGTTGGTCAACAAAGCATACAAATTTCGCATCTATCCAAATAAAGAACAAGAAGTATTAATCGCGAAAACATTCGGTTGCTCGCGTTTTGTATTCAACTATTTTTTAGCGAAATGGGAGGATGCTTACAAGCAAACGGGCAAGGGACTCACGTATAAAACTTGTTCTTCTCAATTAACGCAATTAAAGAAACAATTCGTTTGGTTAAAAGAAGTGGATAGCATCGCACTTCAATCTTCACTCAAACATCTAGATGATGCGTACGATCGCTTTTTTAAAAAGCAAAACGACAAACCGCGCTTTAAGTCTAAAAAGAATGCTGTGCAATCGTATACAACTAAGCATACAAATGGAAATATTGCTGTGCTAGATCAACACATCAAGCTACCTAAACTTGGTCTTGTTCGTTTGGCGAAAAGTCGTGAAGTAGAGGGGCGTATCTTGTCTGCCACGATTAGACGAAATCCGAGCGGGAAATACTTTGTATCCATTTTGGTTGAAACTGACGTGCAAGCGTTGCCTAAAACGGGTTCAGCCGTTGGTATTGATGTTGGGTTGAAGGAATTTGCCGTTCTTTCTAATGGAACAAAGTACGCCAACCCGAAATGGCTTCGTAAGCTAGAAGAACAACTAGCAAAAGCACAACGCATTCTTTCCAGACGAAAAAAAGGTGGCTCGAATTGGAATAAGCAACGAATAAAAGTTGCACGATTGCACGAAAAAATGACAAATGCACGACATGATTACTTGCACAAAATTTCCACCGAGATTGTCAAAAACCACGACATCATCGGGATGGAAGATTTGTCTGTAAGCCATATGCTAAAAAATCACAACCTTGCAAAAGCGATTCAAGAAGTATCTTGGTCAACGTTTAAAGCCATGATCGAATACAAAGCTAGATGGTATGGGAAACAGATCGTAACCGTAGCAAAAAACTTTCCATCCAGTCAGCTTTGTTCGTGCTGTGGCTATCAAAACAAAGACGTGAAACATCTTGCTTTGCGTGAATGGGAATGTCCTGTGTGCCATACTCATCACGACCGAGATGTGAACGCAAGTATCAATATTAAAAACGAAGCGATTAGGCTTCTTAACCGCAGGAACTGTGGGGATCGCCTACTAAATAACCGAAAAAACTTTCGGTGTTCGTAGGAATCCGCTATGGCTTTAGCCTAGCGGTAGTTCAAGTGAAAGTGTTACAATGGAAAAAGGGAAAAGGAGGGGTTTGCATGCCAAAAGTGAGAACAAAAGACTTAATTGATGAGTTTCAGTTTGAGCTCGTAAGTGGAGCAGAAGGGATTCATCGCCCGATTACAACGAGCGACTTATCCCGTCCGGGCATTGAAATGGCCGGTTATTTTGCATATTACCCAGCTGAACGTGTGCAGTTGCTCGGGATGACGGAACTATCTTTTTTTGAACGATTAACTCCTGTTGAAAAGCGATTGCGCATGGAAAAGCTATGTACGGATATTACCCCAGCGATCATCGTTTCGCGTGGATTAGATGTGCCAAAAGAGTTAATTGAAGCTTCTGAGAAAAAAGAAGTACCTGTTATGCGCTCGCCGATGAAAACGACGCGGCTAGCTAGCCGACTGACAAACTATTTAGAAAGCAAGCTCGCGCCGACGACAGCTGTGCACGGGGTGCTTGTTGATGTGTACGGCGTCGGGGTATTAATTACAGGAAAAAGCGGGGTCGGAAAAAGTGAGACGGCACTTGAACTTGTAAAGCGCGGACATCGTCTCGTCGCCGATGATTGTGTCGAAATTCGACAAGAAGATGAAAACTTGCTCATCGGTAGCGCCCCCGAGCTCATTGAACATTTGCTTGAAATTCGGGGACTTGGAATTATTAATGTCATGACGTTGTTCGGCGCAGGTGCAGTTCGCCCGCATAAACGCATTTCGCTCGTAATCGACTTAGAACTATGGGATCCGAATAAACAATACGATCGTCTCGGGCTTGAAGAGGAAAAAGTAAAAATTATTGATACGGAAGTGACGAAGTTGACGGTTCCAGTTCGTCCAGGGCGAAATTTAGCGGTCATTATCGAGGTGGCAGCGATGAACTTCCGTTTGAAGCGCATGGGGGTCAACGCAGCAGAAGAATTTTCTGCGCGGTTAGCGGATGCAATTGGCGATGCGGAACACGATTATGAATGAGAGGATGAAGAAACATGCTTTTACATATCCAACCGCTTGATCGCGTTTTTTTCCAGCTTGGCCCAATTACAATTTACTGGTACGGCATCATTATTGCGACGGGTGTATTGCTTGGACTTTGGTTGGCAACAAAAGAAAGCGAGCGGCTCGGTATTCAAAAAGAAACATTTGTTGATCTTGTGTTAATTGCTGTGCCGATTGCCATTTTATGTGCACGTGCGTATTACGTTATTTTTCAATGGGACTACTATTCCAAACATATAGGTGAAATTCCGCAAATTTGGAACGGCGGCTTGGCCATTCATGGCGGTCTAATTGGTGCGATCGCAACAGGTGTTGTGTTCGCTAAAAAACGAGGGCTGTCGTTTTGGAAACTAGCCGATATTGCAGCGCCAAGCATTATTTTAGGGCAGGCGATTGGACGTTGGGGGAATTTTATGAACCAAGAAGCGCACGGTGGACCTGTATCGCGCGCATTTTTAGAAAGTTTACATTTGCCAGATTGGATCATTAACCAAATGTACATACAAGGGCAGTACTATCATCCGACATTTTTATATGAATCAATATGGAATGTACTTGGTTTCCTCGTTTTGCTTGCATTAAGGAGACGAAATATACGACGTGGTGAGCTGTTTTTAACGTATGTTATTTGGTATTCGATCGGACGCTTTTTCATCGAAGGATTGCGCACAGATAGTTTAATGTTGACGGAAACGATTCGTATGGCGCAGTTTATTTCGCTTTTGCTTCTTTTGTTTGCTGTTGGCTTGATCATCGTGCGGCGCATGAAGGGTTTGGCAAATGAGCGGTATAACGACTAAGTCGAAAGGGTGAGCGACTTGCTCCAAAGGGGTTTGTTTGTTGGATTAAAAACGACATGGACGCTCGGAAAAGTCATTTTTCCGATTACGGTCATAGTGACACTTTTACAATATTCCCCCGTTTTGCCATGGGTGACAAGCATGTTGACGCCGATGATGCGTTGGATCGGGTTGCCGGGCGATGCCGCTCTCGTGCTCGTGCTTGGCAATTTTTTAAATTTGTATGCGGGCATTGGTGCGATGTTAACGATGGATTTGACGGTGAAAGAAGTATTTATTTTAGCTGTTATGCTGTCATTTTCACACAATATGCTTGTTGAGTCGGCTGTTGCCGCCCAAGTAGGCGTTCGTGTATGGTGGACGGTTGCTGTGCGCGTCGGTTTAGCGTTTACGTCCGCTTGGCTTATTCACGTGTTATGGGATGGCGGAGAACAAATGGCGAAGTACGGCTTTATGCCGCAATCTTCGACAACGCCGCATACGTGGGGAGAAATCGTTTGGACAGGGATTGAAAAGGCGATATATGGTATTGGTCAGTTAGCGCTCATTATTATTCCGCTTATGATCGCTATTCAAGTGTTAAAAGAATTAAAGTGGCTAGATACGTTTTCTACATGGTTGTCTCCATTTACACGAATGCTTGGCATTCGCGACAATGCGTCGCTTACGATGGCGGCCGGCTTGTTGTTCGGTCTTGCTTACGGCGCGGGAGTCATGATTCAAGCGGTAAAGGAAGACGGTGTGTCGAAAAAAGATTTAACGTTAACATTTTTATTTTTAGTTGCTTGTCATGCGGTTGTAGAAGATACGTTGTTATTTGTGCCGCTTGGCATTCCAGTATGGCCGCTTTTAGTCATTCGGCTAACAACGGCAATTTTGCTTACAGCTACGTTAAGTTTTATTTGGAATCGAATGGAACAACGAAAAAGAAAGGAAGCGACGTATGAATATTAACACGATTTTATTTGACTTAGACGGAACGCTCATTAATACGAACGATTTAATTATTGAATCATTTTTACATACGCTCAACCGTTACTATCCGAATCAATATACGCGTGAAGATGTGCTCGCTTTTATCGGACCGCCGCTCCGCGATACGTTTGAGGCGATTGATCCGGAGCGTGCCGATGAAATGATTGAGACGTATCGAGCGTTTAATCATGCCCATCACGATGCGTTAGTGAAAGAATATGAAACGGTATATGATACGGTACGAACGCTACATGAACACGGATTCAAGCTCGGCATTGTAACGACGAAAATTCGTCATACAGTCAATATGGGCTTAAAGTTAACGAAGCTAGATTCGTTTTTCGAATGCATCGTTACGCTCGATGATGTTGAGCATGCGAAGCCGCATCCTGAACCGATCGAAAAAGCGCTTGCTTGTTTACGGGCAAAGCCAGAGGAAACGTTAATGGTGGGGGATAATCACCACGATATTTTAGCAGGGAAACATGCGGGAACAAAAACAGCAGGAGTGGCTTGGACGATTAAAGGCCGCGAACATTTGGCGACATATGAACCAGATATGATGCTCGAAAAAATGAGCGATTTATTGAGCATTTTAGGGGTGGCATCGCGTTGAGACGGACGACACGCTATGATGTAAAAGGAACGAACTCGTTATGGCAAGTATATCGAACCGTTTCGTTCTGGAAGGTGTTAAAAAACGTCATCGTTATTTTGATCGGACGCTATACGCCGTTTTTTCCTTTGAAAAATTGGCTATATCGCACGTTTTTACGCATGGACATCGGCGAACATACGGCGCTTGCGTTTATGGTCATGCCTGATATTTTGTTTCCGGAAAAAATTCGCATTGGCAACAACACGATCATTGGTTACAATACGACCATTTTAGCGCATGAATATTTAGTAAATGAGTATCGGCTTGGAGATGTGATCATTGGCGATGATGTGATGATCGGGGCGAATACAACCATTTTGCCGGGGGTCACGATCGGTGATGGTGCTGTTGTTGCTGCAGGTACGCTTGTGCACCGCGATGTGCCAGCTGGCGCATTTGTTGGCGGCAATCCGATGCAAATTATTCGTCTTAGCGAACGCTAAGGCGTTTTTTTTATCAATTAAAAAAGGAATCACGTCGAAAAAAATCGAATGAGTTTGTAGTTGACGAAATGAAAAACGGGGAGTAAACTACAAATAACAATCTTTAATTTGCTAATATATTAGCGAACTAAAGTAAAAAGAAGGACGGGACAAACGATGAGAGTATTTATGTTTGAGAAGCCGCTTGGCATGCGTGATACATTACCGGACGTATATCAAATTAAACGTGGGTTGCGTGAAGCGATGATGGAAGAAATCGAAACGTGGGGATATTCGTTTATTGAAACCCCTACGTTAGAATACGATGAAACGGTCGGTTCTGCCTCCGCCATTTTAGATCAGCAACTATTTAAATTGCTTGATCGTGAAGGGCATACGCTCGTTTTACGTCCCGATATGACGGCCCCGATCGCTCGTTTAGCAGCCTCGAAGCTATATGAGGAAGGTTGTCCGCTTCGTTTAGCGTATGCGGCAAATGTTTTTCGCGCTCAGCATCGAGAAGGAGGACGCCCCGCAGAGTTTGAGCAAGTAGGTGTCGAATATATCGGCGACGGCACGACGTATGCTGATGCGGAAGTGATCAGCTTAATGATTTTTGCTTTACAGCGCGCAGGATTACGCCATTTTACAGTAACGATCGGCCACATTGGTTACGTCGATGCATTGTTTTTCGATATTTTACGCCATGAACAACGGGTGGAAACGTTGCGCCGTTTTTTGTACGAAAAAAACTATGTCGGTTATCGTGAACACGTGAAATCGTTGCCGCTTTCTTCGATCGACCGCGACCGTCTTTTACGTCTTTTAACATTGCGCGGCGGTGAGGAAGCCGTGGCAGAAGCAAAAGCATTCGCGATGACAGAAGAAGAACATCGCGCCCTCGATGAACTAAAGCAGTTATGCGAGCATGTGAAACAATATGGCGTTGCCGATATGGTGAAACTCGATATGAGCTTAGTGAGCCATATGAGCTATTACACGGGTGTGCTTTTTGAAGTGTATGCAGAAAACGTCGGGTTTTTACTCGGCAACGGCGGTCGATACGATGAATTGCTCGCTAAATTTCATCGTCCGTCCCCTGCGACAGGGTTTAGCGTCCGATTAGATCGGCTAATGGAGGCGCTCGGTGAAAAACAACAACAAGGAAAAACGACGTGTATTATGTTTAGCCAAGAACGTTTTGCAGAGGCGTATGCAAAAGCGAAAGAAATGAGACAAAGAGGAGAAAAAGTTGTTTTGCAACAAGTGGCAGGTGTTCGGGATATGGATCAATTTACTGCCGCATTTGACGATGTTGTGTACGTACTAGGGAAACACGGAAAGGATGAACGATCATGTTGACCGTTGCGATGCCTAAAGGGCGCATTTTTTCAGAGGCGCTTTTCTTATTAAAACAAGCGGGTTATGACATCCCTGATGACTTAGAGCATTCACGCAAGCTCATGATTGATGTGCCAAATGAACAGCTTCGCTTCATTTTAGCGAAGCCGATGGACGTCGTCACATATGTTGAACATGGCGTTGCTGATGTTGGCATTGCGGGCAAAGATGTGCTTCTTGAAGAAGAACGTGATGTGTATGAAATATTAGATTTGCGCATTAGCCCTTGTTATTTGGCGGTGGCAGGATTGCCGAATACGCGCGTCCACCCGGTCGCTCCAAGAGTCGCAACAAAATATCCTCACATCGCCTCCACATATTTTCGCGAGCAAGGCGAACAAGTAGAGATTATTAAATTAAATGGATCTGTTGAGCTAGCCCCGCTCATCGGCTTAGCTGAGCGCATCGTTGATATTGTTTCGACAGGGCGAACGCTAAAAGAAAATGGACTTGTGGAATTAGAACGCATTGTTCATGTCACATCGCGCTTTATTGTTAATCCAGTGAGTTATCGCATGCAAGATCGTGCAATTGAACAAATGGTCGATCGGTTAACCGATGCGATTGAGAGAGGGGAGAAACAATGAGAATTGAACGTGTAACAGGGACGGTTTCGCTTCGACGGACGATTGAAAGCGGTACAGAAGAGCAAAGACAAGCGGTGAAGCGCGTGATTGAGGATGTGCGCAATAACGGAGACGCGGCGTTAAAAAAATATACGGAAATGTTTGATGGCATATGTCTCGATACGCTTGCTGTTACGCAAGAAGAAATTGAAGAAGCATATTGGCTAGTCGACGAACACATCGTGCATATTATTCGCGAAGCGGCACAAAACATTCGCGAATATCACGAGCGGCAACGCGCAACGTCATGGTTTATGACACGTGAAGACGGAACGATTCTCGGACAAAAAGTGACACCGCTTGATGCGGTCGGTTTATATGTTCCCGGCGGCACAGCAGCTTATCCGTCATCGGTGTTGATGAATGTCATCCCGGCGCAAGTAGCTGGAGTGAAACGTATTGTCATCGTTTCTCCGCCGAACGAGCGCGGAACGTTGCCAGCTGCCGTGCTCGTAGCAGCGTGTGAACTCGGCGTGCAAGAAATATATAAAGTTGGTGGGGCGCAAGCGATCGCCGCTTTAGCATACGGTACAGAAACGATTGAGCCAGTCGATAAAATATTTGGTCCTGGCAACATTTACGTTGCGCTTGCCAAAAGGGAAGTGTTCGGTCAAGTCGACATTGATATGATTGCAGGACCAAGCGAAATTGTTGTGCTCGCCGATGAAACAGCGAAGCCAAACGAAATTGCCGCTGATTTATTATCGCAGGCGGAACATGATGAGCGAGCGGTCAGCATATTTGTTACACCGTCTTTATCGCTTGCTTTAAAAGTAGAGGAAGAAGTCGAAAAACAACTTGCTACTCTTCCTAGAAAAACGATCGCACAAAAAGCGATTGATGAATATGGCGTCATTTATGTAACGGATACGATGAAACAAGCCATTGATGTCGTGAACGAATTAGCGCCAGAACATTTAGAAATTATGACAGCGGAACCGTTTGAAATGTTAAGCGCCATCCGACATGCCGGTGCGATTTTTCTAGGACCGTACAGTTCCGAACCGGTTGGAGATTATTTTGCAGGCACAAATCACGTGTTGCCGACAAATGGAACTGCCCGTTTTTCATCTGGGTTAACAGTTGAGGCGTTTATGAAAAAATCAAGCGTCGTCTTTTATAGCGAACAGGCATGGCGACAACATGCGGAAAAAATTGCTACATTTGCGCGACTGGAAGGGCTAGAGGCGCACGCAAGAGCAGTAGAGGAACGGTTAAAAAGGGGTGAAAAATGATGCGGACAGCAACGGTGAAACGAGTGACAAATGAAACGCAAATTGAGCTTACGTTTGCGGTTGATGGGGAAGGAAAAGCAGAGTTGGAAACAGGGGTGCCGTTTTTAACTCATATGCTTGACTTATTTACAAAGCATGGACATTTTAATTTGTCTGTTCGTGCGAAAGGAGATACCCACATTGACGATCATCATACGACAGAAGATATCGGCATTTGTTTAGGGCAAGCGATTCGAGAAGCGCTCGGTGATAAAAAAGGGATAAAGCGATATGGAAACGCCTTCGTCCCGATGGATGATGCGTTAGCGCAAGTCGTCATTGATGTGAGCAATCGCCCGCATCTTGAGTTTCGTGGTGAATTTCCAAGTCAAAAAGTCGGGTCGTTTGACGTAGAGTTAGTGCATGAATTTTTATGGAAACTTGCGTTAGAAGCACGAATGAATGTGCATGTCATCGTTCATTACGGACGGAATACGCATCATATGATTGAAGCGGTATTTAAAGCGCTCGCTCGTGCGCTCGATGAGGCAACGATGATCGATCCGCGTGTGAAATCGGTACCGTCAACGAAAGGAATGTTATAAATGATCGGCATCATTGATTACGGCATGGGAAATTTGTATAGCGTCAGTAAAGCGTTAGAACGGCTCAATGTACCGTATATCGTTGAACATGAGCAACAAGCGTTGCGTCAAGCTGATGGTTTCATTTTACCGGGGGTCGGTTCGTTTAAAGATGCGATGCACATTTTAACCGAAACGAAGCTACATTCGTTTATCCGTGAACAAGTGGCAGAAGGAAAACCGCTTCTCGGCATTTGTTTAGGGATGCAACTATTGTTTGAAGAAAGCGAAGAAAACGGTTCGACGTCCGGATTACAATTACTTCCAGGTCGCGTCGTTCGTTTTAGCGGTGTGACGAAAGAGGGAGAACGATATAAAGTACCACATATGGGATGGAATGAGCTCGTTTTTCATCAACCATCTCCGCTTTTTGATGATGTTGGGCGAGGGCACGTATATTTTGTTCATTCCTATTACGTGCAAACGAGCGATCCAACAGTTGTACTAGCTAGCGCACAATATGATGTAACTGTTCCTGCGATTGTTGGACGGGGCAACATATTCGGCATGCAATTTCATCCGGAAAAAAGCGGCGAACTCGGCATGCGTCTATTGCAAAACTATGCGAGAATCGTAGAAAGGAAGAAAAGCTAATGTTTACTATTTATCCGGCTATCGATATGCGCGGTGGGAAGTGCGTTCGCCTTATACAAGGAGATTACAATCGAGAAACGGTATACGGTCATTCCCCAGTTGAAATGGCTCGTTCGTTCGTTTCACAAGGTGCGACATGGATTCATATGGTCGATTTAGATGGGGCGAAGGAAGGTAGACGAGTGAATGATACATTCGTCGTTGAAGTAGCAAAGACGCTTGGGGTGAGCGTTCAAGTTGGTGGAGGCATTCGCACGGAAGAAGATGTGGCGTATTACTTAGAAAAAGGAGTGGCGCGCGTCATTTTAGGGAGTGCCGCCATCTCGAATCCTTCGTTTGTGAAAGCGATGCTTCGTACGTACGGTGAACAAATTGTCATCGGGATTGATGCGAAAAATGGATTTGTGGCAACGGAAGGATGGACGCATACGTCAACAATCGAAGCGGTTGAACTTGGAAAACAACTTGCAGAAGCAGGGGCGGAGATGTTTATTTTTACTGATATTGCTACGGACGGAATGTTGTCGGGGCCGAATGTTGAGGCGGTCGTCCGGCTTGCTCAAGCGACGAACAAGCGGGTCATCGCTTCTGGTGGCATACGGTCACTCGATGATTTGCGCGCTTTAAAACGATGGGAACGAGAAGGGGTCGCGGGTGCAATTGTTGGCAAGGCGCTATATACAGAGCAGTTTACAGTTGCTGAGGCGTTAAAGGCGGTGGAGGAATGATTACGAAGCGCATTATTCCTTGTTTAGATGTAAAAGACGGCCGTGTAGTTAAAGGGGTGCAATTCGTTTCGTTGCGCGATGCAGGTGATCCGGTAGAGCTTGCGCGCGCATACGATGAACAAGGAGCGGACGAGCTTGTATTTTTAGACATTTCCGCCTCTCACGAAGGACGAAAAACGATGGTCGATGTCGTCAAGCGTGTAGCAGCACAGCTTGCCATCCCTTTTACAGTAGGGGGCGGCATTCAAACGGTGGAGGATATGAAAGCGATTTTACGTTCGGGAGCAGACAAAGTATCGATTAACACATCTGCCGTCCTCCGTCCAGACCTCATTAACGAAGGGGCACAATTTTTTGGTACGCAATGTATCGTTGTGGCGATCGATGCTAAATACGACCCGGAGCTTCGTTCTTGGCGCGTGTATACGCACGGTGGACGGCGTCCAACAGAATGGGAAGTTGTCGCATGGGCGAAAGAAGTTGTGAGGCGCGGCGCGGGGGAAATTTTGTTGACAAGTATGGATCGCGATGGAGGAAAAGACGGGTTTGACATAGAGCTTACTAAGCGAGTAAGCGAGGCGGTATCGGTCCCTGTCATTGCATCTGGAGGGGCAGGGTGCGCCCAACATTTTGTCGACGTGTTTCAAATTGCCCGAGCAGACGCTGCGTTAGCTGCTTCGATTTTTCATTATCAAGAAACGTCCGTGCAACAAGTGAAACAGTACGTACGTGAACAGGGGGTAAATGTGCGATGAACATCGAACACATTCGTTTTAATGGGCAAGGGCTTGTACCGGCGATCGTACAAGATGCACATAGTAAAGAAGTATTAACGTTAGCGTATATGAACGAGCAATCGTTGCAAAAAACGTTGGAAACGAAGGAAACATGGTTTTATAGCCGCTCTCGCCAGCAGCTTTGGCATAAAGGTGAAACGTCTGGAAATGTACAAACAGTTGTTGATATTCGCTACGACTGTGACGCCGATGCCCTTCTTGTTCTCGTTGAACCGCACGGGCCAGCGTGCCATACGGGAGAATACTCTTGTTTTCACCGCCGCTTAAGCGATGAAAAGCCTGCGACTAAACGTGATCGTTTTGCGATTTTAAATGTGCTAGAGTCGGTTATTGCGGAACGGGAAGCGAAACGTCCTGAAGGATCGTATACGACATATTTATTTGACAAAGGAATCGACAAAATCGCTAAAAAGGTTGGGGAAGAAGCGGCTGAAGTCATTATCGCAGCTAAAAACCGTTCAAAAGAAGAACTGCGATGGGAAGCGGCAGATTTATTGTATCATTTGCTCGTTTTGTTGCGCGAGCAGCGCGTGTCGCTCGATGATGTTCTTTCCGTATTAGCCGAGCGCCATCGTTAATGCTTTTTTTTCCATCCATGTTGTTCTGAAGCGAAAATGTGGTATACTGTCTTTCGGTGAATGAAATCAACATGGAGGGTTCGATGGAAAAACATTTGCAAAAACGTGTCGGGAAAGTGATTCCGTTTATTCAAGACGGTACGTACTTTTTTAATAAAGGTTTAACATATTATCGCCGACGTGATTTGCATAAAGCGAAAGCGTATTTGCAACGTGCGGTGCAACTTGAACCAGAGCAGAGCGCGTTCGCGTGTCAATTGGCGATTGTATTGTCAGAATTGGGGGAATATGCGCAATCGAACGAATGGTTATTGCGCGTCGTTGAGCGTGACGATCAGTTAACGGAGTGTTTTTATTTTTTAGCCAACAACTATGCTCATTTAGGATTGTTCGGCGAGGCGATGAAATATGCTGAGCGATATATGGAATGTGAGCCTGATGGGGAATTTGCGGAGTATACGCTTGATTTATTAGATATTTTAACGATTGAGCAAGAAGATGAAGAATGGCTCAATTATGATGATATGTTAATGAAACAAGAACAGGCGCGCACATTGCTTGAAAAAGGGGAGTTTCAAGAAGCGATCGCCTTATTTGAAGAAATGATTGAGCAACATCCAGAAAATTGGGCTGCGTACAACAATTTAGCGCTTGCCTATTTTTATCAAGGGAATATCGGAAAAGCGAGACAAACGATTGAATATATTTTAAAACAAAATCCAGGCAATTTGCATGCGCTTTGTAACGATGCGGTGTTTTCTTATTATTTACAAGAGCATGGACGGCTTTTCTCACTCACTCAGTTGCTGCAAAATGTGCATCCTATTTCATTTGAGCATCGATATAAGCTCGGTGTTACGTTCGCGATTGTTGGGCGCTATGACTTAGCTTTTCAATGGTTGCGTCAGCTACAACGCCGCGGCTTTGAAGGCGATGCCCCATTTTATTATTGGTATGCGTATGCAGCGTATCATATGGGGTATCGTTCGTTAGCGGAGACGATGTGGCAAAAATTAATTGCGCTTCATCCAGATAAAAAAGGAAGCGAGCCTTGGCGGTATCGTGAACAGACGATTGAGCATATTCAATCGCTATTTGAAAAGCAAGATATAGGTTCTTCATTTTATGCGTTATATTTAATCAGCAAATCGTTTGCAGCAGACGATTGTCCGTTTCCGAAGCAATCGTGGTCTCATCCATTTTTACAGCAGTGGAGCGATTATGTATATGGAAATCAACGCCAAAAGCCTATGGTAGATGCGCACCGCATCGTCACGTTACTTGTTCAACATAACGGTTTTGAATACGAGGCTTTATATATTGCTTGGTTTTCTTTTTTTGTTGAGGCGATGAGGGAAATCGATTCATTTTCGAATCACGAGGCATGGGCAGCGGCATTTGAATATATGTTTCGTAAACATCGTGGTGAGCGTGTGACGCAGCGCATGCTTGGAGAACGTTACGGGGTGTCAGTAACAACGGTTGGAAAGTATGCGAAAATCATTAAACAACAGTGGTACACATGAGCAAGTTAATAGACGCCCTTTCTTCAGTTGTATTACGATAGACATATGGAAAAGATAAAATGAAGATTTGTTCATGCAGAAAGGGTGGAGAAGACGTGTCACAAGAAAAAGTGTATGACGTAATTATTATCGGTGCTGGGCCCGCAGGAATGACGGCGGCGGTATATACATCGCGTGCGAACTTGTCAACGCTCATGTTAGAGCGTGGCGTTCCCGGTGGTCAAATGGCCAATACAGAAGAGGTGGAAAATTATCCGGGATATGATCATATTCTTGGACCGGAATTGGCGTCAAAAATGTTCGAGCATGCGAAAAAGTTTGGTGCTGAATACGCATACGGTGATGTAAAAGAAGTGATTGACGGCGAACAATATAAAACGGTTGTGACGAGCAACCAACAATATAAAGCTCGTGCGATCATCATTGCGACGGGGGCAGAGTACAAAAAACTTGGCGTGCCTGGCGAAAAAGAATTAGGGGGACGTGGCGTTTCATACTGTGCCGTATGTGACGGAGCCTTTTTTAAAGGAAAAGAGCTTGTCGTCGTTGGCGGTGGAGATTCGGCTGTTGAAGAAGGTGTATATTTGACGCGCTTTGCAAGTAAAGTGACGATCGTCCACCGTCGCGATCAGCTGCGCGCACAAAAAATTTTACAGCAGCGCGCATTTGCGAATGAAAAAATTGATTTCATTTGGAATCATACGGTGAAACAAATTCACGAAAAAGACGGTCGTGTGGGCAGCGTAACGCTCGTTCATACGCAAACAGGAGAAGAGCGCGAGTTTCCGTGTGACGGCGTGTTTATTTACATCGGTATGGTGCCTTTAACAAAACCGTTTGCTTCGTTAGGCATTACAAACGAGAACGGCTATATTGAAACGAATGAACGGATGGAAACGAAAGTGCCTGGCATTTTCGCGGCAGGGGATGTTCGTGAAAAGTCGCTCCGTCAAATTGTTACAGCAACAGGCGACGGAAGCATTGCAGCGCAAAGTGCGCAACATTACGTGGAAGAATTAAAGGAAAAGCTTAACATTCAGTAATGAAAACGTAATGTTGCTTTAATTGAACTGTAACACGCTTGAAACAATAAAAGAGTATGATAAAAGTAAGTAATTGACCCCCTTTTTATATATACTCGTTGGCACGGGCTCTCGTCCCGTGCTTTCTTTTTGTGATGGACGTGAAAACGTTTCAAAATTTATACTTTGTGACCGTTTGTAAGAAATAGTATAATGAAAAAAACATCTTTATTATTGTTATTTGAGGTGAACGGACGTTGCAACGAGTAACGAACTGTGTATTAGTGAAAGATGGACGCATTCTCTTGTTAAAAAAGCCGCGGCGTGGTTGGTGGGTCGCGCCAGGGGGGAAAATGGAGCAAGGAGAATCTATACGAGAAGCGTGTATTCGTGAATATCGCGAGGAAACAGGTTTATACATTAAAAATCCACAATTAAAAGGGGTATTCACGTTTGTAATGAAACGAGGGGAAGAAGTCGTTTCGGAATGGATGATGTTTACGTTTTTTGCGGAACATTTTGAAGGGGAAAACGTATTACAATGTGAGGAAGGAGAACTCGCTTGGCATCCAATTGAACATATATCGACGTTGCCGATGGCGCCAGGCGATTACCATATTATTGACTATGTCGTGAAAGGCACGGGCATTATGTACGGCACATTCACGTATACAGAGGAATTTGAGTTGTTGTCTTACCGGCTTGATCCGAGTTAAAGAAAGGGGAGAGGGCGATGAGCACAGGCTCAGCACACGTTCAAATGGTGATTATTACAGGAATGTCAGGGGCGGGGAAGACGGTTGCGATCCAAAGCTTTGAGGACTTAGGCTATTTTTGTGTCGATAACTTACCGCCGACATTGTTGCCAAAGTTTCTCGAATTAATTCGAGAATCGGGCAATAAAATGAATAAAATTGCACTTGTTATGGATTTGCGCAGCCGCGACTTTTTCGACCGTCTTTTTGCCGCGCTTGATGATTTAGCAGAAACGTCATGGGTGACACCGCAAATTTTGTTTTTAGATGCAAGCGATGCTACGCTCGTGAGCCGCTATAAAGAAACGCGCCGTTCTCATCCGCTTGCACCGAGCGGATTGCCGCTTGAAGGCATTCGGCTAGAGCGCCAATTGCTTGAAGAATTAAAAGGGCGTGCTCAAATGATTATTGATACGTCTAGCCTAAAGCCGCGCGAGCTGCGCGAAAAAATTGTGCAAACATTTGCGACACCGGCGACGACAACATTTTCTGTCAATGTCGTCTCGTTCGGATTTAAATACGGTTTACCGATTGATGCAGATCTCGTTTTTGATGTCCGCTTCTTACCAAATCCGCATTACATTGAACATATGCGTCCGAAAACAGGATTAGATGAAGAAGTATCGTCTTACGTATTAAAGTGGACGGAAACGCAAAAATTTATTGAAAAAGTAACAGATTTGCTTTCGTTTATGCTCCCGCACTATAAACGGGAAGGAAAAAGTCAAGTTGTCATTGCGGTCGGATGCACGGGCGGGCAACACCGTTCGGTTACGTTAGCTGAGTATATTGCACGCCACTTTGCGCATGAATATACGACGCACGTGTCTCATCGAGATATTGCAAAAAGAAAGGATACGCACCGATGAAAAAAATAGTTGTCATTGGTGGGGGAACGGGGCTTCCTGTTTTGCTCCGCGGGCTGAAACAATATGATGTTGATTTAACCGCCATCGTAACTGTCGCAGATGATGGTGGGAGCTCAGGAAGATTGCGTGACGAACTTGATATGCCCCCGCCTGGAGATATTCGAAACGTGCTTGCTGCTCTTTCTGACGTCGAGCCGCTCATTATTGAATTGTTTCAACATCGGTTCGAAAACGGAAATGGGTTGTCCGGTCATTCGCTTGGGAATTTAATTTTAGCAGCGATGACGTCAATTACTGGCGATTTTGTGCATGCGGTTCGCGAAATGGGAAAAGTGTTGAACGTGCGTGGAAAAGTGTTGCCGGCAGCCAATGAAAGCGTTGTGTTGCATGCGGAAATGGAAGATGGGACAATTGTATCAGGTGAGTCAAAAATTCCGTATTCCGGAAAAAAAATTAAGCGCGTCTTTTTAACTCCAGAACATATTGAACCGCTCAATGAGACGATTACAGAATTACAAACAGCCGATTTAATTGTCATCGGACCTGGGAGCTTGTATACAAGCATTTTACCGAACTTACTCGTTCCTAAAATTGGCGAAGAGGTATGCCGATCAAAAGCGAAAAAAGTATATATATGCAACGTCATGACTCAAGCAGGAGAAACGTTAAACTATACGGCGAGCGATCATGTGAAAGCGCTGTATGATCATATGGCATGTGCCTTTTTAGATGCTGTCATTGTAAACGACGCGCCGATTTTACCTGAAACGAAAGAGCGCTATGCGAAAGAACTTGCGGATCCGGTCGTTTGTGATACAGCTGAATTAGAGGCGCTCGGTTTGCAAGTTATTTGTGATGCGATCATTGATGAGCGAGATGGAACGGTGCGTCACGATACGAAAAAAGTAGCGGCGTTGCTCGTTTCGCTTCTTGCACCTCCTTCGCACGACATACATTGATAGGAGGTGAAGTGGTTGTCGTTTGCATCGGAAACGAAAAAAGAGTTGACGAATATAGAAGTGAAAACGTGTTGTTTAAAAGCAGAATTATCCGCTTTAATTCGAATGAATGGCTCTATTTCATTTTCCAATCGGCGTTTACTGTTAAATATTCAAACGGAAAACGCAGCAATTGCTCGGCGAATTTATACGTTATTGAAAAAAGGATATGACGTAGCTGTCGAATTACTTGTACGTAAAAAAATGCGCTTAAAGAAAAACAATGTATATATTGTACGCGTCGTTGAAGGGACGAATGAACTACTATCTGATTTAAAAATTATGGAAGAAGGGTTTTCGTTCGTTCATTCCATTTCACAAGAGCTTGTGCAAAAAAAATGTTGCAAGCGCTCGTACTTGCGCGGCGCCTTTTTAGCTGGAGGGTCTGTCAATAACCCAGAAACGTCGTCGTATCATTTAGAAATTTTTTCGCTGTATCGCGAACATAACGAATCGCTTTGTGAACTGATGAACACGACGTTCCATTTACATGCACGCACGTTAGAAAGAAAAAAAGGGTTTATTACGTATTTAAAAGAAGCGGAAAAAATTGCGGAGTTTTTAAGCATTATCGGGGCACATCAAGCGTTGTTGCGCTTTGAAGATGTGCGCATCGTGCGCGATATGCGCAATTCGGTCAATCGGCTCGTTAATTGCGAAACAGCTAATTTAAATAAAACCATTGGAGCAGCGTTGCGCCAAGTCGAAAACATTCGGTATATCGACGAGACGATTGGGCTCGATCAACTGCCAGAAAAACTTCGTGAAATTGCGAAATTGCGCATTGAGTATCAAGATGTAACATTGAAAGAACTCGGTGAAATGGTTTCCGGAGGGAAAATTAGCAAGTCAGGAATTAACCATCGCCTGCGAAAACTAGACGAAATTGCTGAACGACTCCGTGCGGGCCAGCCGATTGATTTTCATAAATCTTTGTAACTATGGGAGGAATGTGTGATGGTGGAAAAACAAGTAGAAGTGCGGTTAAAAACAGGATTGCAAGCGCGTCCAGCAGCGTTGTTTGTTCAAGAAGCGAACCGTTTTTCAGCCGATGTTTATATTGAGAAGGACGGCAAAAAAGTGAATGCGAAAAGCATTATGGGATTAATGAGCTTAGCGATCCATACAGGGGCAGTAATCACGATTTATGCTGACGGTCCAGATGAGCAGGAAGCGCTAAACAAGCTCGTGAAATACGTTGAACAAGAATAAAAACAAGGCGGTCGCACCGCCTTGTTTTTATTTTTCATCTACGCGTGTTAATACGCGGTCGATTAAACCGTATTCTTTCGCCTTTTCTGCCGTCATAAAGTTGTCGCGATCCGTATCACGCTCAATGACTTCGATCGGTTGTCCTGTGTTTTCGGACAAGATGCGATTTAACTTGTCACGCAAGAATAAAATACGCTTTGCAGCAATTTCAATTTCTGTCGCTTGACCTTGTACGCCACCAAGCGGCTGATGAATCATAATTTCGCTATTTGGTAACGCAAACCGTTTTCCTTTGGCGCCCGCTGCGAGTAAAAATGCGCCCATAGAAGCAGCCATCCCGATACAAATCGTTGATACGTCTGGTTTAATAAATTGCATCGTGTCGTAAATTGCCATGCCGGCTGTAATGGATCCACCCGGACTGTTAATGTAAAGAGAAATATCTTTTTCAGGATCTTCTGCTGCTAAAAATAAAAGTTGAGAAACGATTGAGTTTGCGACGTGGTCATCAATCGCGCTTCCTAAAATGATGATGCGGTCTTTTAATAAGCGAGAGTAAATGTCATATGCGCGTTCCCCGCGACTCGTTTGTTCAATGACTGTAGGAATTAAGTTCATACTTTTCCTCCTCCGATAAATCGTTTTTTATGTACTTTTATCATACAAAAAAGGTCAATAAAGGTCAAATAAAACACCTTCTGCTTATATGTATTCGCTTTTTTTCTTCTACATCCCTTCTTTCATCGTTTCCTCTTCCTAAAATTTTAAACGTCATTTCTCTTGCAATTTTTTTATGTGTTCACTATAATGGTAAGTGCATTTATCATTGTGCCCTCGTAGTGTAGTGGATAGCACGAGAGATTCCGGTTCTCTTAGCGTGGGTTCGAATCCTGCCGAGGGCGTTTTTTTTATCTCGATGGTTCAGATTAAAAATCACCAAACCCTTGATACGACTGCGTTTGCGGTCGTTTTTTATTTTTCGAAAATCCGATTGAAAACGATAGAATTCGAAAAAATTTTGCACGAATTTTGCACGGCTTTTTTATTTTGCATTGTACAATTCTGTCATCGTTAAGTCTACTTGTCGGGACTCTTTTTGTTCCATCTCATCTAAAATGTGCGAATATGTTTGCAAGGTGGTTACAATATCTTTATGGCCAAGCCGTCTGGACACATACTTAATGTTTATCCCCTTGTATAAAAGCATAGAAGCGTGCGTATGGCGCAGTCCGTGGCAGGTGATAGGTTTAACCCCAACCTTTTTACATAACGCTTGTAGCGTCTTGTTTACCGCGTTATTTGTGATGACTCCCATTTTCGTGTTAACGAACACTAAGTTCTTTGAATTTCGCAATCCAGTTTTCATCGCCAACTCGTTTTGGTGTTTCCGCAGCTCTTTTAGCATGTTTAACGTTTCGTCATCAATCGTAATCGTTCGTTTTGAATCAAAAGTCTTCGTGTCGCTAAAATCATGTTTATCTTTAAAGTCCCACGTTTTATTGATTGTAATCGTTTTGTTTTTAAAATCAACGCAATCCCATGTAAGTCCCATAATTTCAGAGAACCGTGCACCGGTGGCAATCGCGAACAGAATGATGTATCTGGAGATGTATTTTGGCTTCATGTCTTTTTTAACTTCGACTACCAGCTTTTTTACTTCATCGAAATTAAGGTACTTTAATTCCTCTGATTTTGTTTCTAATTCGCCTTTTATAATGACTTTATATGTCGGATCGCGCGTAATAATTCCGTCCTCGATCGCGTCCCGGAGACACGATTTAATGTACGTGTGCCGTTTCTGGACCGTCGCCGTCGTGTGGTTTTTGCTGATTTCGTTAATAAATTTTTGGTACATGTCACGTGTAATATCTTTCAATTTTACGCCAGCGAAATGTTCCTCAACCAACCTGACGGATAACTCAATATTTCGTTCATGCGCCAAGCTGTATTTCCCTTTTTTATACACCTCATACCAATTCCGCATGTACTCCGAAAAAAGCTGATCCCCGGCGTTGATGTCGTATCCTTTGTGTAATTGTTTTTCCAGTTCGGCAGCTGCAAGCTCCGCCTCTTTCTTGGTGCGAAAGCCGCCTTTCGTTTTCGTTTTGTATTGCCCATTTTCTTTGTATGAAACACGATAACGCCAACCGTTTTTCATTTTTTGAATGCTGGCCATATGTATTCACCCCTTTCTTTAATATTTTAAGCGTTTTGTCGTCCGGTGCTGGTATAATTCAAGCAAAACACATAAAGTGATTGCTAAAGCATGAATGATTGACTAATATGCGATTTTGAATTTGTGTTAAGCGTTCTTCGCATAACTTTGGTGTCACCTTAAACATGTGAGCCATCTGCTCGATTATGTATCGCTCATTCCAGTCGATGAAATCAAGCATATGATATGGAATGGCTGCGTACTTCGTGAAAAGCTTTGCATCACGTTCTTGAAGTTCACGGAACGCCTCTGGCATCATACTCTGCACGCCAACGTGGCGAAGAATATGACACAACTCATGAAAGAAGGCTTCGCGCTTTTCTTCTTTCGACAATCGGGAATCGACGACGATGCAGCGGAATCGCCCGAAAACTTGATGCGTGGACGGAAACGGTTTCTCACGCAAGAAAATATTCATCCGTCGCGCTATGTATTCAATGTCAATATGTGATGGATGGAAGATACCGAGTCTTTTATAAAAATTCGTTACCCAGTCCTCGAGTGCAGTTGTGTAGTAATTACATAATTGCATAAAATCCCCTCCCTAGAGGAAATTATACGAACAAATGTTTGTTTTGGCAAGAAAAAGAAAAAGCCCAGACATGGGCTTAAACAGCTAACTCTTCTTCAAATTCCTCTATATATTTCCCTTCTTTTTCGATTTTAGTTCCGAGCTCTTTGAACTCTTTTGAATGAATCTCAAGTTTTTTGACTCGTTCATCTTTGGATTCGAGGTATCTTAACATATCAAATAATGTTTGGTCCCTGTTGTTCAGGTCTTCTTGGTTATAAAAAAGATAGATTCCGGCCTCTTGTTGATATGACCCTAAAATTGTTATAAGTTTTGTAAACCAGTCATTTAAACGTTCTCGATTTGAAGGAGCTACTTGTAGCAAATTAATGACACCGTTCTTATAAACAAAATCGATTATGAAATGGATGCTGTTTATATCTTTAATAGGCTTGAACCGTGCATTCTGTTTAACTTTCGTTCCAATCAAATTAAGTTCATCGAAATATTTTTTAATATAGTTCTTGGTGTTAATATGTGAAATCTTTTCATCACACGATAAAAACTCTTTGCCAATATAATTTTCTAATAATGATTGAAATAGCTGGTCTGGATTATTTGTTTTTGAAAAAGTTGGTTCGGACAATCGAAACTCATTAGGAAGTTTGTTGTTCAGTTCTTCCAAAAAAGCGTTAGTATACTTACCTGAGTCAAAAAGGGTTCCATTTGATGGAAGGGTTTTGAGCATATATTCGATATAATCCTTTTGAACCCGATAAGTATCCAATAAAACATCGTTAGCTAAAAGACATCTTAATTTTATATTTGTTATATCTAATAAGGTGTATCTTAGCTTTCCTATTTCAGGAGCATGAAGCATTAGACCGACGTTTATTACTTCACCGCGAATTTGGTTAGGGACATATTGGATCACTGAGTACCAGTTTTTTTGTCTATCCAACTTAATTCACCTCCGGTATAGTGTTGGAATGCTCCCATACGATGAAGTTCATTAATTATTATGCGGACAATGTCCTTTTGTTTCATTAAAAATTGCTTATATGCCGCAATTTGATTTTGTTTTTCGACGAACCATTCATCCGGTATCCCTTTAAACCATTCATCAATCATCGTAGGTGTTATATTCTCAATTTTATACACTACATCCATAAAAGAATGATTATTTGGATCGGAAACATTAATATGTTGGTCAAGGGCACGGAAAATAATACCCATCCCTACAAAAGGACTTCCACCGTTAAGTCTAGCATATGTGTCTATTATATAGGAAACATAATTGCGATCAGGGGAAGCCTTCAACAAAAATTGTCTTTTATTGATATTCCAATAAGGATTACCAAAGCAATGACCATGATCTATAACGAATACTTTTCTCTGACCGTCGACCTTTGCTATCAAAATGTTTCCATCGTTTGAAAATCGGTCAAAGTTAGCTGTCAGTATGTCCATTGCTATAATTTTTGGTATTTCGTCAGAATTGACAATCTTTTTAAAAAAGTTTGTCCAAGGTACCTTAATATAAGGCTTTTTCATTCTTACAAGCTGTTCATATCCGTTCTTTAAATTATTTTCTGAACCATCTATGTATTTGCTAGCAAAATGCAGACCTGGTGAATATCTATATTGAAAATTTAATGCAGGAGCATTTTCAAGAAAATCTCTATCAATGTTAGCTGCTACGCAGTCTGGTATGTGGATGTCAAGGTATTTAGCAATATTATAAACTAAAGCTTCTTGTAAAAACATAGCGCTCCATACTTCCCACTTTTGTGTGTGAGGGTTATAGACGTTTTGGTTTTTCAGAACATACGTCTTCCCGTCCTCTCCGATAACCATTATTGGTCTGCTCATCCCTTTTTTATCATCACCCAGTTCTTTAAGAAACGCATCAACCTCAATTCTACGCAGCAATACTATCCCCTCCCTCTGTTTTAAAAAGTACAATGTAAAAGTTATTTTTACATAAAATAGACACTGTGAATTAATCTTTGGTGCCGTCTGATGTCTTATTCTTCTCCCTTGCCTTATGCACAACTCAGTCAAAATGCTTCACGATCTCTTCAATTTCTTCTTTAGAAAAATTCCTCATCACCGTTGCTTGATGGATTTGGATCATCCGTGCGACCGAGTAGGTAGTCAGTGGTGACGTTGAAAAAGGTGACGAGTTTTGAAGTATTTCAGGGAAATTTAAGTGTGTAATAGTCTATCTTTCACACGCAATCCCGTCTTTGTCACGATCAAGTTTCTTATTCATGTTATATAAATCTGGGGATACGGTAGGTTTAAATTTTGTTTTCCCTCCTTTATTCTTGACGTTTGCGGATAATGCCACGCCACCAGGATACTTAGCATTGAGTTCCTTACAATTTGAAAAAGCAGAAACTTTCGTGTTTTTAGAAGCTGAAGATGTGACCACAGAAGACTTGGCTTTGGATCCGGTTCTTTTTTTAGCTTCCACATCGTCAGTTACAGAGAAACTGAACACAATCGTGGAACAAAGAGCAAGCGACAGTAAACGTTTCATTGAATTGCTTCCTCCCATCTTTTTAATGATAAAAGCCACCTAAAGTACGTGAATGACGTCTTAGGTGGCTATTCTTTGTTGCCTTTGTTTTTCTCTTTCGCCTTATGAACAACCCATTCAAAATGTTTAACGATTTCCTCGATCTCTTCTTCAGAAAGTTGCTTCCACTTCTCAATATCAAAGAATCCCATCTGCTCGATTCCATACTCTTTAATGAGCTGATTAATCCTCGCCAGTGTACCTAATTCCTCATTGTCGCTCTCTGGCGGATTCGGATCATCGGTGCGACCGAGTAGGTAGTCGGTGGTGACGTTGAAAAACTGCGCCAATCTATTGATGGTATCAATGTCCGGTTGGCTTTGTCCGTTTTCGTATTTCGAGTAGCCTTGGCGAGTTATTCCTAAAAAATCAGCCATATCTTGATGTGTTAGCTTCTTTTGCAATCTCAATGTTTTAAGTCTAACAGGGAACATTTAAAATCCCCTTTCTTGCGCATCTGTTTTTATTATAAAGCAACATATTGTTGCTATAAACAAAAATTAATTACTAGCAACAAAAAATTGCTGATTAATATTGACAGTAACTTTTTGTTGCGTATAATTAAAAATAACAAAGCAACTTTTGGTTGCTGGGAGGTGAGTTTTATGACTAAAGAACAACTTAGAGAAACCCTTGTGCAGGCAAGAGAAAGTAAAAATTTGACCCAAGAACAAGTTGTAGAACTATCTGGATTAAGCATCACGCGGCAGTACTATGGGATGATCGAAAACGGCGAGCGAAGACCATCCGTAGATGTTGCTAAAAAAATAGCTCCTGTTCTTGGAGTAAGCTGGACAATTTTTTTTGAAGTAGATAGCAACCAAAAGTTACGTAATATAACGTCAGCATAGCAAGCCTTTGCTCCTTGACAACTCAATCCCCATGACATGAAAGGAGGTGAGTTAGATGGCAGAGAAAGAGCAAGAACTTGTCCGTAAATTCGAGGAACTCATTCTTACTCTTCCAGCGCATGAGTTAACGGAAACTCTTGGATGTAGCTACAGCATGCTTCATCGATTAAAAAGCCAAATTCGTCATGGGCACCATGAAAGAGCATCTATTCAGTACAAAGGCGTTATTACCTTGCTACTGCGTTATTTACTCTAAAGTATTTTAAATAATAAAAATCAGCGATCAATGAAAATGGATCGTCAGTTTCTTCAAAATAAATGGCAACGTTCTTAAATTGGTGCTTGTCTTTAAATCGGTTAACATCGAAAAACGTTTCGTCCATATCTTCGAGGCACCATTCAAAAAGGACATTAAATAAAATAATATCGTTTTCTAACAGTTCGGATAACTGTTTTCGGTCAAGGCACTCGTTTTTCATAATTTCTAAGCATTTTTCCTTGGCGGTTGAGAAAATCTCTAATAAAGTTTCTCTGTATTTCACCGGGTGATAGAAAAACTTTGTGCCTTTGATAAGCAATGGCATGCCGTTTGGGCAGTTTTTTAAAGCATCTTGATATACATTCTCCCAACCACAAGGAATCTTGTTTAAGTCTAAATGCCATAAGTATTTTCTCATAAATATCACTCCTCCTCTTTAGATTAATGGCTCCTTGACAACTCAATCCCCATGACATGAAAGGAGGTGAGTAAGATGAGTGTTCTAAACAAGTATGTGATTATCGCCCATTTTCATCTCATGTTGAAACAGAACAATTTCAGTGAAGCAGACCTAAAAGAAGCGGTCGATCTGCTTCACAAAGAGCTGTTCCCAGAGGTTTGGGCGAAAACTAACGATTTGAATAATAGCAAAGCTTAATTTGCGTTAATGACTTGTTCAGAATTTATCGCACGTTTTGTGTTTTTAAACTCCTTAACACCCCAATCCATTGTAAGGAGGTGAAACCGAATGACAATTGAGCAACAAACGAATAAAGAGATTGTTCAAGCCATTGAACAATATGTCGAACAAGAGTCTGAAGAGTGGGTGCAACATGTTCTCAGCAATGCAAAAACGGTAGGCGATTTAATGACGGCTCTCTGGGAGCATGGCAAAGTAAAAAAAGACGGAACCGAAGTTGAACGTATGTTACATCGCTTAATTTATGAGCGCGGCGCATCCACAATAAAAGCTTTGATTAGAGAAATGGAGTGCCTTGTGTCCGAAAAAGCACTGTCTCACTTTGGAGACAGCGCAATACGCTAATTTAGTTGCTGAATTTGATCTTTTAGCATACGTTCAACAATCTCATGTTGTCTTTTGTAGTTTTCAAATTCTGAATATAACCAAGATGTATTTCGATCCCGTTGCTCAATCACTTCCTTTAATTCAAAGTAAACATCATTCCAGAAGTTGAACAGTGAAGTGATTTCATAATGAGCAAGCTCTTCGTTCATTGCTAAAAATAATTTAGCTTTTTCACTAAGTGTATAAATCTCTGATAAGTAAATGCTGACGATTGGCGACGGATTTTTAGGATCGTTTACCGTTTTTTGATACAAAGAATTTGTTTTATGAAAGAGCTCAGTGCAATTGTTCAGAAACTCAATCAAGCGATATTTATCCATTTGTTTTTCACCTCCTTCCTGCCGTATTCATTCGCCAAGAAGGAGGAAATTCCTACAAAAAACGACCTGACTGAAAAATGAGCGATGTTTTAATGCAAAGGAGGTAGGTTTAATTGGATAAAATCTGGTGGTCCATGCAAGATCTCAAAGAACGAACAGGCTATAGCGAGGATTGGCTCAAAGAGAACATCCTCTTGCATCCTCGCTATCGGCAAATGCTTGATTTAGAAAATGGTGGGTTTGTGTATTACCCAGAGAAAAAAGGAGAGCGTTGGTGCTTTATCGCATCGCGTATGGAGGAGTTTTTAGCCAAGTATTTCCGTGACATATTCACGACAAAGACCAACACAAAATCACGGATCGCTCAATGAACTTCCACTGTTGACGCTGGTTGTTCTAATGATACTGTAACATGCCATTCTCAATGGTGATGGTAGAAGGGGGAGAACAGGAAATGAAACGTGGTAGAGCGGCTGATGCGGTGAAGTCGGCGCGGCAGGCGACAGGGATGACACAACAACAACTTTCGTTTGAAATCTATGAATCTCGCGAAGCAGTTTCACAGCAAGAAAACGGACGGTATCGAGTGCAGCCGAATATATCGAAATATTTTGCCGAGAAGCACAACAATCCGTGGGTGGCACTGGAAGCGGCTGCGGAGTACACCGGCTGGGGTCCAGTCAAGCTGGACGGTGAGGTGGTCGATCTTCATCGTGCGAGTGTCGCAATGAAAACAAAAGAGGAACTAACCGAAGCGCTACAGGCGATCGAAAGTGTATGTGTAGCGAACCATCCGCGAGCGATTAGGGAGTACGATAAACAGCATCTTGAAGAAGCAATTTTGCAAGCGATCGATGCAATTGTTGCGCTCACGCAATACGTCGCAGTTATATGTATGGATTACGGTTTTTCCTGGTTTAAAATGTGGCAACGGCATCGTACGAAATTGCAGGCGAAGGGATTTATTCGGAAATAGAGGAGGAGAAGCGAAATGGATCATGCGATTAAAAGGTTGAAAACATTCTTGGAAGTCGAGTTGGACTTTTTGCGTGAAGAATGGAAGGACGGAAAAGGAAGCTACAAAAAGCTTTCCGATTGCCCAAGCTACAAAGCATGCAAAGCGTATGTTGATGCGATCAATGTTCTAGTGAAAGCTTATTATCATCCAGAGTACGTGGAGCAATATAAATGTCCATCTGTAAAAGAATTAATTTGAGGAGGAGAGAACAATGAGTTTTTGTCTAACAGCAAGCCGTTTAATGAAAGCAAGCGAGGTAAAGAAGTTATGCGCAGAATTGCGTAATGACCCAGCGTTGCTACTAGCGTTAGAACTTACAGCAAAACAAGAGTGGTACAAAAGAAAAATGGCCAGTGCGCCAACACTAGCCATCGCTCAATAAATAATCAACCTTTGATCTAATCATATTCTAGCATAAACGATTCGCGAAAGGAAGGGCAAGCGCATGCTTGCCGATTGGAGTACAAGCAACAGGTATCTCCCAGCCTGAAAATGGGCGTGTCCCCCAGCCCATGAGCTTGTACTTCAATCGGTGCGCATGCACACTAGACCGAGCGAGAGCGGGCGACGATCCAAGAGGGGAGCCGCGCCACAATACATGTTACGGTCATCGCCACGACGTCTAGAAATTCATTTGGAGGAGGAAAAGATTATGCAAGATACGCTCTTTTTGCAAGAAGTGGATTTGTTGCAAAAGGCATCGCGGTGCGTCGAGTACATACAAGAATCGCTTCAAAACCGCGACTATGAAACAGCGAAAATTGAAATGTCGGAGTTGCGTTTTTTATTAGACGAACTGCAAGCAATCGAACAAAAGAAATTACGTCGCGCACAGCTTTTTGAAGTTGTCGCTGACATGCGTAAGCGCGGCATTCAAATTGATTTTGTATCGCGGATGCTGGGGTGATGGTGTGACAAGAGAAGAGAAAAAGCAAATTCGGCTACAAATTTTGAAATTGCTAGATACACAGTGTGCAGGATGTAAAGAACGGCATAGTAGTACAAAAAGCACATGTGTAATCAGTTGTCCGATCGGAAAGCAAATGCAACAGCTATCTGTATTGTTATCGAAAGAAAGCTCTCGCATAAAAAGAGGCAAATGGACCGAAGAAGAAGAGTTTTATTTATGGCAACATAAAGATATTTTAGATGTTTCAGAGCTTGCAGCTCGTTTGGAACGAAGCGAAGTATCCGTATATTCAAAGTTGCGCCAGCTTGAGAAAAAGAATGTTTTGCCTTGTTAGAAGGGAGGTCACGAAGCATCACTACATTGTATGCTTCATGCGTGTAAATATGCTATTTGAAGTAGAATTCGCAGCAAAGAAGAACGGCTATTTCGAAACGATCCATACGGCACTCATTCACGCGCTCACTGTGTCCGAGTGCCGTCAAATCGCGTTAGAAATAGCCGAGCAAATAGGAAAAGGTGATATACAGGTTTTTATTTCAGACTTCTAGGATTATTATGCCAAAACGGAGTGCGGAAAGCAAGAGAGGAAGGGGATATACATGGCGACAAGACTTTTAATGGATGAAGAGCCGTTAGTGATTTTACCGTCACTAGCGGCCACGATCGGCTTGAATGAAAGTATCGTGTTGCAACAATTGCACTATTGGCTTGAGCGCAGCAATCACATTCACGAAGGGCATAAGTGGGTATACAACACATACGAGGAATGGCAAGAGCAATTCCCATTCTGGTCGGAAAGTACGATTCGCCGTATTATCACAAAACTTGAAAAGCAAGGACTTATCATCGCCGGCAATTTCAATCGCTCAAAGATCGATAAAACGAAGTGGTATCGGATCGATTATGACAAATTGACTGAACTTGAAAACCCGGTTTATGAAGTAAGTGCGACTGTTCAAAATGACACCTCGACTGCTCAAAATGAACAGACGACTGACGAAATCGACAGTCCATCTGGTCAAAATGAACAGTCCATCTGTTCAAAATGGACAGACGAAGCGCTCAATTTGAACAGACCAATACCAGAGAATACTACAGAGATCACTACAGAGAAAAAAGAAGAAGTAGAAGAAGACGCACACGTGCGTGAGAATCCGTTCACCTTTTTTGAACAAAACGGCTTTGGTACGATTGGCGGCTACATAAGCGAAAAAATTTCAACTTGGATCGATGATACATCCGAAGCTCTTGTTTTAGAAGCGATGAAAATTGCAGTAGAAAACGGCGTGAAAACGTGGAAGTACGTTGAGACCATTTTGCGTGATTGGTCGGAAAAGGGGTATCAAACCGTCGAACAAGTGCATGCAGCGCAAAAAGCGTTTAAGGAGCAGCAAGCAAAGAAACGCAATGGCTCTAGCACGAATGGAAAAAAAGCCGTTCGAACAGAAATCGTACCAGACTGGTTAAACACCGACTATTCGCGATATGAACACAAAGCAGACGTGGATCCAGCTGCGCTCGAACGTAAACGACGTGAGTTAGAAGAGCGACTGAAAAAGTATCGCAATGACTAGGTGAGTGCTATGCCGTACCCGATTTGGATTCGATTAGAGTATCAAAACGACGTTGGACGAATAGTCGGTTTCACCGGCAGCATTCAATCTGAATCGGCTTTGATCGAAGTATTGGAACGATACGAGATTACGAGAGAGCGACTTGTATCGGTCTGGATTAATGGGAAAGCGTACCCGACATCAAAGCTTGATCGATTCTTTTCGAAAATATAGCGGAGGTGGAATGGGTTGTTGCTGTTAAAGCATGTATTGATTCAACGTTTGCGCCGAAAAGGTGTTTTCGTTGCAGCTGACGGGCGAGCACTCTCGAAACTGACGCTAGAAGAGATTCAACGGGAATACGAGCGAATGGAGGGTAATCACGATGAACTGGTCAAAAGCAACGCTTAAACAATTATACGTTATCGTGCGATATGAACATTGTCCGATTCGATATAAACAAATGGCGCTAAAAGAGATACAAAAACGATTGGAGGATTTGCGATGAGTCGTAAGTCGCTACATGGCCCAGTTGTCGTCAGTTACCTAACGCCAGAAGAGCTTGAAGCGTATCGGAACCGTCCGCGCAAGAAATATTACGACGAAGATAACCGCCGAGCAATTGACTGGCGTTGGCCGCAAAACAGAAAGAAAAGGGGAGCGAAATAATGGACTTATCCAAGCTTTTTGAGATGCAGCGGGAACTGGATGAGCGTATTGTTCGAGAAAAAGGATTAGATGGTCAGAATCTTTTGCCGAATAAAGTATTAGCCTTACAGGTGGAGCTGGCAGAACTCGCAAACGAGTGGCAAGGGTTTAAGCATTGGAAAACGAATCGGCAACCGAAAGAGGGGATGTTGGAAGAATATGTGGACTGTTTACATTTCATTTTGAGCATTGGATTGAGCGGAAATATCGGGACGATAGAATGGGAACAGATTGAACCGTATAAAGCAAAATCCACTATTCAACAGTTTATAGGCTTGTTTGAATATACATCACGTTTACTTGAAGATATCACGGTATATGTCGACATTTGGAGTTCTTTCATCGGACTTGGAGAAATGCTCGAATTTACTTGGGATGAAGTTGAGGCAGCGTATATGCGTAAAAACGCAGTCAACCATCACCGCCAAGAAAGTGGGTATTGAGATGGATGCAAAGCATTGGATGGAAGAATTAAACAAGAATCAAATACTTCGCAACGTGCAAAAATTGCTCGAAATACAAACCGAAAAGGGGATTGAAAAATACGGAACAACCGTCAATCCAAGTGACTACACATTGGTCGGCTGGCTGGAACACTTGCAGCAGGAAATGATCGATGCAATCGTATATTGCGAGGTGCTGAAATTTAAATTTGCGCACTTAATTGCGCTTGAGAAGCTAAATTCGGACGTGAATGACGAATGAAGCGTCGTAAGCGAAAAGCCAGATGGTATCTTTTATATCGCAAGGAACATCGTGATGCTGTTTATGTTTATGAACCATTGCGTAAGTATGAGTTGCAAAGTAGGATTCGACGTGGATGGAAAGTGATTGGATAAAACAAAAAAGCCGGGATCTCTCCCGACAGTCCAACCCAATTATACCACATGGAGGGATTCCGGTGAGTAAAAGAGCGCAAGAATTGCAGATTGATATAGATAATATGACTGTTTCGCATCCCATTGTGCCAGGGAAGGTGCTTGTGATTGTCATTGACGGTGTGCAAGGGAAAGCAAAAGTAGCGGAAGCGGTTGAGCATGGATATACGATCATTGAAACAGCGAAGGGAAAAACGGCACGAATCAAATTCGAGGAAAGCGAGTTGTTTTAAGTGAAAATAGCGGTTCATGTGTATGAATGCAAGAGTTGCGATGTAGTGTTTGCAGTTTCGCAGGACTTTGAAGAACAGCACCTTGTGCAATGTCCGGTTTGTGGAAGTGATAAGGCGTTGCAAGAAGTATCGACTGGAGAATTGCACATACAACGGAAACAGCAATTACTTGTCGTTCCAGTAGGGAAAACAAATATTTTCGAGTTTCTGGGGTGATGATGTTGCAAATTACATTACCGCCAATCTCAGAAGATGATGCGTTAGAGTTGCAAGTCTACATCAGCTGTGGGGAAAGTGTCTTTGGACAGCCTGAAAGTCAAACGTTACGCGAGTTTATTGACTTTCTGTATAAAAAATGTCGAGAAATCGAAGCTGAGCGCTGGCGCAACGATCCACAAAACTGGGGTGCATGCAGTAAATGGCCGTATGAGGATGATTTGCCGTTTTAATACGCATTCGACACATAATGCGAAGGAGGATTAATCATGAGAATTACTGGTAAACAAACAGTTGAAATTGAAATCAATGAAAAGGAATTAGGGTATGCGATCATGCAACATGTTATTGATGAGTATTTCGGCGGTGATTTTGATGATGCAGGATGTGATTGGTACACGAAAGATACAAAAGTATACGTTGGTGGCGAAGATTGGTTGGTATCCGAAAATCCGCATGTTGCGGTTCTTGTTGATGCGGTGAACATTTTACGCTATGGAAAAAAGCTTGAATTATATACATGCACTTTAAGATGATGACTTCTGTATGAACACCTTTTTCCATGGTTATACTGCTCCTAAATACCCACGTATAAAAGGAGCGGAAAGGACATGAAACGTCTTAAAATTACAAATGAT
>NZ_JAHZOE010000015.1:0-52731 GCF_019448545.1 Anoxybacillus sp. ST4 | reverse complement strand
ATCATTTGTAATTTTAAGACGTTTCATGTCCTTTCCGCTCCTTTTATACGTGGGTATTTAGGAGCAGTATAACCATGGAAAAAGGTGTTCATACAGAAGTCATCATCTTAAAGTGCATGTATATAATAAATCGACTGTTACACCCGGTTCATATAAATCTAATAGCGTATTATATGGGTGCCCGTTTGTTCCCCAATATGTAACGAAACGTTTTGTAAAATCAACAAGCTGTTTTAAATACGGTTCAAAAAGGGAAAAATCAGATTTTGCTTTCGCTTCTTCCCATACGCTTTCCGCTTTTGATTGCAAAATGACAAATTGTTTATATTCATCCGCAGGAATTTTTTTATTGCGTTCATACTCTTTTTGACATTCTGCTAACGTATAACGGGTAACAGGCGATAATTGTTCTTGTACCGACTTAGCGGAAAGCTCCGCAATATATGCGGCCATTTGCTCTGAAGTCGACATACGAAACACTTCTTGCGACAACATGCCGATCACTTCAGAACGTTGGTCAACCCCTTTTCTCGGTGCCCCTGTACGCAAATCCCAATACATAAGGGAAATGGCTTCTTTATATGCCATCATTTTTTTGACGTATTGTCGAAATTGCTTTTCTACTTCTTGAATATTCGTTTTCATCTTCTTCCCTCCATTCTGTATTTGTTATTCTACAATACTTACAATCATTCCTTTATTTTTGTTGTACATCTGTCGGTAATACACGTTTGATCGCCTCGATCACTTGCATCGGTTCATCATCTGTTACAAAAATACATACGATTCCTCGATCCTCACGTTGACGAATAAGGCGCCCGACCCCTTGTCGCAATCGTAAAATCATATACGGAACATCAACTTCCCAAAACGGATTGTCCGTTTCCTTTCGCTTCGCCTGAAAAACAGGGTCATTCGGAGGATAAGGAAGCGCCCAAATAATCACGTTGCTTAATGAAGGGCCTGGAATGTCCAATCCTTCCCATAAATGTTGGGCACATAAAATCGTTTCTTCTTCGTTTTGAAAACGGGAAACAAGCTCGCTAATTTCTTGATCCCCTTCAAATAAGAAAGTAAATTGTTCTTCACGTTGGGCGCGAGCTTTAAATTCATTCAATTGTTCACGCGTCGGGAACAATACGAGAGCACGCCCATTCGTTTCGCGGATTTTTTCTAAGGCATACGCATATTTTTCTTCAAATATACGTTCGTTATTTCCAAATATCGGCATGTAAATTTTCATTTGTTCATCATAGTCAAACGGGGAATCGACATGAAACGATACATATTCGTCAATTCCTAGACTTTTTGCCATATAATCAAATGATTTTTCATTTGACAGTGTGGCAGACGAAAAAATAAATGGCATACGTTTAGAAAATACTTTTTCACGCAACACTTCTTGTACCGTTCTCGGCATAATGACAAGCGTATTGCTATCTAGCGACGATTCAAGCCATGTAATTGCATCCCGATTATGAATAAATAAGTGTAAGGAGTGATGAATTTGATCTAGGTACTCATCCACAACTTTTAATTGATACTGGTCAATTGTGTACGTCTCACTTTCGAAGACGAGTTCATCGCCAATTTGCTCAACTTTCGTTTGCAATGTTTGCGCAAGTTGCAAAAGAGATGGAGTAAACGTTAATTCTTGACGATTCGATCCCGGTACAGCTTTCGCATGATTCATTAATTCATCAAAAAAACGTACACTAAGTTCTAATGTATCTTCAATTAAGTAAGCTAATTGTTCACGAATATCATTTTCTAATAAACGAGAAAGCAACGTCTCTAACGTCGTTTCTTTCATACGATACGTCAACGCTTTTTGCGCCGCAAACTCTAATAAATGCCCTTCGTCAAAAATGACACAGCTCGCTTCAGGCAAAAGAGGGAGCTGCCCCTCACGTTTCCGCGCTTCATACGTCCAAATATGTTCCATATAAAAATCGTGGGAACAAATAATTAAATCGGTTGCTTTTCGATAATGATCGCGCGATAACGTTTGACCACAACGATGACGTTTTTCGCACGCTAAACAGTCTTGGAACGGATCCCAAGCAATTTTTGACCATTGTTCATCACTTAAATGAGCATAATCTTTCCGATCACCGTAATGATAGAACGTTTGAAGTGGAGCATGGTCATGAACAAATGGAGGCAATTCATCAAAAATTTGTTCATACAATTCCTCTTCTTCGGTCATTAATACTTCGTCCAATTTGTTTAAACATAAATATTGATCGGGCGATTTGGCTAATCGAACATCAATATCCATGTTTAAGACGCGCGAAATTTTAGCGATATCTCCTTCTTTTTTTACAAGCTGTTCAATTAACGTTTCATCTGCGCAAGCAATAATCGCTGGTTTTCCGATATAACGGGCATAGCAAATAGCATATAACAAATATACAATTGTTTTTCCTGTTCCTACGCCTGCTTCAGCAAACATCACTTTTTTCTCTCTAAATGCTCGCTCAAGCTGAAACGCCATAAAAATTTGTTCATCCCGTAATTCAAACCCAGCTTCAGGTAAAATGTCGTAAAAGACGTCTCCAATCCATTCGTTTAATTTATCAAAAAAACTTTCATTTTTACTTAATGCAAACGGATATTTGCTCATACTGTTTTAGCCCCTCCATCAATTTAAACGAAGTACACAAACATTAATTATCGATCAAAAAAAGAAAGAAGTCAATGAAGTTGAAAAGAAAAAGCTGTCAACAAGACAGCTTGTCATATGAACGGGGAGGACGAGGTCCCCAAAACTGATAATATTGCGTTTCAATAAAACCGTTAAATAGTTTCCGACGTTTCGTTGCTTGTTTCCCATATAACTGCTCAAATTGACGATGAGATGTCAGCATATAAATAGACCACGTATCAAGCGCAGCAAATGTTTTTCCCATCTCCCGATACAATTGCTCCACTTCTTCTTTCTCCCCTAATCGTTCGCTATACGGAGGGTTGCCAACAATTACGCCATATTCATCTTTCGTTCGGAAATCTTTTACTTGCATCTGTTTAAACGTAATTAAATCCGCTAGTCCGGCTTCTTGCGCGTTCGTTTTTGCGATATCAACCATGCGATGGTCAATATCAAATCCAATAATATGCAACGGTTGGTCATATCGTGCTAAATCTTCCACTTCCTCACGTGCTTCGTCCCATAAGCGCGCAGACATCCAATCCCATTGTTCAGATACAAAGTCTCGATTAAACCCCGGTGCAATATGTTGACCGATCAACGCTGCTTCAATGGCAATCGTTCCTGACCCACAAAACGGATCAACAAATGGGCGATCCGGTGTCCAATTCGTTAATTGAACGAGCGCTGCTGCCAATGTTTCCTTTAATGGTGCTTCTCCTTGTTTGACGCGATACCCTCTTTTATGCAATCCTGCACCGCTCGTATCGATTGTCAGCGTGGCAACATCTTTATGTAAAGCTACCTCAACGCGAAACAATGCCCCTGTTTCCTCAAACCAAGACACACGGTAATGTTGTTTTAAATGTTCAACAATTGCTTTTTTTACGATTGCTTGACAATCGGATACGCTAAACAATTTTGACTTGACCGATTTTCCGACAACAGGAAATTGAGCATCAATCGGCAAAAATTGCGCCCATGGAAGCGCTTTTGTTTGTTCAAACAACTCATCAAATGTTGCCGCAGGGAATTCGCCTACTTTTATTTTTACCCGATCAGCTGTTCGAAGCCATAAGTTCGTGCGACAAATCGCGCGCTCGTCCGCAACAAATGTCACTTTCCCATTTTCTACTTCACAGTTATATCCGAGTGCACGTACTTCATCTGCAACGATCGCTTCAAGTCCCATCGCCGCAGTAGCAATTAACGTTATTTGTCCCATGTCTGTTCACCTTTCATCTTATATATCTATCCCACTCTTGAATAAATGGTTGCAATTCATCAAATGGCATTGGTTTTGAAATGTAATATCCTTGTGCAAAATCGCACCGTTGCTCCTCTAAAAACGCATACTGTTGTTCTGTTTCAACCCCTTCTGCCACAACAGCTAAATGTAAATTGTGTGCCATCATAATAATTGTGGACACAATCGTCGCATCATCACTATATAAAGAGAGACGTCGAATAAATGATTGATCAATTTTTAAAATATCAATTGGAAAACGATGTAAATAACTTAAAGAAGAAAAACCTGTCCCGAAGTCATCAATGGCTAGTTTAAAACCACATTGTTTAAGCTGTACGAGTTTTTGAACAGACTCTTCAGCATTGGGCATAATCGTGCTTTCCGTCAGTTCTAATTTGAAAAAGCGTGGATGTACGTCGTTTTCTTTCACAATGGTCGATAATTGCTCGACAAAATCATCTTGTTGAAAATGTACGCCAGAAATATTTATCCCAATTTTCATATGTGGGGCGAATTCATGGATCGCCTTTATATGTATGCACGCTTGTTCAAACAGCCACTTCGTCATCGGAACAATAAGTCCCGTTTCTTCTGCAAGTGGAATAAATTGCGCAGGCGAAACGAACCCGATGTTTGGTTGCTTCCAACGCATTAACGCCTCAAGTGATTCAATTTTTTTCGTTTTCATATTCACGACTGGCTGATAGCAAATGAATAACTCATTTCGTTCCATCGCTTTTCGTAAATAATTTTCTAACGTCACAACCTCACTTTGATAATCCAATTTAGCTGTATATAACTCAAAGCGATTTCGTCCGCTTTCTTTCGCTTTTTGCATTGCACGATCGGCTCGGCGCAATAACGTTTCTTCGTCATCTCCATCGTTTGGATACATACTTATACCGATGCTTGCCGAAATGTATACGTCTTCCCCATTCAGCATAAATGGAACTTGAAGTGATTCAATCATCCGTTCTGCCATTGCGATTGCTTCTTGTACATCTTTTAGTTTAGGCAAAATAACAACAAACTCGTCCCCACCGATGCGTGCAAGCGTATCTTTCGTGCGCAATAACTTTTTCAAACGATTAGCCACTTTTTTTAATAGGATGTCTCCCCTATAATGACCGAGTTCATCATTAATATATTTAAATCGATCTAAATCGAGAAATAAAATCGCTAATTGCTGATTGTAACGCCGAGCTACATCAAGTAAATGTTGCAGACGTTTCGTAAATAGTTGGCGATTCGGAACGTTGGTCAATACGTCATAATTCGACAGCCGCGCCAATTGCTCCATCGTTCGTTTATGTTGTGTCACATCTGAAAAAATGGCCACATAATGCGTCGGTTTTCCAGTAGCATCGCAAATCGCTTTAATCGTTAACCATTCAACAAACAATTCACCATTTTTTCGTTTATTCCAAATTTCTCCCTTCCAAATCCCATGGTCACGTAACGTTTCCCACATGTTTTCGTAAAACGTACGATCATGCAATCCGGAGCGAAGAATATTTGTCTTCCTTCCGAGCACTTCCTCTTGTGTATAGCCTGTTACCGTTTCAAAGGCCGGATTAGCTAATAAAATATGCCCATTTTCATCGGTAACAATTATTCCTTCATCTGCCTCTTGAATAATAGTATAGGCAATAGCTAAAAATGTATCTACTTCAAACAACGTCGACATCCGTTTCTTCACAACACGCTCTCCCCTCATGTTTACAAAACAAAAACTCCCCTGACAATGTGCAGGAGAGTTATGCCACGAATCATGTTCTGTAAGCCATGTTCTGTTCCGTCGTACTGCAAACGGCTTGCGCCTCGTACTTCGGCGGTAATCATCTATCTACAGGCATCCGCCTGTCCTTCTCTCCGTTCATTTCCTTTGAGAAGGTGCCCCTACCATCATTTGGGTTTCTCGCTCGTGGGGTTTACCGCGTTCCACTCTTGCCGTTTCCAGCAAGACTACGTCACTGTGGCACTTTAAAGGTAGTCGAGCCATATCCGATACGGACGTAGGCTCTTTCCCTGCCGTCAGCCCAGCTTGCCGCCAGACTGCCCTAGCTTATGAATTCGCTAGGCACGAACACTACGGGCATCTCAGCACCGTGCGAGCATGGACTTTCCTCTACGATGCATATGCATCGCAGCGATTACCCGAACATGATTCATGTAAGCATATGATAGTATATCCGAAACGATAAGCCAAATCAATAGAAAAGGTTGGAATATTTATTCATACAGTTTGCTTCCGAAAACATGTTTTTCTAAATTGGAAAGACGTTGCAAAATATCAAAGTTCGTCGTTCCTGCTTGAGATGGCTGACGTTTTTGCGCCTCCTGCAATTGGCTTTTCAAACGTGTATTTTCTTGTTGTAGTTGTTCAATCATTTGATGAAATGTTTCATAGTCTTTAATAATTAAGTCGAGAAAGCGATCGACTTCATCTTGATTGTATCCGCGCATGCTTATTTTAAACTCTTTTTCAAGAATGTCTTTTGCTGTTAAGTTGATGCGATCCGAAAGCACGTTTGCTCACCTCAATTGTCTATGTCTACACCTATTCTTTCAAAAAAAGCAGTCATTGTCAATTTTTCATTTTCACAAAGTTCGTCTTTTTTTCGACAAAAAACCGAAGGCGTTTCGCCTTCGGTTAAAACGGTCTCGGAAACGGACCAGAACCTGGACAAACAACATGTTGATGCGATACATCGTTAACAACAGATTGCGTATGTGGAAAATAATGTTGATGCTGGAACAAATGATGATTCACATACGTCGTATGTGACGGATGAATGTGTGGCACAATCGTCATTTGCATTTGATGTTGTGTATAGCACTTCGTCGGATAAACGATTGGCGGCATCATATTTGGACGACAATGCATGTTTCATACCCCTTTCGTATTGAATTTCGTTACATTACTAGCGTATGTATCAAGGGGTATACATGTACTAATGGAAATACCTATTTTACATGAACGTATAAATGTTATGCTTCATATTAGCAAAAAGGACGACTGTAGCCCCGATTAAAACGAAAAATAAGTACAAAATTTTTTTACTCATCATTCTCTCTCCGTAGCTTATATTGTTCACAAATATACATTCTACTCGATTCAATTGTATTCGACAAGCCGGAAAAATATTGTCATTTTTTGCGCTTCCCTCGGAAATAAAATAAAAATTTTCCTTCTTCTTTTTTTGCACATGATATAATGTTTTGGGGGATTTTTTATGAAAATTGGAGGGAATGCGATGTCAAAATGTCCGTTTCATGCTCTTTTTAATGAACGTGGAGCCATTCAACTTTTTCGCAAAAAGCACCAACAAGAAAAAGAAAATACAACTTCTCGCTCTTCTACCACTGCATATGTTGCTACATATTATCGCCAACTCGCCTCAAGCGATCGGAAGCAACAAATTGCTTTTGTCCAATTAACAGAAGAAGATGTACAGCAGCTCGCCTCCATTCGCCCGCTGTTTGCTAAACATGTAGAGCGAATCGTGGATGCGTTTTATGATCAAGTTGGACAAATGCCGCATTTAAGAAAAATTATCGACCATCATTCCACAATCGATCGCTTAAAACAAACGTTACGCGCGTATTTAATGGATATGGTTTCTGGAGAAATTGGCGACCAGTATGTCATTCGCCGAAAAGTGATCGGCAATGTGCATAACCGAATCGGACTATTCCCAGAATGGTATTTAGGCGCTTACGCAATCATTCAAAATGAAGTGCTTCACATACTCATGGAGGAGTTACCTCCGACAGAGGCAACAGCTGTATACCGTTCATTCAACAAGCTTTGCTCTTTTGATATGCAAATTGCGATTGAAACGTATATTGAATCGTATACATCGTCTATGATGAAATTAAACGAAATTTCAGAGTTGCAACACCGCTTAACGGAATCGTCTACAACGCTCGCTTCAAGTGCAGAAGAAACGACCGCTTCAATCTTTGAAGTGCAAAAAAATGTGCAAAGTATGTTGAACGAAGTCACGTCTATCCAACGTCAATCCGTTCAAATGACAGAGCGAGTCGAAAAAGGAAAAGAAGATGTAAAGAAAACATTAACGAAACTTGATGGCGTTGCGAAGTTGATTGAAGGAACGAAATCGCTTACGAATGAACTAACAGATAGCTCTCGGAAAATTGGAGAAATTGTCAACGCGATTCGCAGCATTTCAAATCAAACAAATATTTTATCGTTAAATGCAAACATTGAAGCAGCAAGAGCCGGTGAACACGGTAAAGGATTTGCAGTCGTTGCCAATGAAGTGCGGAAATTAGCATCACAAACTGAGCAATCGCTTGACTACATTCAAAATCATATTGATGTTGTTCAACAAACGATTCGAAAATTTGAACATGCGTTCCAACAAATTGTAGAAGAAACACGAGCATTCCGACAAGCGAATGAAAGCATTATTCACATTTTTGATCAGTCCGTTACCGATGTGAAAATAACGAACAAAAAAATTGATCAATTCACTTCACTTATTGAACAGTTCCATCAAATGTTTGATGAAATTTCATCCGCTGCATCACAAATCGCAGAAATGGCGGAACAACTGAACGATTTAAACCAAGAACTGACTGACAAGTTCAATTCGTAAATGTTAAATGGAGGAAGAAATGAATGAAATCTCCACGACTAAAATACGAGCAACGAACGTTTACACATATCGATGAAATGGCAGAAACGTTACTTCACGAAATAAACGAACAGCTTATTCGCATCGACATGGGACTTCTCCCAAACGATGTGCAAACGCGCAATTACGCAAAATTTCGCCTTATGCATTTACAACGTTCATTTGGGGAGAACATTCCACTTTCATTTCGTTCAACGTACAACTCGTTATGGAGCCAATTGTATCGTCTCGAGCATCAAGATCATTACAAGCACCCGTACATTCAACAGCTTTTGATTCAGCTAAGAAACAATGATTCAAGCTCAAGTCAACGAAACAAATTATAGCACGATCATATCGGCGATGCTCGAGCAGTTAGACGATCATATTCAACTTGATGATATGCAAAAATATACGGTCCAACTTGTGTTGTGGGAGCTTGTCACAAACGTCATTCGTCACTCTACAAAAAAATGCGCTACTGTACATATGTGCTGGTCAAATGACATGATCGTTATTGAAGTAGCTGATGAGGGGGATGGATTTCAATGGGAGGAACAACTAAATGCCCCACCTCCTCAACTCGCCCACCAAGGAGGACGAGGACTGTTTCTTATCCAACAACTCGCTTCACATTTTTCATTTGATGAGAAAGGGAAGCATGCTATCGTCAAGATTGCGAGAAAAAAGGGGGAAAATCATGATTGACATTGTAAAGTATGATGACAAAATTGTTGTCTCTTTTCAACAAGACATTAATTTTGAAACGTCACGTGTTATGGAAGAAACGATCGAATCCCAGTCGTGGAATACATCTCATTTACAAATTGACTTATCATCTGTACGATTTATCGATAGTTCTGGCGTACGTTTGCTCATTAGTTGGTTGTATCCGTTGAAAGATCGAATGAGTATAGAAATGACAGGTGTTTCTGCACCGATTAAACACATATTATCTATTTGTCAACTCGATCAAATTGTAAACATCAAATAAGCGATCTGTTAACAGATCGCTTATTTGATATGAATAGAGACGAACGTCATGTCGTCATCTCTTTTGCCATGTTGCGTTTGTTTTTTCATATTCTCTACCATATGTTCAAACGAGCGAGCGGTACGCATCGTATGCATAAGCTGATTGGAACAATCTTCGCCTAAAACTTCTATGAGTCCATCTGTATAAAGCGTAAGATAAGCATGGCGTTGAAAATGAATGCTCCCCTTTTTATATGGGGGGGTTGAAACGATGCCAATCGGAATGCCTCCTTCTTTTAACAATACTGTTTTTTGATCGTCCATGAATATGGCAGGAGGATGTCCTGCATTGACATACTCGATGACTTTTGTTTTTACATCAATGGTTCCATAAAACGCTGTAAAGTAATATTTCGTTTCTTTCCCGAATAACTGGAATGCGTGGCGATTTAATTCATGTACAACAGTAAGCGGATCTGTCACCTTCGTCATTAAACCGTGTAATAGCGAGCGAATCGACATGGCAACAAGGGCTGAAGCCACACCGTGTCCCATGACATCAATAATGATAAAAGCATATAAATGCGGGCGAACTTGTTGCCAAAAATATAAATCGCCAGACAACTGGGATGACGGAATATAATGACCGATAAAATGAACATCTTCATTATTCATTGGTTCTGGAAGCAATCCTTCTTGAACGAGACGCGCTACACGCAAATCTTCATTCATCTTTTTTTGCATCGTCCACATATGACGATAACTTTCCATATATGCTTCATTCGTTCTTTTCAGTTGATCCATCGTTTCTTTTTGACGATACGCTAACTGCACACGAGCAACAAGTTCGATCATTGTGAACGGCTTACGAATGTAATCAAACGCCCCCGATTTAAATGCTTCTTCTAGCTTTTGTTCATCATCACATCCCGTGACCATCAACACTGGAACATGTTGGAGTTGCTCATGTTGTTTCAACCGCCGACACCATTCAATACCATTCGTTCCCGGCATGCAAATATCCATTAAAATGACATCTACATGTTGTGAAAGTACAAATGCGTACGCTTCATCTGCATGTTCGAACGGATAAATGGAGATATGTTCAATATGCTCAAGCATCGCCTCCATCATTTCTAATGTCGGCATATAATCATCAACAATAACCACTTTCATTTTTGGCCGCCCTTTTCAACGTAATTTTCCTCTATTTCATTTATACACATCATACATTGAAAAAGGCTAGTGCAAAAATGAAAGTTTCGCAAATTTTTTATTTCCCGCTAAAATGAGGACGGCGCTTTTCTAAAAAGGCTCGAATGCCTTCCTCGTGATCTTTTGTTTTGCGCATATGTGCTTGATACACCGTTTCCATTTGCAACGTCTTTAACAATTGTTCTTCGCTTAAACGGGCATATAACTGTTTTGTCGCAATCATGGCACGAATCGGTTTAGATAACCATTCATTCACTTTTTGTTGAACGGTTTGCTCATTACCGATTTCATCAACGATCCCCATTTCGTATGCTTCTTGTGCACCCATCACTTTCCCTTCCCATATGACTTGCTTAGATTTTACATCCCCAATTTTCCGTTTTAAAAAGAAATGTCCACCCCCATCTGGGATGAGTCCAATTCCAATAAAATTCATGGCAACACGGGCTTGCTCATTTGCGATAACATGGTCACAGGCGAGCGCTAAACTAAATCCTAATCCGGCTGCGGCCCCATGCACGTAACTGATCGTTAGTTTTGGTAATTGATGCAATGTAATAGCAATTTGTTTGATTGTGTCCATTACAGTTATGAATGAATGTTCATTCGTTGATTGCAACATCGTTTTAATGTCGCCACCTGCACTAAACGCCTTACCGCGACCGCGAATGATGACGATATCCGCTTCGCTGTTTTCCACTTCCTTTAACGCCTCAAGCAATTCGAGCAACATTTGCTCATGCAAAGCATTTAATGCATCAGGACGATTCAATTCAATCGTTGCCACTCGGCCCTCATATGACAAAATAATATGTTCCATTCTCTCCATCCCCTCTCTCATTTGTTCGCTGTTCTTTTTCGACGCATATAAATAAAATCCTGCAAAAAACAAAGCGAGTTTTACATACGATTGTTGTCACCATAAAAAAAGACGACATTACCCGTCGCCTCTTCGTTTCGCATGCATCACTGTCTCATATAAACGTTTTGTTTGTTCACAAATATGTTCCGCACGACAAATGGCAGAAATGACAGCAATTCCGTCTGCCCCCGCTTCAATGACTTGCCGTGCTGTTTGTTCTGTAATTCCACCGATAGCAACGAGCGGAACGTGCTTTTCATAGGTGCGAATATGTTCAATCATTGCCAAACCACACGCTTGCTTTGCATCATCTTTTGAAACGGTCGGAAAAATAGGACCTAATCCAACATAATCAGCGTGAGCGGCAAGCGCTTGCTGCACTTCAGCGAGGTTGTGAACAGACACTCCTAAATATTTATCCCCTATTCGATCTCGAACACGCGCTGCCGCTTCATCATCTTGACCAACGTGAACACCATCTGCTTGTAAAGCAAGCGCTAAATCGACATCATCATTTACAATGAACGGAATGTTGTGATCTTTGCATCGTTCAAACAATTTCTCAGCTAAACGATATTTTTCAAGCCCTGTCAGCGCCTTCTTTCCTTTTTCCCGAAACTGAAACATCGTAATTCCACCTTGAATCGCCTCATCAAGCACAGTGAGCGGATCTCTTGTACAATCGCCACTCCCCATAATAAAATATAGCGACAACATATGTTTCATCATTCATTCCCCTCGAATTCGCGCATATGTATCGACTTCTTCTGCCGTCGTCTCATATAAAGCATTTAAAAAGGCAAGTTGAAAAGCCCCAGGCGCTTTTGCATGTTTTGCTGCTTTTTCGGCTGCTACCCCGTAGTAAGCGAGCGCTGCGACAGATGACTCGATTACATTTTCTCCCACACTAGCAAACGCGCCTAACACCGCGCTTAACAAGCAGCCTGTCCCTGTCACTTTCGTCAACATTGCATCACCATTTGAAACGATCGTTACACGCTCCCCATCTGTCACAATATCATCTTTTCCAGTTACAACAACTGTACAACGAAATGTACGCGCCGCTTTTTTCGCTACATGCACGACATCGCCTTGAACGTCCCCTGCATCTACTCCTTTTGTACGCACTTGTTCTCCGGCAACGCTTGCGATTTCTGACGCATTTCCGCGCAAAATGGAAACGTTCACTTCTTGTAATATACGCTGCGCTGTTTTTGTACGGTATGCCGTCGCACCTGCTCCAACAGGATCAAAAATGACTGGAATGTTTACTTCATTCGCTGCCTTTCCAGCAATAATCATAGCTTCTACGTCTGTTTCATTTAATGTTCCGATGTTTAATACGAGAGCGCGAGCCAAACGAACCATATCACTTACTTCTTCTTTTGCATACGCCATGACAGGAGACGCCCCAACAGCAAGTAAACCATTGGCCACAAAATTGGTTACCACGACATTCGTCATATTATGTACGAGCGGCGATTGTTCCCTGACGAGCGTTAGCCATTGTCCAGCTTTCATCACTCATTCCCCCTTTAAAAAATAAAAAACTAGTCGGACAGAATCGACTAGTTTGTATTTACAAAACATAGCCTACTTCCCTCCGCTGGTATAAACCAGATCAGGTTCAAAGGGTTGGAAAACTGATTGCGCGTTTTCCTCTCAGCCATCGCCATCCGGCACCCCTAGTAGTTTCGTTCATTCAGTTTTCTTTATTTTAATACATTTTTCCTCGTCATTCAATATAAAGCATTGTCAATTTTCGTTCACATTTTTGCATAAAGGTGTGATACATATCACTTACGCCGTTGTTATTTTTCCCTATTGTTAAAGTGTTAATAAGAAAAGGAGGGGTTTTCATGTTTTGTCATCAATGCGAACAAACACCAACAGGGGGATGCACGGTTGTCGGCGTCTGCGGAAAAGATGAAACGATTGCAAGCTTACAAGATACAATCGTATTTGCACTGAAAGGAATTGCTGCCTATCGCACACATGCTCACCAACTCGGATACACTGATCCATTTGTGGATACAACGACACATGAAGCGTTATATATGACGTTAACAAACTCTAATTTTAACGTACAAGAACATTTAGACATGGCAATGAAAGTCGGAAAAGCTGCGATTCGTGTGATGGAACTGCTCGACCGGGCACATACAGAAAGACTTGGCATTCCTCAACCTGTTCGTGTATCCCAAAATAAAATCGAAGGAAAATGTATTCTCGTTACGGGACATAACTTATTTGCACTTGAACAATTATTGAAGCAAACAGAAGGAAAAGGGATTAACATTTACACGCATTCCGAAATGCTACCAGCACACGGTTATCCGCAATTAAAAAAATATAAACATTTAAAAGGGAACGTCGGAAAAGCATGGTACGACCAACGTCGCCTATTCGAAAAATTCCCTGGTGCCATTTTAGCAACAACAAACTGCGTCATGCCGATTAAAGGTTCATACGCTGATCGCATGTTTTCATATGATGTAGCAGGATTAGAACATGTACAAAAAATTGAAAACGATGATTTTACACCACTCATTGAGAAGGCGCTACAACTTCCAGAAGCGAATATCGAATCAGACGAAACGTTAGTTACTGGCTTCCATCATGAAACAGTTATTCAAATCGCACCGGAGATTATTCAAGCTGTAAAAGAAGGAAAAATTCAGCGCTTTTTCGTGATCGCAGGCTGTGACGCTCCTGGGAAAGGTGGTGAATATTATCGCTCCCTAGCGACATCTTTGCCAGACAACACTGTTATCTTAACAACGTCTTGCGGAAAGTTTCGCTTTAACGATGTCGATTATGGTGTTGTTCCTGGCACAAACATTCCACGGTACATTGACTTAGGACAATGCAACAACTCGATTTCAACAGTGAAAATTGCGATGGCGCTTGCGGAGGCGTTTGAATGTGAAGTGAACGAATTGCCTGTTAGCATCGTCCTCTCATGGTTCGAACAAAAAGCGGTTGCTATTTTGCTCGGATTGTTTAGTTTAGGTATTCAAGATATTCGAATTGGACCAAAAGCACCCCATTTCGTTTCTGAAGGTGTATTGCACGTATTGCAAGAAATGTTCGGTCTTAAACTGATTGGCGATGTCGAAGAGGATATGCAAGCTATGTTAGCACACTAAAAGGGCTGACCTCTCCAGCCCTCTCTTTATATTCACGAAGCTTCATCCAACCACACGCTCATATTAAACCCTTTTTCCGTTACGTAGCCATCAACGCTCCATATTCGTTTTTTCGCTTTTTTCGCTTGCTCTTGCGCACGATACAATCGCTCCACATATTTCGTATCAGGTTCAAATACATAAGCTACACGCGCAAGCCCTTCTTTTACAATTAATTCTTGATACAATGTTTGTTCATCTATCCATATGTACGCAAGCAGTCGACCGTAACGATCGTACGGAGAGGGCTTCTCGCTCAATTCAACAATCACTCGTTGATGAAGAAGAACGTCTTTAGCAAATTGTTTTGCCTCCTCACCGTATGCTTGTTTTTCACGATACGTTTCCGGTGTATCAATATTTAATAGACGGACTGTTACTAATTCGCCATCTTTTCTTATTTTTACTGTATCTCCGTCAACGACATGTTGTACTGTCGCAACAAAAGTTGTTCCTTTATTTTGTTGCGTGCAACCACCGATAAAGAACATTGTAACAACAACAATCATCCATTTCTTCATGAGCGCATCGTCTCGCCTTCAAGATGTGAGATATCCGATTCACTTTCAATCTTCCAACCCTTTCCGTCAAACGAAACAATTGTAACGCTCGTTCCATATACGCGGCTATTTTCCCATAGCTGGGCGATCGTTTGCTGTTTCCAATAGACGAGAAGCGTACGAATGACCATGCCGTGCGTAACAACGAGAATATGGCCTTCCCGATGGTTTTCTGCAATATGATGAATAGCGGCAACAGCGCGTTGCTGTACATCTAGAAACGTTTCGCCGACGCTCGGATGGTATGCGTTTGGTTCATGATAAAAGTGATAATGATTTCGCTCGTCCGTTTGAGCAATTTCTGCAATCGTTTTTCCTTCCCACCATCCTAAATGAATTTCGCGCAATCGCTCATCAAAATATAATGGGATATCACGTTGCCCTAAAACAATTTGTGCTGTTTCTTTTGTCCGATCACTCGGACTACAATATGCCGCTACAAACGGAATCGCGCACAACCGGTGATGTAAAAGCGACGCATGTCTTTTCCCTGTTTCCGTTAAGGGAGAATCTTTCCATCCTTGCATTCGTTGTTGTGCATTCCACTCTGTCTCCCCGTGACGAATGACATACAATGTTAACATCTAAGCCCCTCCTTCGAATAAACGAAAAAAAAGCAAGCAACGATTGCTTACTTTTCATTATGTCATACGTTGTGAAATTTGCGCAAAAAATATAGACTCCAACGATTTTTCATGTTGACAAAGCTTAGAAACAGACTCATATATAAGCATCTGACCTTGATGAATAAAGGCAACAGTATCTGCAATTTCTTCTACAATTGACAGCATATGTGTCGAAAAGATGATCGCTTTTCCCTTTTCTTTTTCGGCTTGAATCAATCGTTTAAATTCCCATACCCAGTACGGATCTAAGCCGTTCGTCGGTTCATCTAAAATAAGGAGTGGAGCATCAGCTAAAAGCGCTTGCGCAAAAGCAAGGCGCTGTTGCATTCCTTTTGAATACGTCTTTACTTGTTTATGCTGGTCATTCGTTAACCCAACAAGCTCTAAACATTGTTTCACACGCTCGACAGTTGCTCCTTGCCATCGGCCGAATAGAGATAATACTTCATAGCCAGTTAAAAGCGGGGGAAACTGCAGATGATCGGGCATGAAAGAAAACCATCGTTTGTCATCATTTTGAACGGGCTTCCCGTTAACAAATATATGACCTCTCGTTTTAGGAAGCTGTCCGATCAACATTTTAATAATCGTGCTTTTTCCTGCACCGTTGCCACCGCATAACGCTAGACATTGTCCTGGTTGAATAGAAAAAGAAATATTTTCTACTTTATTTTGCTCGTTATATATTTTCGTCAACTGTTTCACTTCAAGCATGGTGTTTCCCTCGTTTCATCCATACGTTCATGAAAAGTAATGGAACAATTACCCATATACACACGATTACAGCGAACGTAAATTGTCCACTTGTGCTTTCCGCCCATGTCGACCATTCATATAGTTGCGGTCCGAACAATGCACTGCTTTTCATTGCTGCTACTGTCCAAACACGCATCAGCTCAACTGGATTCAATATGATCGATAGCCCAAATAATAAGATTGTCCACTGTTTCGGGGCGACTGACAACAACGCTAATACGATAAATTCATAAAACAAAACGAAAAATGCCCAAACAAACAAGCTCACACCGAGTGCTTGCAAACGATTAGAGGCAATAAGCCCAATCCATAAAGCAATGGCTAAAAAAATGCTCGTTAATATGATTGTTAATACAAATGAAAGGAAAAAAAATGTTGTCCATGTTCCTCCCGTCATAAAAAGAACGATGCTTGCACTTCCGTATCCAAATGCAATCACAGTCCATAACGATATGCAACTACCTACATATAACCCAAGCGTCAACGAACGAATAGAAATCGGATATGTTTGGATAAGCGCTAACCGACCGTCCTCTTTTTCTCCCGCAATAAATAAACTGCCTGCTAATAATGAAACAAGGGGAACAAGTAAAAGAGACAAGTTTAATAATGCAGCCGTCGAACGTGTAAATCCTCCTGTAGCTTCGTGTCCGCTGCCAGCGATGACGGCTGATGATAAAAGCGCAAATAGCACAGCAAAACTTACGAGCCATTTGCTACGAATCATCACCATCCATTGATATTTCATTGCTGTATTCATTGTTCAAATCCCCACCGATGTTGTTTTAGTTGTTCATACGTCCACAACTGCCCTTGTCCTTCTTGCTCCATATACGCTTTTGCATTTTGTTCATTTGCAAATGAAACGACGCCATAGCTCATCGGTGTCCAATAAGTTGCATTGTACACGTAAACGGCTTGTTCAAGCTCAACCCATTCCCCATTTGTTACATCACGAACATATAGCTTAGCTATATCATCATCGTTTTGTTGATTCATCCATTCCATCATGCAGCCAATATCATCAAACGTATAAACCGTTCCATCTTTTAAAATCGCTTCTGTAGCATATTGCTCTGCCGCTATACCCATATTACAAACGACGCACACATCTATATCCGGATTAATTTCTTTCGGTTCGTATGCGTTCTCTCCACTGCATGCAACAAGAAAACATAAAAACAACAGACTAGCGATTTTTTTCATTTTATTTTTCTCCTCCCATATTCAAGCATAGTCAAACTACTTAGCAATAAGATGCTTCCAAACAACGACAGTTTCCATGACCATTTTTTTCGTTCGTTTTGCCTATCAGGAATATCCATTAACGGAAATCGATCTTCGCCTTGTGCTTGTGCTTGCGCAAAAAAGGACTCCGTTGTATCGAGAAGCGCTAACGCAGGACTTTGAAAATAAAATTGCACACTTGGCCATCGTTGTAATAATCGGCTATACATGGAACGAATACGATGAGGGGCATCTCCAATACCGTCGTCGTTCCAATCGTAAAACCGATACGTATCCCAATAGTTCCCCTTTTCCCCATCATCAAATACGATAGGTGCACCTTGAATAAGGGCATCTTCCATATTTCCTAAAAATTGATTTTCTACAACGATGGCATCTTTATTTTCATATAAGCTATGTAGCGCTCGATAGTTATTTATAAATTCATTAGCCCTTATTTCACATTGGCGTGCATTTTGTAACGATAAAGCTGTATTATTATGACGCAACGTATTATTGTGCATCACGACATGTTCACTATCATAAATGAGCACTCCATATCCGCGATAGTCGAGTTGTTTAGCAATCGTGTTGCGCTCAATTGTAAACTGCTTTGACATCATCATCATAATCCCATTAATATTTTCGGTCATTACATTTTCTTTCGCTATTCCGCCTTCGGTATACATCAAATGGATAGCATAACGAGAAGCTATTATTTCATTTTTCTTCATCACTGTTTGCTTAGCCCAATCTAAATAAATGCCGTCTTGCACACGTGAAATATGATTATCGCGTATAGCGACATGCTTTGTCTTCAACAGGTGAATACCGTTCCCGCGTTGAGCAAAGTGAACATCACGACCTTGAATAACATTATTTACAATGTTGATGTGCATTCCGCTCTCTACATAAACACCGTAATGGGTGTCTTCAATACGAACATTTTTCAACGTGACATGCGAGCTTTCTTTAATGAACACACCCGCTCCTTTTCCGTATCCACTTTGACGAATCGTCATTCCTTCTACATGAACATGAGAAGCACGAATGACAACGACGTATTCACTCCCCTCTCCGTCAATCACTACTCCCGGCTCAGCGATGAAGCGGATCGACTTATCAATAGTAATCGGTCCTTTGTATACGCCTTGCTTTATGATTAGTACATCGCCATCATTTGCCCCATCAATCGCTTGCTGCAAATGTTTATGCACTACTATTTCCTCTCCATATACTGTTTTGGCAGACAAAAGTGTAAACATACATATAACTACAAAACATAAACGGTGCATGTTCATTCATTCCTTGTTTTCATCGTTTATACGTCCACATTAATGTAAAATTGTGAAGAAAAAAGAAAATATATGTGAACAAAAAGTGAAAAGAGGCGTCAATGGAGCGCCTCTTTCGTCTCGTTATGTTGTTCAAGCCATTGAAGCAACTTTTCTGCTTCTAACGACTGACTAAAGTAAAACCCTTGGGCAAAATCACAGTCCATTTTTTGTAACAATGATACTTGATCGTCACGCTCTACCCCTTCAGCGAGCACTTGTAAATCCAAACTTTTCGCCAAATGAATAATCGTATCAACAATCGTCGCATCTTTTGAATTATCTGTAATATCCCGAATAAATGAACGATCAATTTTTAATAGGGAAACAGGCAAGTTGCGAATGTAAGCGAGCGATGAAAAGCCGGTACCAAAATCATCAATTGCCACTTGAACTCCTAGCTGCTTTAATTGTGTTAAAATATGCTTTCCTGTTTCGATATTTTCCATCAATCCGCTTTCGGTTATTTCTAAAATTAAATATGTCGGTGGAAACTGTGTTTCTTGCAAAATATTTTTTACGTGCGTCACAAATTGTTTTCGATTTAGTAAAAATGGCGATAAATTCACCGCGAGCTTTAACGTCGGAAAATGATGTTGCCATTGTTTTACCTGTTGGCACGCCTCTTTTAACACCCAAGTCGTAATTTCAAAAATAAATCCATTTCTTTCCGCAATCGGAATAAACTCTAGCGGGGAAATCGCCCCGAGCGTTGGATGTGTCCAACGCATGAGCGCCTCAACACCCATGATCGCTTTGCTACCTAGCGACACTTTCGGTTGATAACATAAATAAAACTGATTATTTAGCAACGCTAACGGCAACTCTTGTTCGATCATCGTTTTCCGATTTTGTTGCGGATGATAAAAATGATATCCTTTTCCTCGTTCTTTCGCATAGCAAAGCGCTTGATCAGCTTGCTTCAACAACGCATCTAACTCTTGACCATCTTGCGGAAAAAACGTAACTCCAACGGAAAGGCTAGATTGAATGACATGCTCTTTATATCGGAACGGCTCGACGAACGCTTGTAGTAAATGTTCCATGCGTGCAACAATCGTTTCTTTATGCGCGTCATGTAACACGATCATAAACTCATCTCCACCAATCCGAGCAAAAAAATCTTCTTGCTGCAAATGTTGCTGAATGCGACGAACAGCCTCTTGTAAAAAGAAATCCCCCGCTTGATACGAAAAACGGTCGTTAATCCATTTAATTTTATCAAAATCAATATAACATAATGCAAAAGGTTGTTTCTTTTGAATCATATGTTGTACATACGTTTCAAAATAAAAGCGGTTTGGAATTTCTGTTAATGAATCAAAATTTTTTAATTTTTCAAGCGCTTCCTCGCAACATTTCCACTTCGTAATATCTTTTGCAACAACAACGACATGTTCGATGGCATTATGTTCATTTAGCAATGGATGTGCATGCATATGAATCCATATAAAATGCCCTTCCCGAGTTCGCCATCGACATTCAACCGTCGTCTCTTTCTCTTTTGTTGCATAGATTGTATGTAACTTTTCCATAAGAAGTGGGACATCGTCGTGATGTACGTAAGAAAATAGTTCGTGTCCACAAACCTCTTTGTCGCATTTCAACACATATTGGGCAGCTGGTGAAACGTACGTAATCTCGCCGTCCGCTGACAAAATAAACGTAAATTCTGATGCAAGAAAAGCGAGTGAAGAAGCAAGGCGTGCATCGGTAAACGGCTCGTATTGGTACGTAACGACAATAGCTTGCAACACTTCTTCTTTGTTATACAAGGCCGTCGCTTGTACATATACATCTTTTTGTTCATTTTTTCCCTTCACCATTGCGTACGAAGACAAGCGGCCACGTTTTACTTCTTGCATAAGCTTTTCGAGTAGCCCGCGATCAAAAACTTGATGATAAAAATGTCGAAAAAAATGTTCATCTGCTCCTAAAAGTTTTCCATTTGGAGCAATAACAGCGATTGCTTGCATAATTGTATTCATCCTCTTTGTTGTTAAAGTTCTATCTTCATTTTCACTAAAAATAGAGAAAAAATCAACAACGTTTCTAATATTTCTGAATAATATCCTTTTTTTACAAAAAGACGCACAACTTGAATCAAGTTGTGCGCTTTTCCCATAGAATAAGCAGACTGAACAAGCTAACAAAAATAGTTGCTCCCATATCAGATAAAATAGCAATCCATAACGTTAGCCAACCTGGAATTGTCAATAATAAAGCGATTGCTTTCAATCCGAGTGCTATTGCAATATTCAGTCGAATGGTACGATTCACCTTTCTAGCAATAGTAATCGCCTCTGGTAATTTTTCTAGGTGATCTTGCATAAGAACGACATCAGCTGTTTCGATTGCGCTATCTGTCCCTTTCCCCATGGCGATGCCAACATGTGCATGGGCAAGTGCTGGTGCGTCATTCATTCCGTCTCCTACCATAGCTACAATATCGTTTTTCATTAGCTCTTTGATTTTCTCTACTTTTTGCTCAGGAAGCAGTTGTGCAAACGTATTTGTGACTCCTACTTGTTCAGCCACTTGTCGTGCTACTTTTTCATGATCTCCTGTTAATATCACCGTACGGCGAATACCGATCCGATGCAGTTGTTGGATAACTTCTTTACTTTCCTCACGTATTTCATCTGCAACACCAAATAAACCGAGTATACGATGTTCGTCCGCTACAAAAATGATCGTTCGTCCTTCGTTTTTTAGCTTTTCGGCATCTTTTTCAATTTGTTCAGATACGTATCGTCCACCAACCATTTGCTCGTTTCCAATACGATACCATTTCCCATCGACTTTTCCTTCTACTCCGCTACCCGTTCGCGTCTCGATTTGCTCTGGTTGTTTATATGGAATGTCGTTTTGTTTTGCTTTTTTGATGATCGCTTGAGCCAGCGGATGAGAGGAAACACTTTCTAAAGATGCTGCAATATGAAGCAGCTCATGTTCATCGATATATGCAATGACGTCCGTAACATGAGGCTTCCCTTTTGTAATTGTTCCTGTTTTGTCAAAAGCAACGGTGCGTACACGACCGAGCGTTTCTAGATGAACGCCGCCTTTCACGAGCACACCTTTTCTCGCGTTGCGCGTCATCCCAGCTAACAAAGCAATAGGTGAAGATAAAATAAGCGCACATGGACAACCGACAATTAAAACGGCTAAACCTTGATATAATGAATCATGCCAAGGCACGCCAAGCCATAAAGGTGGAATCGTCATGACTAATAATGAAACAATCATAATGAACGGCGTATAATATTTGGCAAAACGATGAATGAACAATTCCAGCGGCGTTTTCGCCTCCTGTGCTTCCTGTACGAGACGCAATATTTTTGACAAAGAGCTATCTTTATATTGTTTTGTAATTTGAACGTGCAACATTCCTTCGTTGTTTACACTTCCACCGTACACGTTCATCCCTACTTCTTTTTCAATCGGCATCGATTCACCTGTAATCGCTGCTTCATTGACAGAACTTTTCCCTTGAACAACTATACCATCTGACGGAATTTTTTCGCCAGGTCGAACAAGTACGACGTCTCCAACTTGTAACGAATCAACTGAAATGATACGCATTTGTCCGTTAAATATGACGAGTGCTTCTTTTGGGGCTTGTTGCAAGAGCATCTGAAGCGAACGGCGTGCCCTTTCCATACCTAGCCCTTCTAAATATTCGTTAATGCCAAATAAAATCGCAACGACAGTCGCTTCTTTCCATTCCCCGATTCCGAACGCTCCAATGAGCGCAATCGTCATTAACGTATCCATATTAAAACGAAAATGAATGACATTTTTCAGCCCTTTAATGAACGTTTTATATCCGCTTAGCGCCGTTGCAATCATGTAAATAACAACAGTCACATTACCTATGTTAAAGCGTTCAAACAACAAAGCTATGATGAAAAGAACAATAGATGTACTAATGAAATAGAGAAGCGGATTTCGCTTTTTGGACGACTGTTCGTCGTCTTCTATATATGCTCCATCCGTCGCTAAAATGGCGCGTACGTTTTCTAGGTCGACGTGCTCATTTATGCGCAATGTTCCGCTCGTGTAGCTTAACGTCGCTCCTTCACCATACGGAAGTGACTGAATTTGCTCTTCTAATGCTCGCGCGCAATTTGCACACGTTAACCCTTTCACTTGATACTCCTTCACTTTATTCCCTCCTAATGATCACGCGCATGACGAATCGTCTGCTCGAGAATATGCAACACATGCTCATCGTCATGCGAATAATATAATGTCGTTCCTTCCCTTCGGTACTTCACAAGACGTAAATTTTTTAAAAATCGAAGTTGGTGGGATACAGTTGATTGTAAAAGTGACAAGCGATTCGCAATTTCTGTCACTGAAAACTCACCGAATGAAAGTAAATGTAAAATGCGGATACGAGTCGGGTCGCTTAACGCTTTAAATGTTTGAGATACGATAAACAGCGTTTCTTCATCTAAAGGCTCATACCGTTGATCCATCATATTCCCCTCTTTCAATATATGAATATATGTTCATATAAGTTAATGAAATTTTATAATTTTTCATAAAAAAAGTCAACATTCTTTTAAGAACATTGACTAAGCAGCGCATACAGGTCATGCAATGTATCGATTTTCATCTGCTGTAATTCGACAAAAACACGCTTCCAAATCTCAAATAAACTCATTACATCCCCTAGTGCTGTGTGACGGTTCATAGGGGACAAACCGTAAAAAGAAAGGGCGTCATCAAGTGTTGGGAATATGTCGTGATGGATACATTCCATTATTCTTCTCATTTCGATTGCTGTTTGTTGTAGAGATGTACGATAATTTCGTGATAAAAATTCATTCAAAAATGCAATATCATGCTGAATATGATAACCGAGCAAAATACTGCGATTCAAAAAAGGAAGAATACGATGCATCTCTTGTTGTAGCGACGGGGCATCGGCCACATCTTCATTCGTAATGCCAGTAAGTATAACAACTTGTTCTGGGATGCGTCTTTTCGGGCGAAAGTGGGAACAATACAAATCTAACGCTTCCCCTTTTTTTGTTTTTAAAGCGGCCAATGAAAAAATTTCGTCTCCTCTTTGCGGGGAAAATCCTGTCGTCTCTGTATCTAACAAAATAAATATAACATCAGAAAGTGGGGTGTCGAGCGAATACGTATGCTTTCTCGCTTCGCGCATCGTTTTTCGAATCCATACCTCTTGTTGAAAAGCTGAACCGACTGCTGTTGCTTGATCATGTCGAAGCCCAAGCGACAACAGACGATTGATCCATTGAAACGGACGCTCCATCGCTTACACCCACTTTCTTGCATCGCGCTGCACCTTTTTGGCTACAACCATCGCTTTTTTTAATTGCTTTCGCTCTTCTTTTGATAAATGCTGCATCAATATATAATTATGTTCTCCTTCAAGCGAACAGCGTAAACGAAAATATAAAAACGTTCGAAACGCCTCGTCTATACGTTCAAATAACTGTTTTGAACAACCGTTTTTAGTATACCAACACGCTAATCGCTCAAACGTAGACATCGAATGAATAAATTGTTTTCGAACAGCGATCCACTTCAGTATATGGCTTAGTTGAACATATCCTCCTTGTTTTATATCAATCATCCCACTTTGTGCCCCCCATCGTTCTACGTACACGCGACGAAAAGGGCCAATGGGCACGGGAGGCGTATGAATACTGTCAACGATTCGATTACGTAAAGAAACCGTCGTTGTCATTTTGTTATATAACGCCTCCTTTAGTTGAGCAACTAAAGATGGTTCCCCATGAATTGGTCGCATATCAACTAACATGGACAAATAACGAATATCATCTATATGCTCGTTTTGTACATATTTTTGAATTTGCTCGTTCCAATCTTCCTTCTCTTTCAGCCATCTCTCATTTGTCGCCATCACATGTCCTGTGCAATACGGATAGCCAACTTCATTCAAAAAAAGAACACCAATGCGGGCATACTCGCGCATATATGCATAACAATCCTCTTTTTCGCTACTTAAACAAGAAAAAATGACCCCGTTGTCTTGATCTGACCAGACAGTCGCTTCCCTCCGTCCGCTACTTCCCATGACAAACCAGCAAAAAGAAGATGGCTTTCTCCCTATTCCCATTCGATCAACTTCCCGCTCAGCCAGCAATAATGCTTGTTTCATTAATACATCATGGCATGCACTAAGCGCATCGTATATTTCAAGCATGCGCTGAAAAGAGAGGGGGAAAGAAGAGAGAACGAAAGCAACTTCATCATGAAGTTGCTTTAGTTCTGTCGTACTACTGCATTGTTCTACTCGAACGATAATCGTTTCCAAATGATTCATGACATCACCATCTTTATTAAGAACGAGTTAACGTCGCTGTTTGTTGATAGGTTGGGTCTAAATGTTCTGGATACCCGTACGAACCATGTTCGCTAATATCAAGTCCAGAAATTTCTTGTTCAGGCGTCACACGTAAACCAATCGTCTTTTTCAAAGTGAACAAGATGATAAACGAAACAACTGCCACGTATACAGCGGCCCCTAGAACTCCTACCGTTTGCACAATAAGCTGATCGAATCCCCCGCCATAAAACAGCCCTGCTTTTCCGATTCCCGTTATTTCAACGAGGCGCGGGGATGCGAAAAAGCCAGTCGAAATCGTACCGACAATTCCGGCGATACCATGAACAGAGAATGCGTAAATCGGGTCGTCAATTCCTTTTCGTTCAAAATATACGGACGTCCAAAATGTAAATGATCCTGCTACTGCCCCGATCACAGCTGCCGCCCACGGTTCAACGAATGCACATGCAGCTGTGATGGCAACAAGTGCGGCTAATACACCGTTTACCATGGCCGGGATATCTGCCTTGCCAACAAGCCATTTCGCTGTCAAAATGGAGGCGATCGCTCCAGCTGCAGCAGCAATATTTGTCGTTAATGCAACATAGCCAAAAAATCCGTCTGCTGTTCCCATCGTACTTCCTGCGTTAAAGCCAAACCAACCGACCCATAAAACAAACCCACCGATAACGGTATATACTTGGTTATGTCCTGGAATGAAGTTAGGTGTACCGTCTTTGTTAAACTTACCGATGCGTGGACCTAATAACATCGTTGCGATTAATGCAGCAATTGCTCCTTGTAAGTGAACAACGGTGGAACCCGCAAAGTCTTGCATCCCCATTTCACCGAGCCATCCACCACCCCATACCCAATGGCCGATAACAGGGTAAATGGCAACAGTAAAAATGGCTCCGAAAATAAAGTAAACAGATAGTTTCGCTCGCTCGGCGAATCCTCCCCATGCAATTGCTAAAGAGACACCAACAAAAGCGAGTTGAAATAAAAATTTCAGTTCAAGTGGCACATTCGCCCACGAAAGAGAAGAAAACGTCTCTTTTCCTTCCTTCAAAAACCACCCTTCCGTTCCAATCAACCCATTTCCTTTTCCGAATGTAATCGCAAAGCCTGCCGCCCAAAATGCGAGCGAAGCGATCGCAAAACTTAATATTTGCTTTCCAGCGACATGACCAGCGTTTTTCATTCGCGTCGATCCCGCTTCTAACAAAGCAAATCCGACTTGCATTCCAATAACTAAAATCGCCCCTAACATCACCCAAAGTGAATCAATTGCCAAACTCAACTGTACCTCATTCATTCTCATCTCTCCTCCATGTCATTTTTTATAACATTTATGGTTATAATATATTACATAAATAAAAAGAAATGCAACAGTTTTTTGAAATTTTTTTATTATCATGTTAATTTTCATTACACAAAAAAAGAGTGCCTCGTTGGAGACACTCTCTGTAACTAAATAAGAAACATCGCAACAATTGTTGTTACAGTTAGCCCGATAATAACTGGCACAATATTTCGTCTCGCCAATTCAAATGGGCTGACACCGCAAATTGCAGCGGCTGGAATGAGCGCCCAAGGCACTAATGTTCCTCCCCCAACCCAAATTGCTGCGATTTGACCAAGCGCTGTCAATGTGGCAATTCCCGTTCCAATTGCTGTTGCAAACAATTTTGCAATGGAGCCGACAAGGGAAATACCTGAAAATCCTGAACCGTCCAAACCTGTAATTGCACCTACTCCCACTAGTGTAACAGCTCCTACTTCTTTACTTAATGGAACGACACTCGATAAAGCCACACCTAAGTCATTCACAATGCCATGCGATTGTTTTGGTAAAAAATCTCCCACAATCGTCTGAAATCCTGAATCCCCTAAATAAAAGAAAGCAGCAATTGGAATGACTGGACCGAACACTTTAAAACCAAATTGAAATCCTTGAATCAATAAATCTGTAATTTGTTCTAAACTCTTCTTCTTATATGCTGTAACTGAAAGAAGAGATAAAATAAAAATTGCTGTTCCTCCAATTAATGCAGTTGCATCTCCCCCTTGCAATTGAAAATAATACATTGCAACAACGTCCAATCCGAACAGCATAGGGATGAGAAGCGCGAATGCGACTTTCATCCGCTTCGTTAATAGATGGGATTGCACTTCATTTTCTTGAATGGCAACGACTTCACCTTGTTGAATATTTCCCCTCTTCATGTCACGGCGCAGCAAGAAAAATGCCGTTGTTACCGTGACGATTCCCATAATGAAGACGAGCGGGACACTTGCTGAAATAACTTCAGACACCGGAATACCTGCTGCATCCGCCGTTAGTTTCGGTGCCCCTTGAATAACGAAATCACCTGATAGTGCAATACCGTGACCAAACAAATTCATCGCCATTGCCACCCCTAGTGCCGGGAGGCCTACACGCACAGCAACCGGCAACAATACCGCTCCGAGTAGCGCCACTGCAGGCGACGGCCAAAAAAACCAAGAAATTATCATCATTAATATTCCAATCGTCCAATAAGCTAACGAAGGTGTACGAATCAATTTTGCAAACGGCGCGATCATTACTTCATTCACTCCTGTGCCTGTAAGAAGTTTACTCATCGATACGATAATAGATATAACAAGAATAGTCGGAAGAAGTTCAGTTATGGCATAAATAAAACTTTTAAAAATGGTGCTAATAGAAAGCGGCAACGATCCTGTTGCTGTAACCGCTAACAAAAAGATACCCATCATACAAACTAATGATGTATCTTTACGCCAAACCATCAACGCGATAATAACACAAATAAACGAGACGTAAATCCAATGTAACGCTGTTAGCTCTACACCCATCGTTCTCTTCCCCTTTTCATAAACTGTAATACAGCATATGAAAAAGAGGAGAATGTGTGCGAACGCCTATCTGCTTTTACGCCCAATTAGAAAATAAAGCTGTTCAGCAAGATTTGGTTTATCAATAAATGGGTTGCGATTTCCTTGAATTCGAAAAATCGCCGCATTTCGATGTCTTTCATACATTGTAACAGGAAAGCGTTTATGCCATTGGACAAGAAGTGGAATATTGATTTGATCGACAAACGGATGTTTGATTGCACGCGGATAGCGAACGAGAAAGTACATCATCGCCCGAGCTACCGCCCCTTTCCCGTGTTCCGGTTCAAAATGCTCCTCGTGTGCGACGCCGCAATCATTTTGAACGACTTCATCAGGAGACTCTGGTTCATAAAACGGAAAATCGGCATACGGAAAATTCGAGCGAATCGAATTACAACGCGGTTCACAAACAAATAAGTGATGCAAGTCTCCTTTCATCGGCTCCTTGGCCCCAAACCACGATTGCGGAACAACATGTTCTGCATTAAATTTAAATTGTTTATCAACCATTTTTATCTTTTGCTCTAGATCAAGTTCACCTTTTTTTGCTTTTTTCACAAGTTGAATAAATTGCTCATATCGCTTTTGGATTGTCTCATAATCTTGTAAAATCACCGCACGTGGGTCTTTCTTTTTTCCTGAATAAATGCTTTTTACTGTTCCATCTGGTTGTAAATCGACCCACGTGTACAAATAATAATCTTTACTCAAAAAATATGGCATGCGGCGTATATGTGTCCGCTTAATTAAATCGTGATATGCTTGAAATAAAAACGTTCCGTCCGTTTGATCATGAATATGCTCATAATATCGTTCAATAATGCGCGTCTCTTCTTTTTCGTTATAATATAAATCGTTTTGCTGATGAATTTTTTGTTGGTTTTGAATTAATTCTTGTAAAATCTCTTTTTGTTTTTCTTCCCAATGCTTCAACTGTTCCGCGTGTTGAAGGATAACATCTTCCAACGCTCTTCTCTCCAATCATTTTTTACTATAATATATTCATCTATTGTTCATCACGACGCGGCCATATTCCCTCTTCTTTATACATCTATTATAGTCAATATGAAAAATAAAAAATAGAACTGGGCACATGTTATGGCCAGTTCTATGTTTAATGCACATGTTTTTTATAAATACGGATGTTCGTGCATCGCTTTTAAACGACGCCATCTCCTCTCTACTTCTTGTTCAAAAGCAGCCAGTAGCTCGCGATTTTCTTCTTTTAGTAAATGCTTTGCTTTCCCCATGTATTTCAACCATTCTTCTAGCGGCACGCGCTTATTTTTTTCCTCTGGATCGTACGTAATTGTCGTTTTTCCCCGCTCTACTTCATATAACGGGAAGAAACATGAATCTACCGCTGCTTTCATTATTTTTTCGCCGTATCGCTCTTCTGATTTCCAGTTTAATGGACATGTGATAAGTAGTTTACCGTACGCCGTTCCTTCATGTTGCGCATACCATTGGGCCTTTGCTGCTTTTTTAATTAAATCTTGCGGAAACGCTTCTGTTGCTGTAAATACGTACGGAATGTTTGTAGCGGCCATCATTTGCGCTGTATCTTTATGATGAGACGCTTTTCCTTTCTGTTTCTTCCCAACACCTGTTGTACTCGTCATGTGTCCGATTGGTGTTGAATACGACATTTGTGATCCAGTATTCATATATCCTTCATTGTCATATTCTAGCATAATTAGTTTATGGTTACGAAGTGCCGTGCCGATCGCTGATCCCATACCGATGTCCATCCCACCGTCACCTGTCACCATGACAAATGTGATATCATCGGAAATTTCAATATCTCCGCGACGTTTCATCTCAAAAAAGGCTTCTACCGCTCCAGATAATGTAGCTGGACCGTTTTGGAACAAGTTATGAATCATTGTTTGTTTATGTGAGCTGTATGGATATGCTGTCGTCACGACATAAGCACAGCCCGTTTGAAATAAAACGACAACATCCCCTTCAATCCCTTTAAAAAACAACTCAAGAGCTGGGAAAATACCACACCCTGGACATGCTCCGTGGCCCGGGGCTAATCGTTTCGGTTTTGCTGTTAACGCCCGAAGTGGAGGAATTTTCACTTTTAATCTTTTTGTCTCTTCATCTTCAGTCACTTGAATAAGTCCACTTTTAAACGCATCCCCATGCATCGGTTTCATCACTTTTTCCCATCTATGCTCAGAATTTCCTGGTACATGACCAAAATAATCAAATGGTTTTTCTGCAAATCCTTTTTCTAAAGTTTGTAAAGCAATATCAAAAAATGCCTTTGCATCATCTGGATAAAAATCTTTTCCACCAAGTCCAAAAATGCGTGTTAAAACAATAGTTTGATTGCGTGGATCTTCTTTGAGAGCGGACTTAATTTCATGCGTCATGTTCCCCCCATACGCCCCGTATGAATCGGCACGCTCCCCTACAAGAAGAACTTTTACATGTTTACATGCTTGACGAATCGCCTCGCTCGGAAATGGACGAATGATATTTGGACTAATGACACCTGCTTTTACTCCTTTTGCCCTTAATTGATCGACGACATCTTTTGCTGTTTCAGCCGCTGAGTTAATTAAAAATAACGCGACTTCTGCGTCTTCCATTTTATACAAATCAACAAAAGGATACTCCCGTCCTGACAATTGCGCATATTCTCCCGCCACTTGTTGAAATACATGAGCTGCCCGATATAACGCTTCTGATTGTTGATAATGATTATTAATTAAGTCATCACCATTCATATGTGCACCAATGGTTACTGGTTTCCGTGGATCAGATGCGTTTGGAAAATGGGTTGGACGTTCCCCAATAAACGCTTGAACGACTTGACGATCTTTGAAATATTGCACTTTCCGCTTTTGATGCGATGTGAAAAATCCGTCATATGCCACAATGACTGGCAAACGCACATCCTCATGTTCAGCAATTTTTAAAGCGATAATATTCATATCGTATACCGCTTGAGGAGTACGTGCTGTTAAAATAACCCATCCTGTATTTAAAGCAAAATATAAGTCTGAATGATCGCCACGAATATCTAACGGCCCACTAATCGAACGTGTCACTAAATTCATAACCATTGGAAATCGTGTGCCCGATTGAACAGGCAACTGTTCTAACATATACATAAGACCGTTAGCACTTGTTGCATTAAACACACGAGCTCCCATCACCGCTGCGCCATAGCAAATTCCTGCGGATCCGTGCTCCCCATCAGCAGGAATAAGTACAATATCATGTTCTCCACGCACTTTCATTTGATCTAATAACTGGGCGATTTCCGTTGATGGTGTAATTGGGAAATAGCCCATAAGATGATAATTAATTTGTGCTGCTGCAAGTGCTGCCATCTCATTTCCAGACTCAAATGTGACTACTTGTTCCATCTCTATCCTCCTCCTTTCAAATTGTCATTCGTTTTACCGTGTGCGCCTCGGCAAAACCAACTTGTTCACGATATGACGTTAATGCGCTTGTTGGGCATGCTTCTACGCATTTCAAACAACCTTTGCAATATTGATAGTCAATCCCCTTCAAAAACATTTGTTTTCTACCTTTACGATCCTCCTCTTCTTCCCAAACAAAACAAAAATCTGGACAAACAGTATCACATGCTGCACAGTGAATACAGGCATCTTTCTCCCACTTCGGCAAAAACCCTTGTCGAGAGCCACTTACATCTTTCAATACACTATTTCCGTTTGTTATGATCACCCCACCGATCGTTTGTGTTTCATATCCAAACAAAGGATACGGACGGGAAAACGACGTTTCAGATGCTAATGAAAGGTTTTCACTTTCATAAAAACGAACTTCCTCATATCCGCGCTCGAATGTACGAATGTTCGCCTCAACGAGATGTGGATATTTTTTTTCAAACGTTTTACGAATAACACTTTTCATTTTTTCAGGATCAAGAAAGTGGCAAATGCGAAATAATGCCCCGAGCATAGCCGTATTTACTTTTGTTTTTTCCTCTACCGCAATCCCAAGTGCATCGATGACCGCAAGCGTTCCATATGGCAAACGTAAATCGCGACGAATATGTTCAGCACTTCGTACAGAATTGACGAGCACAATGCCATTCGGGCGCAATCCACTAACGACATCAACCATTTTATAGAGCGCTTCATGAAAAACTCCGATGACATGCGGTTGTTCGATCGGACTATGATCACGAATATGTACGTGTTCATCGCAAAAACGAATGTAACTTTTCACCGGAGAGCCTTTCTTTTCGGATCCGTATGTGGAAAAGTTTGACGCGTTTAATCCGTGCCCAAGGGCACCTACTTCCGCCAGCATTTTTCCTGCTAAATTTGCTCCTAGTCCCCCGATCGATTCTAAACGTATCTCGAAAAAGCCTAACTCATTTGTTTTTGGTAAAATAGACATCGTATCCCCCCTCATCCGTCAGTTGCTCTTTCATTTTATAAAAAATTTCAAAAAAGAGATGTGACAAAAATCAAACATAACCATATTTTTTACTTATACAAACAAAAAAAATAATGAAATTATGTTATATAACAACAAATTTTTATATATAACAGAACGTCATGTTCGAATGAAACAGAGTTTTGGGAGGAGAAAAATGAGAAAACGATATGAAAATTTAGATGGGATTACTACAACTAAGTCATTTGCTGATTTGCGGCGTTGGTATGCGGAAAGGAGACAAAAAAAGAAAGATTGGTCATATACTTTGCCGCGCGAACATATTGATCCTTCGCGGCTACATGCGAATCGGGATCAAACATTACTCACATGGATAGGGCACGCTACGTTTATTATTCAAGTAAACGGACTAACGATTGTTACAGATCCCGTATGGGCAAAACGATTAGGAACCATTCGTAGGCTAACGGATCCAGCTGTTTCGATTGACGACGTACCTCCTGTCGATATCGTACTTATTTCTCATAGCCACTATGACCATTTGCATTTTTCCAGTATAAAAAAATTGAAGGGAACTCCACTTATCCTTGTACCGAGCGGATTACGCTCATCGTTTCTCAAAAGAGGAATAGAGCGTGTCGTACAATGTGATTGGTGGGAAACCGTTGTGGAGCGGGATGTTTCATTTACGTTTGTCCCAGCACAACATTGGTCGAAACGAACACTATTTGATACAAATGCATCCCATTGGGGAGGATGGGTGATTGAAACAGAAGGAAAACCAACGTTTTACTTTGCCGGGGATAGTGGATATTTTCGTGGGTTTCGTGACATTGGAGCTCGTTTTCATATTGATTATGCGTTGCTGCCTATTGGGGCATATGAACCCGAATGGTTTATGGGGCCTCAACATGTGACACCAGAAGAGGCTGTACAAGCATTTGTTGATTGCGGTGCCAACACATTTATTCCGATGCATTACGGTACATTTCCACTCGCTGACGATACACCAAAAGAAGCGCTAGATCGCCTATATGCCGAATGGGAACGGCGCAACCTTCCAAGCGAGCAGCTATGTGTACCAAAACTAGGGGAAATCGTATATTGCGAAACCGCCACTTAACATGGCGGTTTCGACAAATGTGCTTTACAAAACTAAAACAAGCTTCAGAAACTTTTATATACATACATCTTCGGTTAACCCATTTTGCAAGACGTACATCCGATAATATAACCCTCGTTTGGCAAGCAGCTGTTGATGCGTACCGCGCTCAACAATTTCGCCTTGATGCAAAACGAGAATTTGATCGGCATCTTGAATGGTCGATAAACGATGAGCAATCGCAATCGTCGTCCGTCCTTTTCTCATTTTTTCGAGCGCTTCTTGAATCGCTTCCTCCGTTTCTGTATCAATATTTGCCGTTGCTTCATCAAGCACTAATATTTTCGGATTGATCGCAATCGTACGAGCAAAGGCAATGAGCTGACGTTGACCGCTCGAAAACGTCGTTCCTCTCTCTGTTACAGGATGATCATATCCTTTTGGTAGCTTTTCAATAAACGAATGCGCTTGAACAAATTTCGCCGCTTGTTCAATATCGTTCTCCGTTAAACTTTGATTGTAAAGCCGAATATTATCTCGCACCGTTCCATAAAACAAAAACGGATCTTGAAGGACAAGGCCGATATTTTTTCGTAACTCCTTTTTCGGATAAGCTTTAATCGACTTGCCGTCAATCAAAATTTCTCCACGTTCAAACTCATAAAAGCGCATAAGCAGTTGAATAATTGAGCTTTTTCCGCTTCCTGTATGACCGACGAGCGCAACTGTTTCTCCAGGTCGAGCGATAAACGAAATATTTTTTAACACGTCGCGTTTTCCATCATAACTAAACGATACATTGCGAAATTCCACCGTTCCTTTTTCAATAACAAGTGGTTGCTCATCTTGTTTCGGCTCTTCTTCTCGTTCATCTAACAATTGAAACACGCGCGACGAAGCAACGAGCGCTTGCTGAAACATCGATAAACGCATCATCATTTGGTTAATCGGTTCAAAAAAACGCTCTAAATAATTGACGAAGGCGTACAACACACCAATTTCAACCGGACTTTGAAAAGAAGAGATGCCAAAATAACTTAAAACGACAATAAGCGAAAACACATAAACAACGTCTGTCGCTGGACGAAGCAATAAACTATCAAGTTTAATATTTTTCATTGCGGCTATATAATGTTTTTCGTTAATATTTCCAAATTGCTCTCTCATTCGTTTTTGCTGACGGAACGCTTGAATGATCGCCATACCTTGAAGCGACTCATTTAACTTTGCATTCAACTGGCTTAACCGCTCACGCAAATCGCTATAAAACACCGAGCTATACTTTCGATACGTACGAATAATGATATAAATAATCGGTAAAATCACTAAACAAAAAGTAGCTAAACGAACATCGAGCAAAAACATCGCAACAAATACACCGACTAAGAAAAAAGCACTTTGAATAAATGTAACGAGCACTTCAACAAACATTTCTTTAATCGCTTCCGTATCATTTGTCACTCGCGATACGATACTTCCGGCTGGCGTCCGATCAAAATAGCGCATTCCTAACGATTGTACTTTAGAAAAAACATCGATACGAAGTTGTTGAATAATTTTTAGTGCAATTTCTTGAAACTTTAACAATTGAAAATAAGATAGAACGACTTTCCCAATGTGGATCGCGACGTAAGCGGCTGCTAGTCCGATCATTGCTTGAAGCGGGAATGTCATATGTGTTAAATAGTTATCAATAAAAATTTTCACGATAATCGGCCCAAGCACTTCCCCTGCAGTCGTTAACGCTAAAAGAAAAAAAGCAAACAATAGCGATTTTCGATGCGGTTTTGCATAGCTCATGAGCCGCATAAACACTTGCCGTTGATTTATATTCGATCTCATTGTACACCTCCACGTTCCACAAACTGTTCAAGCTGTTGGCGAACGTACATATCTCGATACCAACCATCTTTGGAAACAAGCTCTTCGTGCGTACCTCGCTGAATAATGTTTCCATCTTCAAGCACTAAAATCAAATGTGCGTGTTGAATGGCACTTAACCGATGCGTCGCAATCATCGTCGTCTTTCCGGCCCGGGTTTCTTTCAACGCTCGTAAAATGCGCTCTTCCGTTTGCGCATCGACAGCGGATAGCGAATCGTCTAAAATAAGCACTTCTGGGTCAAGTAATAGAGCGCGCGCAATCGATAGCCGTTGCTTTTGTCCTCCCGATAAAGACACACCTCTTTCACCAACAACTGTTTCATACCCTTCTGGAAACTGTACAATATCATCGTGCACTTGGGCGAGTTTGGCAACATGCTCTACTTCTTCTTGACTCGCATCTGGTCGAGCAAAAGCAATATTGTCACGAATGGAGGCAGAAAAAAGAAAATGATCTTGTGGTACATAACCAATGGCTTCGCGCAATCGTTCTAACCGATATTGTGTAATGGAATGTCCGCCAAAATAAACGTCTCCATCCATTCCAACAAACTCGCGCAATAATATTTTTAAAAGCGTTGTCTTTCCGACCCCTGTTTTCCCAACAATTCCTAACGTTTCTCCTTTTTTTAATGTAAACTGAATATGCTGTAATGTTGGCTCCGTTTCATTCGGATACGTAAAGGAACGAATGTCGTACGTGATGTCACCTGTCGGTACTTCATCAAGTAATCCTTCATTTTCTTGTATATCTGGTTTTTCGCGCAACAACGAGGAAACACGGTCATACGAAGCGCGACCGCGTTCGACAATATTAAATAACCATCCGAACGCTAACATTGGCCAAATAAGGAGACCTAAATACATCGTAAACGAAATTAGCTGTCCGATTGTCAATTCTCCTTGCACAACAAAACGAGCACCAAAAACAATCGCTAAAAAAAACGACACGCCGACAATGAGCGAAATCGTTGGATCAAACAATGAATCAATGCGAGCAACCGCCATATTTTTTTGAACGACGTCATCCGCTTGTACTCGAAACGATTCGATTTCTTCTTTTTCTTGTCCGAACGTTTTTATTACTTTCACGCCCGCAATGCTTTCTTGCACTTTATCGTTTAAAGCAGAAAATGCCTCTTGCGCATGATGAAACCGTTGATGAAGTAGCGAACCATAGTAGCTTGTTAAATAAGCCATAAGCGGCATCGGCAATAAACAAATGAGCGTCAGTTTCCAGCTAATTGTAAAGGCCATCGTCGCAATGACAAAACCCCCGATGCATAGTGAATCGACAAGCGTTAAGACGCCAACACCCGCTGTTTGTTGAATCGCTTGTAAATCATTTGTCGCATGTGCCATTAAATCACCGATGCGGCGATTTTGATAAAATGACGGAGACATCGTTGTAAAGTGACCGTACAGCCGATCGCGCAACAATCGAGCAAGCTTCGCTGCTGATCCAAAAATCATCGTCCGCCAAACGTAACGACAACCGTACATACAAATTGCTACACCTGCAAGCAAGCTTAACCACATTACAAGCTTTTCTTTCGTCAATTCCCCCGCTTTTATCGCATCAACAACGTGCCCAATCACTTTCGGTGGAACAAGCTCAAGCAACGACACAATCGCAAGCAATATAACTCCGATCATATACGCTTTTTTTTCTTGCTTAAAAAACCACATTAAGTCCAAAAATACTTTCACATTCCATCCCTACTTTCTCACATGCCCATTGTCGTTTCGTCCTATTTTATCAAATATTCCAAAAATAAGAAAGCTTTTTGCTATGTCAATATATAAATCGAGTAGTTGTTGTCGCATACTTTTACATATGCAGGTCAATCTAAAAAAGACCAGAACAAAAAAGAAAGGTGGTTATCGCAATGGATTTACAAACAGGAAAGTTATATTGGCCAACGACATTTCCCGATGCTCCTTCGTATCCCCCTCTTGAGAACGACATACAATGCGACGTGTTGATTGTCGGAGCGGGCGGTTCAGGGGCGCTATGCGCCTATTATTTAAGCGAAACAGATTTAGACGTTGTCGTGGTCGATAAACGAAAAGCAGGATACGGAAGTACGATGACAAATACAGCACTCATTCAATGTCTCGGGGATAAAATGTTTTTTGAACTCGTTAACAGCTTTGGCGAAACGTATGCCGCACGTCATTTAACGCTTTGTCAACAAGCCGTCGATGAACTTGAAAGGGCAGCAAATTGCTTACATATCGATGTGGAATTTCAAAGAAGGGATAGTTTGTATTATGCAAGCGTTGCGGAAGATGTCCAAAAGCTTGAAAAAGAATATACGGCGTTAAAAAAACAAGGCTATCCTGTTGTCTGGTTGAATGAACAACAAATTCGTAGCCATTATCCATTTACAAAACATGCTGCTTTATATACAACGGGGGATGGAGAATTAAACCCGTATAAGTTGACAATTGGTTTATTGGAATATGCAAAACAACGTGGCGTGCGTATTTTCGAAGAAACAGAAATCAACGGAAAAAAACTCGAACAACATATGGCAACATGTTATACGAAAAATGGGCATTCCATTCGAGCTCGGAAAGTCATTTTTGCCGCAGGCTACGAAACGTTAGAAGTGAAACAAGAAAAAAAAGCGTTACTCGTTAGTTCGTATGCGGTTATTACAAATCGAGTTGAAAATTTTTCAAGTTGGTATAAACGAACGCTCATTTGGGAGACAGCCCGTCCGTATGTATATATGCGAACAACGGCTGACGATCGCATTATTATCGGAGGGCTTGATGAAAATACAGCGTATGCGGATGATCGCGACGCTAAGCTTATGCATAAAAAAGAACGACTGATCGAGGAATTTCATCGACTTTTCCCCGATATTCGCGTCGTTCCTGAATTTTATTTAGCTGCCTTTTACGGTGGGACGCACGATGGTCTTCCGATGATTGGTGTGTACGATTCCTTTCCAAACTGTTATTTCGTCTATGCTTACGGAGATAACGGAACCGTGTATAGCACAGTCCTCGCTCAAATTTTACGTGATGTCATCACAGAAAAACAAAACGATGACTTTTATTTATATATGCAAACAAGACCGAAACTCCCACAAACATAAGTGGGAGTTTTATGTCGTAATCGCCCATACAAATGCTTTTTTCCTTTTTTTTCTTAAAACTATTTCTTCTTCAATTAGCTGTAGAGATGGTAAAACCGGCTCAGTCGGCTGTTTTTCAACGACTTGCTCAACGATTTCTTCAACAGAAACAGTTGCTTGTATTGGCGAAAGCTCAGTTTGTTCGACATGTTGCCATACACGGAGTAGGTCTGATGCCACGCGCTCCCAACGATAAAGTGATGTTGCTAATTTACGCCCGTTTTCTCCCATTTTTTTCATTAGCGTACAATTGGACAACACATATTCCATTTTTTCCACAAAGTCTTGCGGATCTTCTGGTCTTTCGACAACAACACCATTTTCATTTGGAACGATGACCTCTGGATTGCCACCACGAGCAGTTGTAACAATCGGAAGCCCGGCCGCCATCGCTTCATAATGAACGCGAGCAAGCGGCTCTTGCCATTGCGATGTACAAACAAATAAATCAGCTGCGGCAAACCAATGTTGAATTTCATTTGGCGGCACAAATCCTGTCGCCACAACAGGAATAGGTAATCTTTTAGCTAGCGAACGAACGTAAGCAATATAGTCCGTCGTCCCTTCTTCACTAAACCATTTGCTGCCGACGATGACGAGCGCTAAGTCGTTAAATCGCTTCGCAAGTTCCGGCAACGCTTGAATCAGTTTGTCAACCCCTTTATTTGGCGACAAACGCCCCGCAAATAAAATGACTGTTTTTTGATCGATTCCGTGCGTCTGGCGTAGTTTCTTACGAATCGGGGCCATATTCGGATGATTCCCTGGTAAAAATCGATCAGAATCGACACCTGAGTAAATCGTCCTCAATTTTCCCTCTGCTTCTGGATATAGGTCGCGAATGACTTGACCGATATAGTTGCTAATAGTGACAATCGCTGATACTTGCTTGATCACTTCTTCTGCTTCTTCACGATTGATTTTCGTAGGTTGAAACATATCGTTATGCATGCTCAGCGTAATTTTTGCATGAGGAGCAACTTGACGAATTGGTAAAACGAGACGTGGGCGGTTAAAAATGTGGATAAGATCGAACGAATGAGCTTGCACGTATTGAACGACGTGTTCGAGATATATGTCAAATATCCCACCCGGAACGCGTACATAATGAATGCCGTCGATCGTTTCTTCATTTGGCAGCGTTTCATGTTGTACACCTAGCACAGTAATGCGGTGTGCGTGACGAAGGTGTGGAAGAATGCCTGCAATATACGTTTGAATCGCACCACCGAGCACGGGAGGAACAGGTAGCTTTTCTGTACAAATCATTAAAATGTTCATCTGTTTCCGTTCTCCTTCCAATCGTTTTCAATTTCCGCAAGAACCGGCCATTTCGTTTCATCCGTTGCAACAATGATCTCAATGAGTTGCATCGTTTGTTCTGTTAAAAATAACTCTGGCTCATATACGACTTCTTTTAAGTTTTTGTAAAATTCATTCGGAAGTGACAAATCAATCATCAATATGTCATATAATGAAGCGTCAATTGGATTGGCTTCATGATACGCTCTAATCATCTCTCGCACCCATTGAGCGTCCCAACGGTATAAATCAGCCATCGTACCGGAAATCAGTTTTCGTAAATCTCGAATGGGCAAATCGTACGCGACACCATCTAAATCGATAATCCACATGCCATTCGCACCCATTTGTCCGTTCGACCACCCATAATCTTGATGCACTAATCCCCATTCACTATGTCCAAGTTCAACTAATTGGTCATACGGAGATTGTTGTAGTCTGGTGAAACTTTCGCGCGCTTGCGCTTGAAAACGGTCGACAACTTCCAATAACATCGCGCTTGCAGGCATCTCTTTATACGCCTTCGCTAATTGGCGAAACCAGTCCATTTTGTTTATTGTTTTTTCGTACGTTTTCGGCCATTTATACAGCCGGGAAGCAATTTCTGCTCCTTTCGGGGGGACGTATCCTTTACTTAAACGATGAAATTCGCCGAGCGCATAACAAAGCTGTTTTGCCCCTTCTAAATCTTTCGTTACAGGAAATAACGGTTCGATCCATTCTGCAACAAACCATAGCTTCCCTCCCGCCTCCACATAATCCGTTCCTTCTTTCGTTTGAACAATCGGTGGGACATTTGCTTTTTGCACATCGACTAAATATCGCTGAGCGCCAAGGCTAAACAAACTGCGTGTTGGACGGCGATGAAGCAATTTTAAACTTTTTGGTCCTTTGTTCGTTTCTAATTTCCAAATAGCCCCTCCTTTATCCGGTTTCGTCGTGACGACTTGCCTACTTTGAACAGATAAATCATAATGGCGCAAAACATCTTCTGCCATTTGTTCAATATAGTCCGGCACGAAAAACTCATGCATCGTTTCATCTACGATCCAAGGTTCAATGAACATATAACCCCTCCTATTTGGCGTCAATCTCTACTATCTCAGCATATGCACTATACAAAAATCGGTATAGACAAATCGATTACGCCCAACAAAAAACCGTCTCTTTTTCATTCAGAGACGATTTGATTAAGCAATTGCTCAATATGTTGTTCTAGTTCTACCGGCTTTGTCGTTGGGGCAAACCGCGCAACGACTTGACCTTTGCGATCGACTAAAAACTTTGTAAAGTTCCATTTCACCACTTTCGTTCCTAACACACCTGGCGCTTGTTCTGTTAAGTAGTTAAAGAGCGGATGAGCGTTTGGACCGTTTACGTCTACTTTCGCAAACATCGGAAACGTCACACCGTAATTGAGTTGGCAAAACTGTGAGATGTCTTCCTCTGATCCCGGTTCTTGATTTCCGAATTGATTGCACGGAAAACCGAGCACAACAAAACCGCGTTCTTTATACTTGTCGTACAATTGTTGCAATTGTTCGTATTGTGGCGTCAATCCACATTTGCTTGCTGTATTGACGATTAATAATACTTTTCCTTTATACTGCGCTAACGATTGCTCTTTTCCTTGAATCGTACGTACATGAAAATCGTAAATGCTCATTTTTCATTCCTCCTTTAGCGCTATTGTAACACACATATCGTTTTTTCTACACAAACAATGCTTCTATTCAGACAAAATAAAACATATTCGCTATAATAGTGAAAAAATAGAAAAAAAGAAGGTGAGTTTCATTGAAAATGCGAGTCAGTGCGGTTCAATATCATTTGCACACCATTCGATCATTTGAACAATTCGCGAAACAAGTTGAACATTATATCAAAACAGCACAAGAATTCGGGGCTGAATTTGTCCTATTCCCCGAATTTATCACGACACAGCTCATGTCCATTGGCGATGAAACAAAAGAAGCGTTAACGATTGACGAGCTTCCAACGTTCACAGAAGCGTATCGCTCGCTATTTACTACGCTCGCAAAACAGACGAATATGCATATTGTTGGTGGGACGCATGTCATAAAAAAGGGAGATCGGCTATATAATGTCGCTCATTTATTTTATCCTGACGGAACGATTGCCGAGCAGGCAAAATTGCATATTACCCCGACGGAAACCAACAAATGGAATATGCATGGTGGTGATGCGTTACACATCTTTCAAACTGCGAAAGGAACGATTGCGATTTTAACATGTTATGACATTGAGTTTCCTGAAATTGTTCGTATGGCACGTGCAAAAGGAGCGGACGTCATTTTTTGTCCGTCATGCACTGATGACCGTCACGGGTTTCACCGCGTGCGCTACACATGCCATGCTCGTGCGATTGAAAATCAAGTATACGTCGTTACGACAGGAACAGTCGGGTCGTTGCCAACCGTTGATTTTATGCGCGCAAACTTCGGACAAGCAGCGATCATTACACCGAACGATATTCCGTTCCCACCACGCGGTGTTTTAGCCGAAGGAGAAATAAACGATGATATGATCATTACAGCTGATCTTGATTTACAGCTTCTTTACGACGTTCGCGAGCGCGGATCGGTAACCACTTGGCGCGACCGTCGCACAGATTTATATGTAGATTGGACATAAGGAGGAAGACAATGTATAAAAAGCAACTTTACGTATTTCATGATGATCGTCCTATTCCTGCCATCATTCGCAACTATGAAGAAAAAGATATCGATGCGTTAATTCGGATTCAACAGGAAAGCTTTCCACCCCCTTTCCCATCTGAACTATGGTGGAATAAAGAGCAGCTTATGAATCATATGACACTTTTCCCAGAAGGAGCGTTATGTGTCGAAATTGACGGGGAAGTCGTCGGATCGATGACCGGTTTAATCGTCAACTTTCACCCAAACGATGTTGATCATACGTGGGAAGAAATAACGGATAACGGATATATTCGCAATCATAATCGAAACGGCAATACGTTATACGTCGTTGACATTGGTGTGCGTCCAGCATATCGCAAACTCGGGTTAGGAAAATGGCTTATGCAGTCGATGTATGAAGTTGTCGTTCATCAAAAGCTTGAACGGTTATTAGGTGGCAGTCGCATGCCAGCATATTATCAATATGCAAATGAAATGACGGCCGAACAATATGTAGATGCGGTTATAAACGGAAAACTCACAGACCCTGTCATTACATTTTTACTTCGTTGCGGTCGCACGCCAGTGAAGGTCGTCGCCAATTATTTAGAAGATGCCCAGTCGTGCAACTACGCCTTGCTCATGGAATGGCGCAACCCGTTTTTGTAAAAATAAATCAAAGGGTGTCTAAACTGGCACAGTGACACCCTTTGATTACGAAATATGCTCAGATATGATCCGACCTACCTATACATTTTCCTATTTTAATTTTAATGAATATACGTTTTTGTCATTGGTTTCTCATCTGTTGCAAGCAGTCGTTCAAGAAAATCTGTACGTTCACGCAGTTGGGCCACTTCTTTTCCTATTTCTTCCATTCGCTGTTCCACTTTTGTGACGCGCGCTTCAAGATTCCACGTTTGTTTTTCGATGGCAATCATGTAGTTCCACATACGCATAAATTGCTCGTTAGAAAGCTCATGGGGTGCCTCTAACTTGACAACCACCCGTTTTCCGCAAACTTTTTCGATCGCTTGTTCAATGTAAGACATATACAACGTTTCAATCCAACTTTTTTGCATTGGGTTTGTGCAATGAATAGTGACCGTATCTTCCTCCATCGTTGCTGTCGTTCCTTCAATCCATGTTTCAAAAGCAAGTGAGGACATCATGCGAGATAACACTTGTTTGATTTCTGACCACATCATTTTCCCCCCTTTCACACATGAAATTAAACAAAAATAAAAAAATTCCTGCTTATTTTTCCCGAAACGCCCACCATTGTTTTGTCATTTCATAAGAAATGCGATCATACAATTCATCCGTTGTCTTCGCTTTTACAACTTCACCATCGAGTAAAATAAACGGACAATGTTTGCACGTTTTACATTTGCCCACACAATCTTTCCTTTTGATTTTTACATGTTTGAACGTGTTTTTTAAAAACGCATATAACGTTTTTGTTGCGAATTTATTTTTCTTGCAAAAATGCACTTTTTTCATTTTGCCACACTCCAAGTATGATAACTATAATCATTTTCACTTCTATCATACTTGGAATAGTTTATTCCTTCAATCATTTTTACATCGCATATCGTTGAAGTTGCTCAAGCGAACGGATCATGTACGGAATCATATGTAATAAATCATCGATATGACTTTCGTTAATCGTACGCCCGAAATCAATCATCACTTGATGAGTGTACCGTTCCTCTGTTGGATATGTGTACGTCAGCGTTTGTATAACCGTACGGTGTTCCCCCCAAATATGCTTTAGCGTCTGTTCAACTTGTACGCAATCGACGTTTATGGCTGAAAAAGAAAACGAAACCGTCACGGTGCAACCAGCTCGCGCGACATCTTCATATAGCAACTCGTTCGCAATATGTTGAAGCGTCATTTGAAGCGAAACGGTACACGTCACTTGGTGGGCATGACGCAATTGAAAAGAAAGGGCGTACGCGCGCGTAAATTTTGCTAAGTCAACAACGTCTGAGCGATCCACGACAGCGATGCTTTCATCGCTTATATCTAAATCGTAAATTGCCCCTTCTACCACCGTTTTTAAATTATCAAAAATCGTCGGGTCAAACATATGATCATCCTCTCGAACGTTTACATATTTTTAAACGAACTGTACGCTTTTCGACTTCTGTCACATCAACTTCATACCCAATTCCGAACTCATGTCGAACGAAAATTCGCCCATCACGGACAGTCACTTCGGGGGTAATGAAATCACGTTCCCAATAATTTGCCGATGCAGCTGTATCGCTAGGGAACGAGAAATATGGAAGTGTCGCTAAAGCGATGCTGTGCGCTCGCCCAACCCCACCTTCTAACATCCCACCGCACCATACAGGAAGATGATGTTGCTGACATAAGTCATGAATACGTTTTGCTTCCGTTAATCCACCTACTCGGCCAATTTTTATGTTGATGACGCGACAACTTTTTAGCTCAATCGCCCTTTTTGCATCTTCATATGAACAAATGCTTTCATCTAAACAAATCGGCGTTTTTAGCTTCGCTTGTAATTTCGCATGGTCAACAATATCGTCCACAGCAAGCGGCTGCTCAATCATAAGCAATTCATAATCATCAAGCGCTTGCAGACGGGCGATGTCGCGTAACGAATAAGCACAGTTCGCATCAACCATAAGCGGCACATGGGGAAAATGATGACGAACAGCGCGAACGACATCTACATCCCACCCCGGCTTAATTTTTATTTTTACACGTCTATATCCTTCTATAAGCGCCTGCTCCATCCGTTTTAATAAATCCGTTATCGGTTGAATACCGATGCTTACGCCAACTTCTACTTCTTTTTTTTCGCCGCCTAATGCTACGTGTAACGGAATATGATGCCGCTTAGCAAACAAATCCCATACAGCTCCTTCAAGCGCCGCTTTTGCCATATAATTGCGACGAACGATCGAAAACCGTTCAAGCAATTCATCCGGATGATGAACGGGAGCTTGGAAAAGAAGGGGGATTAAAAAAGCTTCAAGCATATGCCACATCGTTTCGATCGTTTCTTCCGTATACCAAGGTGCAGCAAACGCAACACCTTCTCCCCATCCACGCACACCATGTTCATCAATTACTTCAACTAACAGAACAGGTCTTCTTTTCATCGTTCCGAAGCTTGTTGTAAACGGTGATTTCAATTCCATTTCTAAGTATCGTAAAATGACTGTATTTATTTGCACATATATCCCTCCAAACATCATTATACAACAAATAAAAAAGCCGACCGCATAACGATCAGCTTTTTTACTTTTAATTTGTTTTTCGTTTTCGACTTGCAATATCAATCCAAACAGCTAAAATTAAAATGCTTCCTTTTACAATATATTGCCAAAATGTTTCCATGCCTAATAGCGACATCCCGTTATCAAGCGACGTCATGACCATCGCACCGATAATCGCGCCAATAATTGTACCGGATCCTCCCATCAATGATGTTCCCCCGATGACACAAGCAGCGATTGCATCAAGTTCGTACATTTGACCGGCTGAGATCGTTGCTGAAGATAAACGAGCTGTTAAAACGAGCGCAGCAATTGCTGAAAGTAGTCCAGTAAAGACAAACAGCATCATCGTATGACGTTGAATGTTAATTCCAGATAAACGAGCGGCTTCCGCATTGCCACCGATTGCATATACATGTCGGCCAAATGTCGTTTTTGTCGCAATAAATGAGAAAATAAGCGCTAATGCAATGACAAAAATAATAGGGAACGGAATTCCTTTATAACTATTCATCGTAAGAACAAAAGCTAAAATCAGTATACTAATAACAAACAGTTTGGCCATCTCAAGCGGCAATGGCGAAACAGTAAAACCGTATTGTTGCCGTGATTTACGCTTACGAAACGTAGAAACAAATAGAGAAACAATAGCGATTACCGCAAGTACAATACCGAACATGTTCGTAAAATACGCACTTCCTAATGCAATGAACTTCGCATCGAAAATCGGAATAGTTGTTGATTTCGTAATCCCCATTAACGCCCCACGGAAAATCATCATTCCGCCTAGCGTGACAATAAAAGCAGGAATGGCTCGATAGGCGACTAGCCATCCTTGTACAAGGCCAACAAGGGCTCCTGCAATCAATGTACATACAATGACAACTGATGTTGGCATTCCCATCCAATTGCTTAAAATAGCAGCAATGCCTCCTGTGAAGCCGACGATTGAACCGACGGAAAGGTCAATGTGTCCCGCAACAATAACAAGTACCATCCCGATTGCCAAAATCGCAGTAACTGACATTTGTGTAAATAAGTTAGATAAGTTTCGTGCACTTAAAAATGTTTCATTTAACATTCCGAAAAAAATCCAAATGGCAACGAGGGCACCGATCATCGTATAGGCGCGAATATCTACTTTGCCAAGTATATTTTTCTTTTTTTGCTGCTGTTCAATAACTGCTTTGACTTCCACGACTCATTCCCCTCCTGTCGCTGCCATCATAATATTTTCTTGTGTTGCTTCATCGTGCGACAACTCTTTTACGATTCGTCCTTCACGCATAACATAAATGCGATCACTCATCCCTAAAATTTCTGGAAGCTCAGAAGAAATCATCATGATAGCAACGCCTTCTTCAGCTAATTTATTCATTAAATGATAAATTTCATATTTTGCCCCGACATCAATGCCGCGCGTAGGTTCGTCTAATATTAAAAGCTTTGGCTTTGCCATTAGCCATTTCGCTAATACGACTTTTTGTTGATTTCCTCCGGATAATGTACCGACTGTTGTTTCTAACGAAGCCGTCTTCGTTTTTAATTCATCGACGTATTTTTGACTCCATTTTAATTCTTCGTTTTGATTAATGACTTGCCAACGGCTAATGTTTTTTAAACTGGCTAATGTCGTATTTGTCTTTACGTCCATTCCAAGTACAAGTCCTAACCTTTTCCGATCTTCTGTGACAAGGGCAATGCCCGAACGAATGGCATCTTGCACGGAACGAATATGCATTTGTTTTCCTTCAATCCACACTTCTCCTTCTGCCTTTCCTTCGTACGCTCCAAATAAACTCATGGCTAGTTCTGTCCGCCCAGCACCCATTAAACCGGCAATTCCGACGATTTCCCCGGCACGAACGGTTATATGAATATCGTCGTTGACTTTCATCGGTTTTTCCTTATGCCAAACAGAATAATTTTTTACTTCTAATACGACATGTCCTGGTGTTTTTTTGACATACGGATAACGCTCTGTCAACTCGCGTCCAACCATGAGTGCAACAACTTCATCTTCATTCGTTTCCGCTCGCGAAAGCGTTGCAATCGACTTTCCATCGCGCAATACGGTAATTGAATCCGCAAGTCGAAACACTTCCGGCATTTTATGAGAAATATAAATACATGCAACGCCTTGTGCGCGCAGTTGTTCTAAAATGCCCATTAAAATTTCAACTTCGCTCTCTGTTAACGCAGCTGTAGGTTCATCTAAAATTAAAATGTTAGCTTGTTTTGCTAGCGCTTTTGCAATTTCAACTAATTGCTGTTGACCAATGCCAAGCGAATGAATTTTAGTTTGCGGAGAAATGGTTAATCCGACTTTCTTTAACCATTTTTCTGCTTCATAATACAATTGATCCCCTTGAATGATGCCAAATTTACGCGGCTCTCGCCCTAAAAAAATGTTTTCACCAACTGTCATTTCTTTTACAAGCGCAAGCTCTTGATGAATGATCGCAATGCCTGCCTGTTCAGCATCAACGATATGGCGGAACGAAACAGGCTTGCCGTCAATGCGAATTTCACCTTCATACGTGCCAGCTGGATACAGTCCGCTTAACACTTTCATCAACGTTGATTTTCCTGCTCCGTTTTCACCACAAAGCGCGTGAATCTCCCCTTTTTTCACTTTGAAACTGACACGATCAAGCGCTTTCACACCGGGAAACTCTTTCGTAATATTGATCATTTCTAATGCATACATCTACGTCACTCCCGTTGTATCATGTCGAAAAGAAGGGTCTGGCAAAGCCAGCCCCTATTTTCACTGTTTTGGCCATTGATCTTTCGGTACGTTTTTAAACACGTCCTCTAGTTTGTGGTAGCCATCTTTAATGACTGTATCCAATACGTTATCTTTTGTTACCGCAATCGGATCAAGCAATACAGATGGAACATCGATTTTGCCGTTTGATACCGTTTGATTCGTTTCGATTTTTTCACCTTTCGCTAGTGCAACAGCCATTTCTGCTGCCTTCGTCGCAATCGCTTTAATTGGTTTATATACTGTCATCGTTTGCGTCCCTTCGACGATACGCTGAAGAGCAGCAAGATCAGCATCCTGCCCTGAAACAGGTACTTTGCCTGCTAATCCTTGTGCTGCTAACGCTTGAATGACGCCACCCGCTGTTCCGTCGTTCGCTGCAACAACAGCTTGAATATTGTTATTGTTTGCTGTTAATGCGTTTTCCATATTTTTTAACGCTTCTTCTGGCTTCCAATCTTTCGAGAATTGATCGTAAACAATTTTAATATCGCCTTTTTCTTCAAGTGGCTTTAATACGTTCATCGCCCCTTGGCGGAATAAATGTGCATTGTTATCTGTATCTGCTCCACCAATATAAACATAGTTTCCTTTCGGTGCTTTCTCTACAATCGCTTGTGCTTGCATTTCACCGACGCGCACATTGTCAAATGAAACATAATAGTCAACATCAGCATTCTTAATTAAACGGTCGTACGCTATCACAGGAATACCCTCTTTGTGAGCCTTGTCAACAATTGGCGCTGACGCCTCAGCATTGTGTGGGATAACAACGAGAACATCGACCCCTTCAGAAATGAGCTGTTCTGCTTGGCTCAATTGCACTGCGTCATCTCCGTTTGCAGCTAATGTTTTGACTTCTGCTCCAAGTTCTCTCACTTTTGCCTCAAACAATTCCTTATCTCTCTGCCAACGCTCTTCTTTTAATGTGTCCATTGAAAGCCCTATCACAATTTTATCGCCGTCTTTTTTCGTCGATTCGCTCCCCCCTTCGTTTCCTGAAGATACAACACCACATGCTGTTAGTGCAGACGCTAACACAAATGTTGCCGCTCCCTTCGCGACATGTTTCCACCACTTCACACGTATTCCCCCTTGTTTTTCGTATGGTTTACATGTTAAGCGTAACATAGGAAAAAGAAAGCGTTTTCTTTCTTTTCTTCACTTATTTGTTGTATATTCGCACAATTTAAACGCTTCCATCGTGACAAAAAGAAACAAGATAGCATTTTTTTGTGATGAAACAAAAAAGTGCGAGCGCTTTACGAACGCTCGCATACTTGTTGCCGATATTCAGTTGGAGTCATATTTGTCACTTTTTTAAACACACGGCTGAAATAGTTCGGATCTTTATATCCTACGCGATAACAAGCTTCTTTCACAGTTAATCCTTCGTCACGCATAAACTGCTTCGCTTTTTCAATACGTAAACTTGTTAAATAGTCAATAAACGTCTGTCCCGTTTCCTTTTTAAATAGTTTACTAAAATAGTACGGTGTCAAATGAACGTATTTTGCGACTTCTTCAAGCGTCACATCATAGCCATAGTTTTCGTGCAAAAACAGTTCGACTTGCTCAATGACACTGCCGTTTGTTTTTAAATTAATTTGTTCCACTTCATCCGTTATTGGAACATCGTCAATATGCATCACTCGGCTAAATGACGATAAATAACATACAGCTGTCTGCGCTTCTTTGTATGAACGTTTCAGTCCGTCAATGCTTGACTGTACTGTCCCAATTCCTATTTTTATTCGCTGCTTCAGTTCCTTCTCGAGGCGCTTTAACAACGATTGAACGAACGAAATGACATGCTCATGCGGTTGACTTTCAATAAAAATGGCCATTTGCCTTTGACGAAGCGGACTGCATAAACAACGTCGATGGTGTTTTACGCATTGTTTCACCGTTTCTTCCCACTTTTCGCGCTCATATGCATCGTTTTTTTCCAATTCAATAACGATGGCGTACGCGCATTCAAATTCTATACCACTAAACGTATGTGCAGAGCATTCGTCCATCTTCCCCATCAATAACCATGTCCAAGCTGTTTCACTTAACATTTGCAACTGAACAAGCTTTTCACGAGCAATTAATTGTTGTTCGCGCATCGCTTGTTCTTCCATAATTTGATGTAACAATTTTTGTAACAGATCAATGATTTGCTGCTTTTTAGCTGGTTTTAACACGTATTCGCTTACACCTAAAGAAATAGCTTCTTTCGCGTATGTAAAGTAATCATATGCAGTTAAAATAGCAACTTTCGCTTGCGCATCGATCTTTCGAATTTCAGCAATCGCTTCAAGTCCTTGAATACCCGGCATTTTTATATCCATAAAAATAATATGCGGACGATGTTTTTCTACTTGCTGAATCGCACTTCGACCATGTTCGGCATGAAAAATCGTAAACGTATGCGGAAATGCCCGCTCGATCATCAATTGCAATCCTTCCCGCTCTAGCGGTTCATCATCGGCAATAAGTAGCTTGTACATCGCTCTCCCTCCTTGGCAGTCGCAAAATAATGGCAGTTCCTTCGTTTGGTGCACTTTGTATATCAAGTATTTTTTCTACCCCGTAAAAAAGTTGGAGACGTCTCAGCACATTTTCTAATCCAAGTCCTGTCGAATGGCCTGTTTTCGTTAATGAATATGATGCGTTCATAATCGCTTTTTGCACATCATACGGCATTCCTACACCGTTATCGGCTATCGTCACTTGAATACAGTTTCTTTTTTGTTCGATCATTAATTGAATTTTCGCCCCTTTTTCCATTCCTTCAATCCCATGAATAAAAGCATTTTCGATGAGCGGTTGCAACGTTAAGCAAGGAATCGGTTGATCCAAACACGCTTCATCTACTTCAAGCTGAAAAGAAACGCGATCGCGAAATCGGGCTTTTTGAATCGCAAAATATTCTTTCGCATGCTCTACTTCTTCACGCAACGTAACAGGTTCATCTAACTTTCTTAAGTTATATCTCAACAAATTAGATGTCGAAATGGTCAGTTCGCTTGTTTGCTCTGCTCCTTCAATATAGGCTAGCTTTGAAATGACGTTTAGCGTATTAAATAAAAAATGAGGATTAATTTGACTTTGAAGCGCCTTTAACTCGAATTCACGCACGAGTTTTTCTTTCTCTAATATTTCCATATTTTTCGAGATTAATATACGCAAGTTTTCGATCATATGTTGAAATGTTTTACCGAGCAAGCCGATTTCATCATGCCCATGGAAGCGAGGAATTCGCGCATCTAGTTGACCAGCTGATATTTTTTTCGCCGCATGAACGAGATGATGGATTGGAATGACAATTGTCCGTGATAACCATATGGCAAATACAATGCTTAAAATCGTTGTTAAAATAAACAACGTCCCGCCCAATTCATTCATTCTTGCTGTATGCTTTAACATTTGTTTGTACACGGGTTGATACAAGCTCAATTCGACATCGACGAGCGCTTGGCTATCTTCTCTAATGAATGATGCAACTTTTTCAATTTCGTTATACTGATCCGCATAGTCTGTGAATTGTTGCTTTGTTAGTTTATGAATAATAGATTGTTCTATATACATGCACTTTAAAGTGATAACTTCTGTATGAACACCTTTTTACATGGTTATACTGCTCCTAAATACTCATGTGTAAAAGGAGCGGAAAGGACATGAAACGTCTTAAAATTACAAATGATC
>NZ_JAHZOE010000014.1:0-55219 GCF_019448545.1 Anoxybacillus sp. ST4 | reverse complement strand
CATCGCGTCAAGCGAGTAAGATCCCTTGAAGATGACAAGGTTGATAGGTCCGAGGTGGAAGCGTGGCGACACGTGTAGCTGACGGATACTAATCGATCGAGGACTTAACTAAGCACACAAGAAAAGCGTAGGCGACTGTTCAGCCACGAAGAACGCGAAAGGCCTGCGAGGAGGCTGTTGCCGCCACAGCAGGACTGAAGCGATTCGAGGGGCTAGGAGCCGAAGCTAGACAGCAAGAAAAGCTGAGAACGGTCCTTGGCGAAGCCAAGGAAACGTCCGACGGAGCCGAGAGCTTTTGACGAAGACGTGCTTGCACGTCGAACGGAAAAAGCGAAGGCGTAGGAGGATGTTAGTTCGAAGCTAGACATCAAGAAAAGCGTAGGCTAACCTGTTATCTAGTTTTGAAGGAATCATCCTTCTATATGTTTGCTCGGTGACGATGGCGGAGAGGTCACACCCGTTCCCATCCCGAACACGGAAGTTAAGCTCTCCAGCGCCGATGGTAGTTGGCGGGACACCGCCTGCGAGAGTAGGACGTTGCCGGGCAAGAAAAGACCAAGACAAATTTAGTCTTGGTCTTTTTGTTTTATTGAACGAATGCAATGGGTAAAATATATAGTAGTGTAGGAAGGGAATCCTTGCATTTTTGAAGAATTCCGTATATATTAAAGTTAAAGTCAAATATAGTCAAAGTCAACTGGCAGAGGAGGGATTATGTGAGGAATATCTCTGATGTCATTGAGCAATATTTAAAACAAGTGCTAAATATGAGCGGAAAAGATATCGTTGAGATTAAACGAAGTGAAATTGCAGACAAATTTCAGTGTGTTCCTTCGCAAATTAACTATGTCATCAATACACGTTTTACACTAGAGAGAGGATATATTGTTGAAAGCAAGCGTGGCGGTGGTGGTTATATTCGCATTATGAAAGTGAAAGCCCAGAGCGCTTCTCAACTTATTGATCATCTACTGTCACTTGTTCAAGAGCGAATTAGCCAAACGCACGGCGAACATATCATTCAACGATTGCTAGATGAAAAGGTAATTTCAGAGCGAGAGGCGAATATGATGTTAAGCGTTATTGATCGCGCCGTTTTATCTATTGATCTTCCTCATCGTGATGAACTGCGTGCGCGCATATTGAAAGCGATGTTGACATCGTTAAAGTACATGTAGAGAGGGTGAATACTTTGATATGCCAAGAGTGTAATCAGCGACCAGCAACGCTTCATTTCACTAAAATTGTGAATGGGGAAAAAACAGAAATACATCTTTGTGAGCAGTGCGCTCATGAAAAAGGTGAAATGTTTATGTTCCCGCATCAAGGCGCTTTTTCAATTAATAATTTAATTGCTGGACTGTTAAATATGGACGCGTCACTAAAAGAACAGAAAGCGCCCTCTTTCCATAGCGAGCATATATTACAATGCGAACGGTGTAAAATGACGTATGCTCAGTTTGTGAAAGTTGGACGTTTTGGTTGTGCGAATTGTTACGAAACATTTGCTCATTATTTACCACCTGTTTTTCGAAGACTACATGGCGGCCATGTGGCTCATGAAGGAAAGATTCCGAAGCGGGTCGGCGGCACACTATATATCCGTAAACAAATTGGACAGCTAAAGCACGTGTTACAAGATCTAATTGTTAAGGAACAATTTGAAAAAGCAGCCGAAGCTCGTGATCAAATTCGGGAACTTGAAACAAAATTAAAGGCAGAAGGGGGCGCTTCACATGAGTAAACAATTATTTTTTCAGCGCGCTCTTAGCCCATGGATGAGTGAAGAAGGGCCAGATTCCGATATTGTGTTAAGCAGTCGAATTCGTCTAGCAAGAAATATGAAACAATATTCGTTTCCAACCGTATTTACAAACGAAGAAGCAATCGCAATTATTGAACTATTTGAACGGTTATTTTCGCAAAAAAGCTATGGGCATATCGGACCTTTTTTCTTATTGAAAATGAACGAATTACAATCAATTGAAAAGCGAGTATTAGTTGAAAAGCATTTAATTAGCCCTCATTTAGCTGAAGATTGCACGTTTGGTGCATGTTTATTATCTGAACAAGAAGAAGCTAGTATCATGATTAATGAGGAAGACCATGTTCGCATTCAATGTTTATTTGCAGGCTTCCAATTAAAAGAAGCATTGAAAATGGCAAGCGCCTTAGACGATTGGATTGAACAGCATGTAGATTATGCCTACGACGAAAAATACGGCTATTTAACAAGCTGCCCGACGAATGTCGGGACGGGATTACGAGCATCTGTCATGATGCATTTACCAGGACTTGTATTAACACAACAAATGAATCAAATCATTCCAGCAATTAATCAACTCGGTTTAGTTGTGCGCGGTACGTACGGAGAAGGTAGTGAGGCGTTAGGTAATATTTTCCAGGTTTCTAACCAAATTACATTAGGAAAAAGCGAGGAAGATATTGTCGAGGATTTAACTGGAGTTGTTCGACAATTAATTGAGCAAGAGCGAATGGCCCGTGAGGCATTAGTAAAAACTTCTAACATACAATTAGAAGATAGGGTATATCGTTCTTACGGTGTTTTAACGAACAGCCGAATCATCGGTTCAAAAGAGGCAGCACAATGTTTATCCGATGTGCGATTAGGCATTGATCTAGGATATATTACAAACGTGCCAAAAACAATTTTAACAGAGCTTATGATTTTGACACAGCCTGGATTTTTACAAAAATATGCAGGCGGTGCAATGCGTCCGCAGGAGCGAGATGTTCGTCGTGCATCGCTCATTCGTGAACGATTATGCCAATTAAGTTAAATTAGAGGGGGTTGATCAAAATGATGTTTGGACGTTTTACAGAGCGAGCACAAAAAGTGCTAGCATTAGCGCAGGAGGAAGCAGTTCGATTAGGACATAACAATATTGGGACAGAGCACATTTTACTCGGTCTTATTCGGGAGGGCGAAGGGATTGCTGCGAAAGCGCTCATGGCGCTCGGATTAGGGCCAGACAAAATTCAGAAAGAAGTAGAGTCACTGATTGGACGTGGAAACGAAGTAGGGCAAACGATTCACTATACACCACGTGCCAAAAAGGTGATTGAGCTCTCTATGGATGAAGCTAGGAAGCTTGGCCATTCTTATGTAGGAACAGAACATATTTTACTCGGTCTCATTCGTGAAGGAGAAGGTGTAGCGGCGCGTGTTTTAAACAATTTAGGTGTAAGCTTAAATAAGGCTCGTCAACAAGTGCTTCAACTGCTAGGAAGCAACGAATCTGCCTCTGGGCATCATGGGGGGACAGCTCACGCCAATACGCCGACGCTAGATAGTTTGGCGCGTGATTTAACAGCGATTGCACGTGAAGGCGGTTTAGACCCTGTGATCGGGAGAAGTAAAGAAATTCAACGTGTTATCGAAGTGTTAAGTCGCAGAACGAAAAATAATCCTGTTTTAATTGGAGAACCGGGTGTAGGAAAAACAGCAATTGCCGAGGGACTAGCTCAACAAATCGTCAATAATGAAGTGCCTGAAACGCTTCGTGATAAGCGTGTAATGACGCTTGACATGGGTACGGTCGTTGCCGGAACAAAATATCGGGGTGAGTTTGAAGATCGTTTGAAAAAAGTGATGGATGAAATTCGTCAAGCTGGCAACATCATTTTATTTATTGACGAATTGCATACGCTCATCGGAGCAGGTGGGGCGGAAGGAGCTATTGATGCATCAAATATTTTAAAACCTTCTCTTGCTCGAGGGGAGTTACAATGCATTGGAGCTACAACGTTAGATGAATATCGAAAATATATCGAAAAAGATGCGGCGTTAGAAAGACGCTTCCAGCCAATTCATGTGGGTGAACCAACTGTTGAGGAATCGATTCAAATTTTAAAAGGATTGCGGGATCGTTATGAGGCGCACCATCGCGTTTCTATTTCAGATGAGGCAATTGAGCAGGCAGTAAAGCTTTCGGATCGTTACATTTCGGATCGATTTTTACCAGATAAGGCGATTGATTTAATTGATGAAGCTTGTTCGAAAGTGCGCTTACGTTCATTCACGACACCACCAAATTTAAAAGAGCTTGAACAAAAACTGGAGGAAATTCGTAAAGAAAAAGATGCCGCAGTGCAAAGTCAAGAATTTGAAAAAGCAGCATCGTTGCGAGATGCCGAACAAAAATTGCGCGAACAACTTGAGGAAACGAAACGGGCATGGAAAGAAAAGCAAGGTCAAGAAAACTCTGAAGTGACTGTAGAAGATATTGCAGCCGTCGTGTCAAGTTGGACCGGAATTCCAGTTTCCAAATTGGCTCAAACAGAAACAGAGCGGTTGTTGAAGTTAGAGGAAATTTTACATTCTCGTGTGATCGGACAAGAAGAAGCAGTTAAAGCTGTTGCAAAGGCTGTTCGTCGTGCTCGAGCAGGGTTAAAAGATCCGAAGCGCCCAATCGGTTCATTTATTTTCCTTGGACCGACAGGTGTAGGAAAGACAGAGTTGGCAAGAGCGCTTGCTGAAGCGATGTTTGGTGACGAAGATGCAATGATCCGCATCGACATGTCTGAATATATGGAGAAACATTCAACGTCACGCCTTGTCGGTTCTCCTCCAGGATATGTTGGCTATGAGGAAGGCGGACAATTGACAGAAAAAGTTCGCCGGAAACCGTATTCTGTCATTTTATTAGATGAGATCGAAAAAGCGCATCCAGATGTGTTTAATATTTTGTTACAAGTATTAGAAGATGGGCGCTTGACAGACTCTAAAGGACGGACGGTTGATTTCCGAAATACAATTATCATTATGACATCAAACGTCGGTGCTGACGCCCTCAAGAGAAATAAATACGTTGGTTTTAATGTACAAGATGAGAGCCAGCAGTACAAAGATATGAAGGGAAAAGTAATGGACGAGTTGAAAAAGGCATTCCGTCCAGAGTTTTTAAACCGAATTGATGAGATCATCGTCTTCCACTCACTTGAGAAAAAACATTTAAAAGAAATTGTATCATTGATGGTCGAACAACTGAAAAAACGACTACAGGAACAACAAATTGATTTAGAATTAACAGATGCAGCGATTGAAAAATTAGCGGAAGAAGGATATGACTTAGAATATGGAGCTCGTCCGTTGCGCCGAGCAATTCAAAAACATGTCGAAGATCGTTTATCTGAAGAATTGTTAAAAGGAACGATTAATAGCGGGCAAAAAGTCGTCATGGATGTAAAAGAAGGTCAGTTTGTTGTACTAACAAACGAGCCGGTAAAATAACAAAACAAGGTATGCTTACGCGCATACCTTGTTTTTCATGGTGAAAGGAATGGAGCAATGGTTAAACGGAAAACGAAATTTGTTTGTCAACATTGTGGGTATGAAACAGCAAAATGGATGGGGAAATGTCCAGGATGTCATTCATGGAATGCGATGGTTGAGGAAACGGAAATTGTAAAATCCCATCATCGTGCGTTATTTGTGCATACAGAAGGGGTATTAGCTAAACCTGTATCCATTACTACGGTAGAGACAACGCAAGAGCCAAGAATTGACACAAAGTTTACAGAGTTCAATCGCGTGTTAGGGGGCGGAATTGTTCGCGGTTCCCTCGTTTTGATCGGGGGCGATCCTGGCATTGGGAAATCGACATTGTTATTGCAAATTTGCGCCCAGCTCGCAAACGATGAACATACTGTGCTATATATTTCCGGGGAAGAATCCGTCAAACAAACGAAGCTTCGTGCTGAACGGTTGCATGTGACGTCCGACCATTTATATGTTTTATCTGAAACGAATTTAGAGCATATTATTCAAACGGTGGATGAGATGAAGCCTGCGTTTGTCGTCATTGACTCGATTCAGACGATATATCGTTCGGAGATTACATCAGCCCCGGGAAGTGTCTCACAAGTTCGTGAATGTACAGCGGAGCTGATGCGAATAGCTAAAACGAAAGGAATTGCTATTTTCATTGTCGGACATGTGACGAAAGAAGGGGCACTTGCAGGACCGCGCATTCTTGAACATATGGTTGACACTGTATTATATTTTGAAGGAGAACGACATCATACGTACCGCATTTTACGGGCGGTAAAAAACCGGTTTGGCTCTACAAATGAAATCGGCATTTTTGAGATGAAAGAAACAGGACTCACAGAAGTAAAAAACCCATCAGAAATTTTTTTAGAAGAGCGTTCCAAAGGTGCATCCGGCTCTACCGTTGTCGCTTCCATGGAAGGTACAAGGCCGGTATTAGTCGAAATTCAAGCATTAGTGTCACCGACTAGCTTCGGAACGCCGCGTCGCATGGCAACAGGCATTGATCATAATCGCGTTTCTTTGCTGATGGCTGTATTAGAAAAACGGGTAGGCTTGCTTCTTCAAAACCAAGATGCGTATTTAAAAGTAGCTGGTGGCATCAAGCTGGACGAACCTGCTATTGACCTAGCGATCGCTGTAAGCATCGCCTCAAGCTTTCGCGATCAACCGACAAATCATACGGATGTTGTCATTGGGGAAGTTGGATTGACAGGGGAAGTTCGCCGCGTGTCTCGGATTGAACAGCGTGTGCAAGAGGCAGTTAAGCTTGGTTTTCAGCGCATTATTATTCCGAAAAGTAACATCGGTGGATGGAACATGCCAAAAAGTGTTGAAGTCATTGGTGTGGCCGATGTAGAAGAAGCGTTGTATTACTCGTTAGGAGAAGGGAAAAATCGGCCAATATTTTAACAAAACGATTAAAAAATGATTAAAAATGATGCTCATATTGGTTTCAAACATTGGAAACTGTTTATAATGTAATAGAGGAGGTGAAAAAACGTGTTAAAACGAATTGTGCAAGCATCCTTTTTAATTACTGGGGGAATGCTGGGAATCATTTTCTTTCCTACTTTGTTGAAATTGTTGCACCTTAACGATCTTCCTTATATCGATAGTCCATATGTAGCGGCCCCAGTTGGTGCGATCATCGTATTCCTTCTCACGTTTTGGTTAGTCGATCATGTGGTTGGACTCATTCATTGGATGGAAGAAACGCTAGTTAAAGCACCTGTGACGGACTTGTTGTTTGGGAGTCTCGGTCTCATTTTTGGGCTCATTGTTGCCTTTTTAGTCGTCATTCCGTTGAATTCTATTCAAATTCCTTTTGTTAATACGATGTTGCCCATTTTTCTTACGCTATTGTTAGGTTACCTAGGTTTTCAAGTTGGGTTCAAAAAGCGAGATGAGTTAATGAACTTATTTTCTTTAACGAACAGAAGCGGAAAGAAAAAAGGGAGCGAGGAAGAAGAGAAAAAAGGAAAGTCGTTAAAAATTTTAGATACGAGTGTCATTATTGACGGACGGATCGCTGACATTTGCCAAACGGGTTTCTTGGAAGGGACGATTGTCATTCCGCGCTTTGTGTTAGAAGAATTACAACATATCGCTGATTCTTCTGATGCCCTCAAGAGAAATCGCGGACGAAGAGGGCTAGATATTTTAAACCGAATTCAAAAAGAATTAGCCATTAACGTTGAGATATATGAAGGTGATTTTGAAGGAATTCAAGAAGTTGATAGCAAGCTCGTAAAATTGGCGCAACTTACGTCAGGGGTTGTCGTGACAAATGATTTTAACTTAAATAAAGTATGTGAGTTGCAAAATGTTCCGGTGTTAAACATTAACGACTTAGCAAACGCCGTCAAACCGATCGTTCTTCCAGGGGAAGAATTAAATGTTCATGTGATTAAAGATGGAAAAGAACAAAACCAAGGTGTTGCCTATTTAGATGACGGAACGATGATCGTTGTTGAAGACGGGAAAGATTATATCGGAAAACGGGTCGATGTACTTGTGACAAGCGTCTTACAAACTTCAGCAGGAAGAATGATTTTCGCCAAATTAAAACTACTCGAAAAAGCATTATGAGCTGTTAGGAGATAGGGAAATGAACTATTCTGTCATTATACCGGCAGCTGGTCAAGGCAAACGAATGAATGCAGGAATGAACAAACAATTTATCGATCTTGAAGGAATGCCAGTTATCATTCATACGTTACGTGTATTTGAACGGGATGTTTTATGCCAAAACATTGTGTTGGTCGTTAATGATCAAGAACGTGAACAGTTTGTTCGTCTGCTTCATCGTTTTGAAATAAAAAAAGTGACATCACTAGTTCCCGGAGGGGAAGAACGACAACAAAGTGTTTACAATGGATTAAAAGCGGTGGGCGATACGGGCATCATACTCATTCACGATGGTGCTCGCCCGTTTGTTACAATTAAAAAAATTCATGAACTCGTTCAAGTAACGGAAAAGACAGGGGCGGCCGTGTTAGCTGTTCCTGTAAAAGATACGATGAAAAAGGTGGTCGATGGCCAAATTGAAAAAACGGTCGATCGATCGAGCTTGTGGGCTGTACAAACACCACAAGCTTTTTCCGTGCCGTTAATTCGCCATGCCCATGAACAGGCGAAAGAAGAACAGTTTATCGGGACAGATGATGCGAGCCTTGTCGAGCGGATCGGTCATCGAGTTGCCATTGTCGAAGGTGAATATACGAATATTAAACTGACAACAAAAGAAGACTTATTATTTGCAGAAGCCATTTTACGTGCGAGAGGAGATCAATGATGTATCGAATTGGACAAGGGTTTGATGTCCATCAGTTTGCTGAAGGGCGTCCGCTTATTATTGGTGGGGTAACGATTCCGTATGAAAAAGGATTGCTCGGACATTCGGATGCAGACGTATTGTTGCATGCGATTGCTGATGCTTGTTTAGGGGCTATTGGTCAAGGGGATATCGGTAAGCATTTTCCCGACACAGATGAAGCATACAAAGATGCCGATTCAGCACTTCTTTTGCAACATGTATGGAGCATTGTGCGCCAACATGGATACAAACTTGTTAATGTGGACTGTACAATTATTGCCCAAAAACCGAAGATGGCACCGTATATTGCAAATATGCAGGAGCGAATTGCTGAGTTGTTAGAAGGGGACGTTTCACAAGTAAACGTGAAGGCAACGACAACAGAAAAGCTTGGTTTTACAGGAAGAGAAGAAGGAATAGCTGCCCAGGCCGTCGTTTTACTACAAAAGAATAATGAATGATGGATTTTGTAGGCGGTTTACGGTACAATGAGGTACAGAAATTAGGTAGATGGAGGTCATGACATGTCACAGGAAGTAAGGGTGCGCTACGCACCGAGTCCGACTGGTCATTTACATATTGGCGGTGCGCGCACAGCATTATTTAATTATTTATTCGCTCGCCATCATCGTGGAAAATTTATCGTTCGTATTGAAGATACAGATATTGAACGGAATGTAGAAGGCGGCGAACAGTCGCAACTTGAAAATTTGAAATGGCTCGGTATTGAATATGACGAATCTATAGATAAAGATGGAGGCTACGGACCTTATCGTCAAACAGAGCGTCTGCACATATATCGTCAATATACAAATGAATTGCTAGAAAAAGGATATGCTTATAAATGTTTTTGTACGCCCGAGGAACTAGAACAGGAGCGTGAGGCACAAAAAGCAGCTGGCATTGCTGCCCCACAATATAGTGGCAAATGCCGTCACTTAACGCCAGAACAAATTCAGCAGCTAGAAGCGGAAGGTAAGCCATACACGATCCGTCTAAAAGTGCCGGAAGGGAAAGTGTACGAATTTGAAGATATGGTGCGCGGCCGTGTTTCTTTTGAATCAAAAGATATCGGAGATTGGGTCATCGTGAAAGCAAATGGTATCCCAACGTATAACTTCGCTGTCGTCATTGATGACCATTTAATGAAAATTACACATGTATTCCGTGGTGAAGAGCATTTATCAAACACGCCAAAACAGTTGATGGTGTATGAATATTTCGGTTGGGAGCCACCAAAATATGCGCATTTGACGCTAATCGTAAATGAAAATCGTAAAAAATTGTCCAAACGTGATGAATCGATTATTCAATTCGTTTCGCAGTATAAAGAGCTTGGTTATTTGCCAGAAGCGATGTTCAACTTCTTTGCGTTATTAGGTTGGTCACCAGAAGGAGAAGAGGAGATTTTCACAAAAGAAGAGCTTATCCGTATGTTCGATGTTTCTCGCTTATCAAAATCTCCATCGATGTTTGATAAGCAAAAGTTGACGTGGATGAACAACCAATATATTAAAAAGCTCGATTTAGATCGTCTCGTTGAATTGTCACTCCCTCATTTAATTCAGGCTGGGCGCTTGCCAGAACAAATGACAAATGAGCAAAAGCAGTGGGCTCGTGATTTAATTGCGTTATACCAAGAGCAAATGAGCTATGGTGCTGAAATTGTAGAGCTATCAGAGCTTTTCTTTAAAAAAGATATTGAATATGATGAAGAAGCGAAAGCAGTTTTAGCCGGTGAACAAGTGCCACATGTATTAAAAGCATTTTACGAACAAATCGAACAGCTTGCGACGTTTAATAGTGAGCAAGTTAAAGCTGCGATTAAAGCGGTACAAAAAGAGACAGGACAAAAAGGGAAAAACTTGTTTATGCCGATTCGTGTGGCTGTAACAGGACAAACGCACGGTCCGGAACTTCCAGAGGCGATTCGTTTGCTCGGAAAAGAAACGGTAATGTCCCGATTAGCAAAACTCATCGGTTAACATTTCTTTGCTTATGTAATAAAATAGGTATAAGTCATATAGACGAAAGCGTTGAAGAGGAGAAGTAGAAAGAATGCAGCATGCCAGAGAGAACCACCTTGGCTGGAAGTGGTTTATGCTTGATTCTTTTGAAATGCACCTCGGAGCCTCCTTTCGAACCAGAGACGTTCTGCAGTAGAATGGAGCGGATTCCCTTCCGTTATAAGGGCAAGAGTGAGCCTTTTGGCTAAACAGAGTGGAACCGCGCTAGTGAAGCGTCTCTGTGTCATTGTACACAGAGACGTTTTTTATTTTGGAAGATAACAAAGGGGGGAACAACGTGTTTAAAACTTTAAAAGAAGACATTGAAGTGATTTTCGAACAAGACCCGGCAGCAAGAAGTTATTTAGAAGTCATTTTGACGTATTCCGGGTTACATGCGATTTGGGCACATCGCATTGCACATGCGCTTTATAAGCGGAAATTTTACTTTTTAGCTCGCCTTATTTCACAAATTAGCCGCTTTTTTACCGGCATTGAAATCCACCCAGGTGCAAAAATTGGTCGCCGCTTTTTCATCGATCACGGCATGGGAGTCGTCATCGGTGAAACGTGCGAAATTGGTGATAACGTAACGGTGTATCAAGGTGTCACACTCGGTGGAACCGGTAAGGAAAAGGGAAAACGTCATCCGACGATTAAAGATAACTGCTTAATTGCAACCGGTGCGAAAGTGCTTGGTTCCATCACTATTGGGGAGAATAGTAAAATTGGGGCCGGTTCGGTCGTGTTGAAAGATGTACCACCAAACTCAACGGTTGTCGGTATTCCAGGGCGTGTCGTTGTACAAAATGGAGTGCGTGTCAATAAAGATTTAAATCATTGTGATTTACCGGATCCAATTGCAGATCGTTTTAAAGAGTTAGAAGCAGAAATCGAGCAACTAAAAACACAATTAGAAGAACTAAAGAAAGGAACGGTGAACCATGAGCATTCAAGTGTATAATACGTTAACGCGAAAAAAGGAACCGTTTGTCCCGATTGAACCAAATAAAGTAAAAATGTATGTATGCGGCCCGACAGTATACAACTATATTCATATTGGTAACGCTCGCCCAGCTATCGTATTTGATACTATTCGACGCTACTTACAATTTCGTGGGTATGAAGTTCAATACGTCTCTAATTTTACCGATGTAGACGATAAACTTATTCGAGCAGCAAGAGAACTAGGAGAAGACGTGCCGACTATTGCAGAGCGGTTTATTGAGGCATATTTTGAAGATATTACAGCGCTTGGTTGCAAAAAGGCAGATGTTCATCCTCGTGTGACAGAAAACATTGATACGATCATTGAATTTATTGAACAGCTCATCGAAAAAGGATATGCGTACGAAGTGGATGGTGACGTATATTATCGCACACGTCGCTTCTCTGATTACGGGAAACTATCGCATCAATCGATTGATGAATTAAAATCAGGCGCCCGTATTGAAGTGGGGGAGAAAAAAGAAGATCCTCTTGATTTTGCGTTATGGAAAGCGGCAAAAGAAGGGGAAATTTACTGGGATAGTCCATGGGGGAAAGGTCGTCCAGGATGGCATATTGAATGTTCAGCCATGGCGCGTAAATATTTAGGAGATACGATTGACATTCATGCTGGTGGGCAAGATTTAACGTTCCCGCACCATGAGAATGAAATTGCTCAATCGGAAGCGTTAACAGGGAAAGTTTTTGCGAAATATTGGTTGCATAATGGCTACATTAATATCGATAACGAAAAAATGTCAAAGTCGCTTGGAAACTTTATTTTAGTGCATGACATTATTCAGCAAGTTGATCCGCAAGTGTTGCGTTTCTTTATGCTTTCGGTTCATTACCGTCATCCAATTAACTATAGCCAGCCGCTGCTTGACAGTGCAAAAAGTGGGTTAGAACGTTTAAAGACAGCGTATGCGAATATAAAACATCGTTTAGAAAGCAGTACAAATTTAACGACAAACGATGAACAATGGCTGACGAAAATTGAAGATTTAAAAAATGAATTTATTCGCGAAATGGATGATGATTTTAATACAGCAAACGGGATCGCCGTTTTGTTTGAACTAGCTAAACAAGCGAACGTATATTTGATGGAGAAGCATACATCTCAAGCGGTTCTTCAAAAGTTTTTACAACAATTTGAACAGCTTTTTGATGTCCTTGGTCTTTCTTTAAAACAAGATGAATTGCTTGATGAAGAAATTGAAGCGCTCATTCAACAGCGAATTGAAGCAAGGAAAAATCGCGATTTTGCATTAGCTGACCGCATTCGTGATGAACTAAAGGCGAAAAACATCATTTTAGAAGATACACCACAAGGAACGAGATGGAGAAGAGGATAAAACGATGTTGCATTTGTTTCCTAAAATGAAAGATTTTCAACAGTTAAACGGTTTAACGTTAGCTTACATTGGTGATGCCGTATACGAGTTATTCGTACGGCATCATCTCCTCGCTTTAGGAAAAGTAAAGCCAAACGATTTACACAACTTAGCAAAAACATATGTTTGTGCTAAAGCACAAGCGAAAGTGTTGCAATCGTTATTAAATCATCATCAACTATCTGATCAAGAGATTTCCATTGTCCGACGTGGACGTAATGCAAAATCTGGGAGCACTCCGAAAAGTACAGACGTACAAACGTATCGTCAAAGTACAGGGTTTGAAGCGTTAATTGGCTACCATTTTTTAAGCGGAAATGAAGAGCGGCTCCATCAATTAATGCAATGGGTGTTCGATGTACAACACAATGATGAGGAAAGGGGGATGTAACGCATGGATCTCATTATCGGTAAAAATCCGGTATTGGAAGCATTAAAATCTGGACGCGAGATGAATAAAATATGGATTGCTGAAGGTTCCCAACGCGGCCAAATGCAACCGATTATCCAGCTTGCTAAAGAGATGGGAATTACGGTGCAATACGTTCCTAAAAAAAAGATGGATCAGTTAAGCGAAGGGAATCATCAAGGGGTCATTGCGCAAGTTGCGGCATATCGATACTACGACGTAGATGACTTGTTCAAAAAAGCCGAAGAACGTGGAGAGGCTCCATTTTTTATCATTTTAGACGAACTCGAAGATCCACACAATTTAGGATCCATTATGCGAACGGCTGATGCAGTAGGTGCTCATGGCATTATTATTCCGAAGCGTCGTTCGGTCGGTTTGACCGCAACCGTCGCAAAAGCGTCAACGGGTGCGATTGAACATGTCCCTGTTGCGCGTGTCACGAACTTAGCACGAACAGTAGATGAATTGAAAGATCGGGGAGTTTGGATTTTCGGAACGGATGCAAAAGGGAATGAAGATTATCGCCAACTAGATGGGGTGATTCCATTAGCGTTAGTCATTGGTAGTGAAGGAAAAGGAATAAGCTGTTTATTACGGGATAAGTGCGATGTGCTCGTTCGCTTGCCGATGGTTGGACATGTTACATCGTTAAATGCTTCCGTTGCGGCTAGCTTGTTAATGTATGAGGTGTATCGAAAACGTCATCCATTAGGTGAGTAAGATGGATATTTTAATCGTTGATGGCTACAACATCATCGGTGCTTGGCCGGAATTGCGGGAACTACGGGATGTAGATTTAGCTTTGGCGCGCGATCGACTTGTCGAGAGAATGGCAGAGTATCAAGCATTTACCGGCTGTAAAGTGATTATTGTTTTTGACGCACACCTCGTACAAGGAACAACAAAAAAATATGTCGATCATCAAGTAGAAGTCATTTTTACAAAAGAAAATGAAACAGCAGATGAACATATTGAGAAATTGGCGAAGTCGCTCCAAAAAGTTCGGACGAAAGTATACGTGGCTACATCAGATTATACAGAACAATGGGCGATTTTTGGTCAAGGGGCGTTGCGCAAATCAGCACGAGAGCTACTCATTGAGGTGGATGCGGTGCAGCGAAATATTTCAAGCAACGTCAAGCATATTCAACAAAAAAAGCCGATGTCAAAAATTCCTCTGACGGATGAAGTCGCAAAAATTTTCGAAAAATGGCGAAGAGGGGAAAAATGAACGATTGACCCTGTAAAAAAATGTACTGTATAATACTTTTATCCATGTGCAGGGCGGGGGGATCGGCGTGAGCGCAAATGCAAATGAAAAACAACAAAGCCGTTATGAACAACTAGAAGATGAAACGATTGTAGAACTTGTGCATCAAGGTGATAGTGAGGCACTTGATTATTTAATTCATAAGTACAAAAATTTTGTCCGAGCGAAAGCACGTTCATATTTTTTAGTCGGTGCAGATCGCGAAGATATTGTACAAGAAGGAATGATCGGATTATATAAAGCGATCCGAGATTTTAAAGAAGATAAGCAGTCGTCGTTTAAGGCGTTTGCCGAGCTGTGCATCACGAGGCAAATGATTACAGCGATAAAAATGGCTACGCGCCAAAAACATATTCCACTTAATTGCTATGTTTCATTGGACAAGCCGATTTACGAAGATGATTCTGCCCGTACATTAATGGACGTTCTTTCGGGAACGAAAATAACAAATCCTGAAGAGTTAATCATTAATCGTGAAGAGTTCGATCATATTGAAGAAAAGATGACTGAACTGCTTAGCGATTTAGAACGGAAAGTGCTCCTTCTTTATTTGGAAGGTCGATCGTATCAAGAAATTTCCGAAGAGCTTAATCGGCACGTTAAGTCGATTGATAACGCATTGCAACGCGTAAAACGCAAGTTAGAGAAGTATATAGAAATTCAAGGAATTAGCTTATAATATTGACATAAAAAAAAGTTGTATGATACAGTTTTTAAGACGTAGTATGTCGGAGGAAAACGTATGCGCAAAAAAGTGATTTTAGCATGCAGCCAATGTTTAAATAGAAATTATTCAACAATGAAAAATGTTGCTCAACATAGTGAGCGGCTTGAGATGAAAAAGTTTTGTAAAACATGCAATACGCATACGCTTCACCGTGAAACGAAGTAATTGATGATCCCGAGATGTTGGAGGGTTTTATATGCAACAATTAACGAAATTTTTCCGCGAAGTCGTTCGTGAAATGAAAAAAGTTAGCTGGCCGAAACGAAAAGAACTAGTGAATTATACGATTACTGTTTTAGCGACAGTTGCATTTTTCACTGTATTTTTTGCAGTTGTTGATTTAGGAATTTCAGAGTTAGTTCGTTTTATACTTGAATAGCACTAGTATATCCATGGTATAATGAAAGATAACAAACAGAAATAAAGCCCGGTAACGGGTTTTTATTTTGCCTAAAAAAGATATGTTTAGGGAGGGAAGGACGATAGCGTCCCAACAAATGGAAAAGAATTGGTATGTTATTCATACGTACTCAGGTTACGAAAATAAAGTAAAAACGAACTTAGAGAAGCGTGTTGAGTCGATGGGTATGCAAGATAAAATTTTTCGTGTTGTTGTACCTGAGGAAGAAGAGACAGACATAAAAGGCGGAAAAAAGAAAGTAGTAAAAAAGAAAGTATTTCCGGGTTACGTACTTGTGGAAATGATTATGACTGATGACTCTTGGTACGTTGTCCGCAACACCCCAGGAGTAACGGGATTTGTCGGTTCAGCTGGTGCGGGATCGAAGCCGACGCCACTTCTCGAGGAAGAAGTTTCAGCCATTTTAAAACGCATGGGCGTCGACTTAATCGAGCTCGAATTTGATTTTGAATTGAATGAAACTGTTCGTATTAAGGAAGGCCCATTCGCAAACTTCGTTGGAACGATTCAAGAAATTGAGATGGATAAACAAAAAGTAACGGTGCTCGTTGATATGTTCGGACGTGAAACACCGGTAGAACTTGACTTTTCCCAAATCGAAAAAATATAATAGTAAACAACTTGCAAACATGCAAGAAAAGTGATAATATTTTAAGGTCAGTATGTCTCAATCATTGAGACGAATGCGATGATTGTTTTCATATATGGAGTGGGAGGGAACATCCCTAATACCACATCACGGACTTAAGGAGGTGTGTCTCGTGGCTAAAAAAGTAATTAAAGTTGTCAAATTGCAAATTCCTGCAGGGAAAGCGAATCCAGCACCACCAGTCGGTCCAGCATTAGGTCAAGCTGGTGTTAACATCATGGGATTCTGTAAAGAATTCAACGCTCGTACAGCTGATCAAGCAGGTTTAATTATTCCTGTTGAAATTACGGTATATGAAGACCGTTCATTTACATTTATTACGAAAACTCCACCTGCTGCTGTATTACTTAAAAAAGCGGCTGGTATCGAGTCTGGTTCTGGTGAGCCAAACCGTAATAAAGTGGCAACAGTAAAGCGCGACAAAGTGCGCGAGATTGCTGAAACAAAAATGCCAGACTTAAACGCGGCGAGCATTGAAGCAGCTATGCGCATGATCGAAGGAACAGCGCGCAGCATGGGCATCGTCATCGAAGACTAATGAAGATCTGGCTGGAAAAGGTTGCGGAAGCGAACTATATAGTTTTCGCAACCTTTATTCGTGGGAGGTCTTTCCGTTAAAACCACAAAAGGAGGAAATAAACATGCCAAAAAGAGGAAAACGTTACTTAGAGGCAGCGAAATTAATTGATCGCTCAACAGCATACGCTGTACAAGAGGCGATCGAGTTAGTGAAAAAGACAAATGTTGCAAAATTTGACGCAACAGTAGAGGTTGCTTTCCGTTTAGGTGTTGATCCGAAGAAAGCGGACCAACAAATTCGTGGTGCAGTTGTACTGCCACATGGTACAGGTAAAGTGCGCCGCGTGTTAGTACTTGCGAAAGGTGAAAAAGCGAAAGAAGCGGAAGCTGCAGGCGCAGATTACGTAGGCGACACAGATTACATTAACAAAATCCAACAAGGTTGGTTTGAGTTCGATGTGATCGTTGCTACTCCTGATATGATGGGTGAAGTTGGTAAAATCGGTCGTATTTTAGGACCAAAAGGATTAATGCCAAACCCTAAAACAGGAACAGTTACGTTCGAAGTTGCTAAAGCGGTTAACGAAATTAAAGCTGGTAAAGTAGAGTACCGCGTTGATAAAGCAGGAAATATCCATGTACCAATCGGCAAAGTATCGTTCGATACAGAAAAATTAGTAGAAAACTTCACAACAATTTACGAAACAATCTTAAAAGCGAAACCAGCAGCGGCAAAGGGCACATACGTGAAAAACGTAACAGTTGCTTCAACGATGGGTCCTGGCGTAAAAGTAGATCCTTCTACAGTTGCTGTCGCTCGCTAATAATAGATGTTGACTTTCTAATTGGAATTTAGTAAAATACTCATTGTTTGAAAAAAGAATATCATTTGTACCGTAGACAGTAGGTGCCTCATGCAAGGCTTAATTTCCTACCGAGGTGTTGAGACTGATAAATGAGTGCATGCGTGCACTTTTAGGGGCCTCCATGTCTACGTTGACGTGGAGGTTTTTTATTGGGCGGTATAAGTGGTGTTGAAACTCAACTTCTACAGGAGGTGTTGACATGAGCAGCGTACTTGAACAAAAGCAGCAGCTAGTGGCGGAGATTGCTGAAAAACTTCGCGCGAGCAAGTCAACGATCATCGTTGATTACCGTGGCTTAAATGTCGCTCAAGTTACAGAACTTCGTAAGCAACTTCGCGAAGCGGGCATCGAGTTCAAAGTGTACAAAAACACATTAACTCGTCGTGCTGTTGCTGAGCTAGGCTTAGAAGGTTTAGACGAAACATTAACAGGTCCGAATGCAATTGCATTCAGCAATGAAGATGTCGTTGCTCCTGCAAAAATTTTGAACGAATTCGCGAAAAAGAACGAAGCGTTAAAAATTAAAGCAGGTATCATCGAAGGCAACGTGGCAACGTTTGAAGAAGTTAAGGCACTTGCAGAGCTTCCATCTCGCGAAGGCTTGCTCTCTATGTTGCTTAGCGTTCTTCAAGCACCAATCCGCAACTTTGCTCTCGTTACAAAAGCGGTTGCTGAGAAGAAAGAAGAGCAAGGTGCTTAATTTCCAAATCGCCTAAAATTAAAACATTAAGGAGGAAGATCGATCATGACTAAAGAACAAATCATTGAAGCGGTTAAAAATATGACTGTTTTAGAATTAAATGACTTAGTAAAAGCAATTGAAGAAGAGTTTGGTGTAACTGCTGCTGCTCCTGTAGTAGTTGCTGGCGGTGCTGCTACTGGTGCTGCTGCTGAAGAAAAAACTGAATTCGACGTAATCCTTGCGGATGGCGGCGCGCAAAAAATTAAAGTTATTAAAGTTGTGCGCGAACTTACTGGTCTTGGCTTAAAAGAAGCAAAAGACTTAGTAGACAACACTCCAAAGCCAGTTAAAGAAGGCGTTTCTAAAGAAGAAGCTGAAGAAATTAAAGCGAAACTTGAAGAAGCTGGCGCGAAAGTTGAAATTAAGTAATGATGTGAGGAAGCTCGCTCGTAGTAGCGAGCTTCTTTGTGTTTTCATGTTCATTCGTTTACAATGAAAGAAAGAGAGGTGAGTGTGATGGTTGATCATTACTATACGGAGCGACCAAATGTAGAGAGCAAACCGTTTCAATGGACGTATATGCTACGCGGGCATCAATTTTTATTTACAGTCGATCAAGGGGTGTTTTCGAAAAAAGAAGTGGATTTTGGTTCGCGGTTATTAATTGAGACGTTTGTTGAACCAACTGTGCCGGGAAATATTCTTGATGTCGGATGTGGGTATGGGCCAATCGGTTTAGCGCTTGCGAAAGATTTCCCACACCGAATGGTAGATATGATCGATGTGAACGAACGAGCGATTGAGTTGGCAGAGAAGAACAAGCGGCAAAACAAAATTGAAAACGCGCGAATTTACATAAGTAATTTATTTGAACGAGTTGAAGGACAGTTTGCAGCGATTGTTACAAACCCACCGATTCGCGCTGGCAAGGCGGTTGTCCATGCTATTTTTGAGCAAAGTGCAAACTATCTTCTTTCCAAGGGAGAGCTTTGGGTTGTTATTCAAAAAAAACAAGGAGCTCCATCTGCATTAGAGAAGTTAAACATGATTTTTGCTCAAGTTGATGTTGTTGAAAAGAAAAAAGGTTACTTTATTATTCGGGCACAAAAAGCTTGACGCCTAAATATCTGTATGATACCATTATAAAATGCTAAATGTGTATTTTTTTTAGTTTACGTATGCTGTGTGTGCATGTATAATTTTAGTTTTAAAGGAAAAACTTATAAAATATATAATAGGTCAAACATGTGGTTTTCTTATAAGAAACCATTTCTTTTTTGTCTTACGACAAGTTATTAATGTTTGATTTGAGGGGTGAATCAGTTGACAGGTCAACTAGTTCAATACGGACGACACCGCCAACGAAGAAGTTATGCGCGCATTAGTGAGGTGTTGGAACTACCGAACTTAATTGAAATTCAAACTTCTTCCTACCAGTGGTTTCTCGACGAAGGATTGCGTGAAATGTTTCAAGATATTTCACCGATCGAAGATTTTACAGGAAATTTGTCACTAGAATTTATTGATTACAGCTTAGGAGAGCCGAAGTACTCTGTTGAAGAGTCGAAAGAACGCGACGTTACATACGCGGCACCGCTTCGGGTCAAAGTGCGCCTCATCAACAAAGAAACAGGCGAAGTAAAGGAACAAGATGTATTTATGGGAGACTTCCCGTTAATGACAGAAACGGGAACATTTATCATTAACGGTGCCGAGCGCGTTATCGTTTCACAGCTTGTTCGTTCACCGAGCGTGTACTACAGCGGCAAGGTGGATAAAAACGGAAAACGTGGGTTTACGGCCACTGTTATTCCGAACCGCGGCGCATGGTTAGAATACGAAACGGACGCAAAAGACGTTGTTTACGTTCGTATCGACCGTACGCGTAAGTTGCCTGTAACTGTATTGTTGCGAGCGCTAGGTTTTGGCTCAGACCAAGAGATTGTCGATTTGCTTGGTGATAATGAGTATATTCGTAACACGTTAGAAAAAGACAATACAGAGAGCACAGAAAAAGCATTGCTTGAAATTTATGAACGGTTACGTCCTGGGGAGCCGCCTACCGTTGAAAATGCAAAAAGCTTGTTAATCTCTCGTTTCTTTGATCCGAAACGATATGATTTGGCAAGTGTAGGTCGTTATAAAATCAACAAAAAGCTTCATATTAAAAACCGTTTATTTGGTCAGCGTTTGGCGGAAACGCTCGTTCATCCAGAAACGGGTGAGGTAATCGCAGAAAAAGGGACTGTTCTTGATCGTAGAACGCTCGACCGCATTTTACCTGAGCTTGAAAAAGGGATTGGTATGCGAAAATACCAACCGCTCGGGGGCGTTGTCGAAGATGAATTTGCTTTGCAAGCGATCAAAATTTACGCCCCAAATGATCCAGATGGCGAAAAAGTCATCACGGTCATTAGCAACGGATACATTCCGGAAACGGTAAAACACATTACCCCTGCGGATATTATTGCATCCATTAGCTACTTCTTTAACTTATTGCATGGGGTCGGTGATACGGACGATATCGACCATTTAGGAAACCGTCGACTTCGTTCTGTTGGCGAGTTGTTGCAAAATCAGTTCCGAATTGGTCTTTCGCGCATGGAGCGCGTCGTTCGCGAACGGATGTCCATTCAAGATACTAACACAATTACACCACAGCAACTCATTAACATTCGTCCGGTAATTGCGGCGATTAAAGAGTTTTTTGGAAGCTCGCAATTATCACAATTCATGGATCAAACGAACCCGCTTGCAGAGCTGACACATAAACGTCGTCTGTCTGCGCTTGGTCCAGGTGGTTTAACGCGTGAACGTGCTGGTTTTGAAGTGCGTGACGTTCACTATTCGCACTACGGGCGCATGTGTCCAATTGAAACGCCGGAAGGCCCAAACATCGGATTGATCAACTCGCTTTCGACATATGCGAAAGTTAATAAATTTGGCTTTATTGAAACGCCTTACCGTCGCGTTGATCCTGAAACAGGAAAAGTAACGGATCAAATTGACTATTTAACAGCAGATGAGGAAGATAATTACGTCGTTGCCCAAGCGAACGTTCCAATTGCGGAAGATGGAACGTTTTTAGAGGAAAACGTCGTTGCTCGCTTCCGTGGTGAAAATATTGTTGTTAAGCGCGATCGCGTTGACTATGTGGACGTTTCACCAAAACAAGTTGTGTCAGTTGCGACTGCATGCATTCCATTCTTAGAAAACGATGACTCGAACCGCGCGCTCATGGGTGCGAACATGCAACGTCAAGCTGTTCCACTTATGCAGCCTGAAGCGCCAATTGTCGGTACAGGAATGGAATATGTCGCAGCGAAAGATTCCGGAGCGGCAGTTATTTGTAAGCATCGCGGGATTGTTGAGCGAGTCGAGGCGAAAGAAATTTGGGTACGCCGTTTAATCGAAGTCGATGGAAAAGAAGTCAAAGGTGACCTAGATAAATATCGTCTGTTGAAGTTTGTTCGTTCAAACCAAGGAACGTGCTACAATCAACGCCCGATCGTTAAAGCAGGGGATATCGTTGAGAAGGGTGAAATTTTGGCGGACGGTCCATCGATGGAAAAAGGTGAATTAGCGCTTGGACGCAACGTGCTTGTTGCGTTTATGACATGGGACGGGTACAACTACGAAGACGCGATTATTATGAGCGAGCGCCTTGTTAAAGATGATGTATATACGTCCATTCATATCGAGGAATACGAATCTGAAGCGCGCGATACGAAGCTCGGTCCAGAGGAAATTACGCGCGATATTCCAAACGTCGGTGAAGACGCGCTCCGCAATCTAGATGAGCGCGGGATTGTACGCATCGGTGCGGAAGTAAAAGATGGCGACTTGCTCGTTGGAAAAGTAACACCAAAAGGGGTTACGGAATTAACAGCTGAAGAACGATTACTTCATGCGATTTTCGGTGAGAAGGCACGTGAAGTTCGAGATACTTCTTTACGCGTACCGCACGGTGGAGGCGGAATTGTTCTTGATGTCAAAGTGTTTACGCGCGAAGATGGCGATGAGTTGCCGCCAGGTGTAAACCAGCTTGTTCGTGTGTATATTGTACAAAAACGGAAAATTTCTGAAGGTGACAAAATGGCAGGTCGCCACGGAAATAAAGGTGTTATTTCGCGCATTTTACCTGAAGAAGACATGCCGTTTTTACCAGATGGTACACCAGTTGATATCATGTTAAACCCGCTAGGCGTACCTTCGCGTATGAATATTGGGCAAGTGCTCGAGTTGCATCTCGGAATGGCGGCGAGAAAGCTAGGCCTTCATGTCGCTTCACCTGTATTTGACGGTGCTCGCGAAGAAGATGTATGGGCAACGTTAGAAGAGGCAGGAATGGCGCGCGATGCCAAAACAGTTTTATATGACGGACGCACAGGAGAACCGTTTGATAATCGCGTTTCTGTCGGTATCATGTATATGATTAAGCTCGCGCACATGGTTGACGATAAGTTACATGCTCGCTCGACAGGTCCATATTCACTTGTTACGCAACAACCGCTCGGCGGAAAAGCGCAATTTGGTGGTCAGCGTTTCGGTGAGATGGAAGTATGGGCGCTTGAAGCATACGGTGCTGCTTACACGTTGCAAGAAATTTTAACTGTCAAATCAGACGACGTGGTTGGTCGTGTCAAAACGTACGAAGCGATCGTGAAAGGCGAAAACGTTCCAGAACCAGGCGTTCCTGAATCTTTCAAAGTATTAATTAAAGAGCTACAAAGCTTAGGTATGGACGTAACAGTGTTATCAAGCGATGAAAAAGAAATTAGCATGGAAAACTTCGGGGAAGATGATGACGTTCAACCAGTTGACATCATCCCACCTACAGATGAGTCAGCCAAAGAAGATGAAGGTGTTGTTGTAAAAGAATAGCGTTTGGACATAAGGGTAAAACCTGGATATTAAAAGGGAGGTAGGCCCCTTGTTAGATGTAAATAAGTTTGAATATATGAAGATCGGACTCGCTTCACCCGAGAAAATTCGTTCTTGGTCGTATGGTGAAGTTAAAAAACCAGAAACGATTAACTATCGAACATTAAAACCAGAAAAAGATGGTCTGTTTTGCGAACGCATTTTTGGTCCGACAAAAGACTGGGAATGTCATTGCGGAAAATATAAGCGCGTTCGTTATAAAGGTGTCGTTTGTGACCGATGCGGTGTTGAAGTCACACGTGCAAAAGTTCGCCGTGAGCGCATGGGTCATATTGAACTAGCAGCCCCTGTTTCACATATTTGGTACTTTAAAGGAATTCCTAGCCGCATGGGACTTGTCTTAGACATGTCCCCTCGTGCGCTAGAAGAAGTCATTTACTTTGCATCTTACGTCGTGACGGATCCAGGCGATACGCCATTAGAAAAGAAGCAATTGCTTTCTGAGAAAGAGTATCGTGCATATCGCGAGAAGTACGGAAATTCATTCCAAGCTTCAATGGGTGCAGAGGCGATTAAAAAGCTTCTGCAAGACATTGATCTTGAAAAAGAAGTAGAAACGTTAAAGGAAGAATTAAAGACAGCGCAAGGGCAGCGTCGTGCTCGCACGATTAAACGTCTTGAAGTGCTAGAAGCTTTTCGTAACTCTGGCAACGACCCATCGTGGATGGTATTAGATGTGCTTCCGGTCATCCCACCGGAGTTGCGCCCGATGGTACAGTTAGATGGGGGACGTTTTGCGACATCTGACTTAAATGACTTATATCGTCGAGTCATTAACCGAAACAACCGTTTAAAACGTCTATTAGACCTTGGAGCGCCGAACATTATTGTGCAAAACGAAAAACGAATGCTTCAAGAAGCGGTTGATGCGTTAATTGATAACGGTCGTCGTGGCCGCCCGGTCACAGGACCAGGAAACCGTCCGCTTAAATCGCTTTCTCATATGTTAAAAGGAAAGCAAGGTCGCTTCCGTCAAAACTTGCTCGGTAAGCGCGTTGACTATTCTGGCCGTTCGGTAATCGTTGTCGGTCCAAACTTAAAAATGTATCAATGTGGCTTGCCAAAAGAAATGGCGCTTGAATTGTTTAAGCCGTTTGTTATGAAAGAATTAGTGGAACGCGGCTTAGCGCACAACATTAAAAGTGCGAAGCGGAAAATTGAGCGCGTTCATCCAGAAGTTTGGGATGTTTTAGAGTCTGTCATTAAAGAACACCCTGTGCTATTAAACCGTGCACCAACGCTTCACCGTCTTGGAATTCAAGCGTTTGAGCCGACGCTTGTAGAAGGTCGTGCAATCCGCCTGCATCCACTTGTATGTACTGCCTATAACGCAGACTTTGACGGCGACCAGATGGCCGTACACGTACCGCTTTCGGCGGAGGCACAAGCTGAGGCACGTCTACTTATGCTTGCGGCGCAAAATATTTTAAACCCGAAAGACGGAAAGCCAGTTGTTACTCCTTCACAAGACATGGTTTTAGGAAACTACTACTTAACGATGGAGCGTGAAGGGGCAGTCGGCGAAGGAATGGTGTTTAAAGATACTGATGAGGCGTTGCTAGCATATCATAACGGTTATGTTCATTTGCATACACGCATCGCTGTTCATGCAGGTTCGCTTAAAAACGAAACGTTTACAGAAGAGCAAAATAATAAGTTGCTTGTAACGACTGTCGGGAAGTTAATCTTCAATGAAATTTTGCCGAAGTCATTCCCGTATATTAATGAACCGACGCAAGAAAACATTGAAGAACGAACACCAGATAAATATTTCCTTGATAAAGGTGTGAACGTAAAAGAAGAAATTCGCAAACGAGAACTTGTTCCGCCTTTTAAGAAGAAAATTCTTGGTAACATCATTGCGGAAGTATTTAAACGTTTCAAAATTACAGAAACGTCTAAAATGCTTGACCGTATGAAAGATCTTGGCTTTAAATACTCAACAAAAGCAGGTATCACAATCGGTGTAGCTGACATTGTTGTCTTGCCAGAAAAACAGGAAATTTTAGAAGAAGCGCAAGCGAAAGTTGATACGGTATTAAAACAATTTAGACGCGGTTTAATTACGGATGAAGAGCGTTATGAACGTGTCATTTCGATTTGGAGTGCGGCAAAAGATAAAATTCAAGGGCGCTTAATGGAGTCGCTTGATAAGCGAAATCCAATTTTCATGATGAGTGACTCGGGAGCCCGCGGTAACGCATCGAACTTTACGCAGCTTGCAGGTATGCGCGGATTAATGGCGAACCCAGCAGGACGCATTATCGAACTTCCGATTAAATCTTCGTTCCGTGAAGGATTAACGGTACTTGAGTACTTTATTTCGACTCACGGAGCGCGTAAAGGTCTTGCTGATACAGCGTTAAAAACAGCTGACTCCGGTTATTTAACACGTCGTCTCGTTGACGTTGCACAAGACGTCATCATTCGTGAAGACGATTGCGGTACAGACCGTGGTACGTTAATTCGTGCGTTAAAAGACGGCACAGAAGTGATTGTAAAGCTTGAAGAGCGTCTCGTTGGACGTTACGCACGCAAGACGGTGAAACATCCGAAAACAGGCGAAGTGCTTGTGCATGAAAACGAAATGATTACAGAAGATATCGCAAATGCTATTGTAAAAGCTGGCATTGAAGAAGTGTGGATTCGTTCGGCATTTACATGTAACACACGTCATGGTGTATGTAAAAAATGTTACGGACGAAACTTGGCAACTGGTGCGGAAGTGGAAGTTGGTGAAGCGGTTGGTATTATCGCGGCACAATCGATCGGTGAGCCGGGTACACAGCTGACAATGCGTACGTTCCATACAGGTGGGGTAGCAGGAGACGATATTACACAAGGTTTACCGCGCGTACAAGAATTGTTTGAGGCGCGTAATCCGAAAGGGCAAGCGGTCATTTCAGAAATTGATGGCGTTGTTGTGGCTATTAATGAAACGCGCGATCGTCAACGTGAGCTCGTCATTCAAGGCGAAGTCGAGACACGTACGTATACAGCCCCTTATAGCGCACGCCTCAAAGTACAAGAAGGACAGAAAGTTGAACGCGGTCAAGAACTAACAGAAGGTTCGATCGACCCGAAAGAACTATTGAGAGTCAAAGATATGAATGCTGTTCAAGAGTACTTGTTGCGTGAAGTGCAAAAAGTATACCGCATGCAAGGGGTAGAAATTAGCGATAAACATATCGAAGTTATGGTTCGCCAAATGCTTCGAAAAGTTCGCGTCATTGACGCAGGCGATACGGACTTATTACCTGGAACGTTGCTTGATATCCATCAATTTACGGATGCAAATGCGAAAGTGTTGATGGAAGGGAAACGTCCAGCAACAGCTCGTCCAGTATTACTCGGAATTACAAAAGCGTCGCTTGAAACAGACTCGTTCTTGTCTGCGGCATCATTCCAAGAAACGACACGCGTCTTAACAGATGCAGCGATCAAAGGAAAACGCGACGAGTTGCTTGGATTAAAAGAGAATGTCATTATTGGTAAACTTGTTCCAGCAGGAACGGGAATGGCACGCTATCGCAAAGTAAAACCGGTTATTAAAACGAGTAAAGATGAAGATGTTGTCACAACGAAATAATGATCAACCTATTGCTAGCGTCGTTTGCTAGCAATAGGTTGAAAAAATATAGTTGACAGAGCTCTTAGAAAGTGATAGCATAATAAAGGTGTTCCGAAACCTGTCACTTTGGAGGATATGTTACATGTCTTATGAAAAAGTCGCACAGGCTAAGCAAATTATTGTAGGAACAAAACAAACAGTGCGAGCTCTAAAAGATGGAAAGGTATGTGAAGTTGTAATCGCTGAAGATGCGGATGAAACGATCATCCGAAAAGTCGTAGAAGCGGCAAATGAGGCTCATGTGCCTGTATGTAAAGTCGACTCGATGAAAAAGCTTGGAAAGGCATGCAAAATCGATGTAGGGGCAGCGGCTGTTGCGATCATTCGTTAAAAACTGTTTTTGTGGGTTTACTACAAAAACTTTGTTTTTGCATAAAAATGAGCCACCTGGATGTGTGGGCTTGAATTTAATTGTGAAGGGAGGAAATTTACCATGCCTACAATCAACCAGCTTGTACGCAAAGGTCGTACAAAAAAGGTAGTGAAATCTAAATCACCTGCGTTAAATAAAGGGTATAACAGCTTCAAAAAAGTTCAAACAACTGTTTACTCTCCGCAAAAACGTGGAGTATGTACACGTGTAGGTACAATGACACCGAAGAAGCCAAACTCCGCGCTTCGTAAATATGCCCGTGTACGTTTATCTAACGGTATCGAGGTAACTGCTTACATCCCGGGTATCGGTCATAACTTACAAGAACACAGCGTTGTATTAATTCGCGGTGGACGTGTAAAAGACTTGCCAGGGGTACGTTACCATATCGTTCGTGGTGCGTTAGATACAGCAGGTGTAGCGAACCGTATGCAAGGTCGTTCAAAATACGGTGCGAAAAAGCCAAAAGCAGCTAAGAAATAACATTAATCATTTCTCGATGATTTTTACTGAAAGGAGGAAAAACTATGCCACGTAAAGGTCCGGTTCCTAAACGAGATGTGTTACCAGATCCAATTTACAATTCAAAGTTAGTTACACGTTTAATCAATAAAATTATGATTGACGGTAAAAGAGGTAAAGCGCAAAAAATTCTTTACACAGCGTTCGATATCATTCGTGAGCGCACAGGTAAAGATCCGATGGAAGTGTTTGAGCAAGCGTTGAAAAACGTTATGCCAGTTCTTGAAGTTCGCGCACGCCGTGTAGGTGGTGCAAACTATCAAGTTCCTGTTGAGGTGCGTCCTGAACGCCGCACAACATTAGGTCTCCGCTGGCTTGTTAACTACGCTCGTCTTCGCGGGGAAAAAACGATGGAAGAGCGCTTAGCGAACGAAATTATGGATGCTGCGAACAACACAGGTGCAGCTGTGAAGAAGCGCGAAGATACGCACAAAATGGCAGAAGCAAACAAAGCGTTTGCTCACTATCGTTGGTAATTTTTCTTTTAAATTAAGAATAGGTGAGAGCGATGCGGTTGAAACTAAAAAAGCATGCCCATCGCTCATTCGCCTATATTCCTATACGCAAATTAAATTACGATACTTCATTTAAGGAAGGAGAAAAAATCCATATGGCAAGACAGTTCTCCTTAGAAAACACTCGCAATATTGGAATTATGGCCCACATTGACGCCGGTAAAACAACAACGACAGAGCGTATCCTTTTCTACACAGGACGCGTTCATAAAATCGGGGAAGTTCATGAGGGCGCAGCGACGATGGACTGGATGGAGCAAGAACAAGAACGCGGTATTACAATTACGTCCGCAGCAACAACAGCTCAATGGAAAGGCCATCGTATTAACATCATCGATACACCTGGACACGTCGACTTCACAGTAGAAGTTGAGCGTTCGTTGCGTGTATTAGACGGTGCGGTAGCTGTACTAGACGCACAATCAGGCGTAGAGCCGCAAACAGAGACAGTATGGCGCCAGGCGACTACATACGGTGTTCCACGTATCGTTTTCGTTAACAAAATGGACAAGATCGGCGCGGACTTCTTATATTCTGTTAAAACGCTTCACGAGCGCTTGCAAGCGAATGCGCACCCTGTTCAACTGCCGATCGGTGCAGAAGACCAGTTCACAGGTATTATCGACCTCGTTGAAATGTGCGCATACCATTATCACGATGAATTAGGTAAAAATATCGAGCGCATCGAGATTCCTGAAGACTATCGTGATATGGCAGAAGAATATCGCGGAAAGTTAATCGAAGCGGTTGCAGAGCTTGATGAAGAGTTAATGATGAGATATTTAGAAGGGGAAGAAATTACGAAAGAAGAATTAAAAGCTGCAATTCGTAAAGCGACAGTTTCTGTCCAATTCTTCCCTGTGTTCTGTGGTTCCGCGTTCAAAAACAAAGGTGTTCAATTGATGCTTGACGGCGTAGTTGACTACTTACCGTCTCCAGTTGACATTCCTGCGATCAAAGGAACTGTTCCTGATACAGAAGAGGAAACAGTTCGTGAAGCGCGTGATGACGCTCCATTTGCGGCGTTAGCGTTCAAAATTATGACAGACCCTTACGTTGGTAAGTTGACGTTCTTCCGCGTATACTCTGGAACATTAAACTCCGGTTCATACGTGTTGAACTCAACAAAACGTAAGCGTGAACGTATCGGTCGTATTCTACAAATGCACGCAAATCACCGCGAAGAAATTGCGCAAGTGTACGCAGGTGACATTGCGGCAGCTGTAGGTTTAAAAGATACAACAACTGGTGATACGCTGTGTGATGAAAAAGACCCAGTAATTTTGGAGTCTATGCAATTCCCAGAGCCAGTTATTCAAATTGCGATCGAACCGAAGTCAAAGGCTGACCAAGATAAGATGAGCACAGCGTTACAAAAACTTCAAGAAGAAGACCCTACATTCCGTGCTTGGACAGATCAAGAAACAGGTCAAACAATCATCGCGGGTATGGGTGAGCTTCACCTTGATATCATCGTTGACCGTATGCGCCGTGAGTTCAAGGTAGAAGCAAACGTTGGTGCTCCACAAGTTGCGTACCGCGAAACATTCCGTAAATCGGCACAGGTTGAAGGGAAATTTGTGCGTCAGTCTGGTGGTCGCGGTCAGTACGGTCACGTTTGGATCGAGTTCTCGCCAAACGAAGAAGGAAAAGGCTTCGAATTCGAAAACGCGATCGTTGGTGGGGTTGTTCCGAGAGAATACATTCCTGCCATCCAAGCAGGTCTTGAAGATGCAATGCAAAATGGTGTTCTTGCAGGATATCCAGTTGTCGACATTAAAGCGAAATTGTTCGACGGTTCTTACCACGATGTTGACTCAAGTGAAATGGCGTTCAAGATCGCTGCTTCTATGGCATTGAAAAACGCAGCGTCAAAATGTGACCCTGTATTGCTTGAGCCAATCATGAAAGTAGAAGTCATCGTTCCTGAAGAATATTTAGGTGACATTATGGGTGACATCACTTCCCGTCGTGGTCGCGTCGAAGGTATGGAAGCTCGCGGTAATGCACAAGTTGTGCGCGCGATGGTTCCACTTTCTGAAATGTTTGGATACGCAACTTCATTGCGTTCAAATACACAAGGTCGCGGAACGTTCACGATGGTATTTGACCATTATGAAGAAGTTCCGAAGAGCATTGCTGAGGAAATCATCAAAAAAAATAAAGGTGAATAATTGATTTTCTAGCATTGTTCAAGTATAAATACTTATGTAAGACTTGGAAGTGGACGTGCCTGTGCACTTTCGCTTCCAAGCATTCTATACTTAATAAAAAACATTAAGGAGGATATTATAATGGCTAAAGCAAAATTCGAACGTACGAAGCCACACGTCAACATTGGTACAATCGGCCACGTTGACCATGGTAAAACAACTTTAACAGCTGCAATCACAACAGTTCTTGCGAAACAAGGTAAAGCAGAAGCGCGCGCGTATGATCAAATCGACGCTGCTCCAGAAGAGCGCGAGCGCGGAATTACAATCTCAACTGCACACGTTGAGTATGAAACTGACAACCGTCACTATGCACACGTTGACTGCCCAGGTCACGCTGACTACGTGAAAAACATGATCACAGGTGCAGCACAAATGGACGGCGCGATCCTAGTTGTATCTGCTGCTGACGGTCCAATGCCACAAACTCGTGAGCACATTCTTCTTTCTCGCCAAGTAGGCGTACCTTACATCGTTGTATTCTTAAACAAATGCGACATGGTAGACGACGAAGAGCTTTTAGAGCTTGTTGAAATGGAAGTTCGCGATCTATTATCTGAATATGACTTCCCTGGAGACGAAGTTCCTGTAATTAAAGGTTCTGCGTTAAAAGCTCTTGAAGGAGATCCTGCTTGGGAAGAAAAAATCATCGAGCTTATGAACGCTGTTGATGAGTACATCCCAACTCCACAACGCGAAATCGACAAACCATTCATGATGCCAGTTGAGGACGTATTCTCAATCACTGGTCGTGGTACAGTTGCTACAGGTCGCGTTGAGCGCGGTATCTTAAAAGTTGGTGACCAAGTAGAAATCATCGGTCTTTCTGAAGAGCCAAAAGCAACAACTGTTACAGGTGTTGAAATGTTCCGTAAGCTTCTTGACCAAGCTGAAGCTGGTGACAACATCGGTGCGCTTCTTCGCGGTGTTTCTCGTGACGAAGTACAACGCGGTCAAGTATTAGCGAAGCCAGGAACAATCACTCCACACACAAAATTTAAAGCGCAAGTTTACGTATTAACAAAAGAAGAAGGTGGACGCCATACTCCATTCTTCTCTAACTACCGTCCACAATTCTACTTCCGTACAACGGATGTAACAGGTATCATCCAACTTCCAGAAGGCGTTGAGATGGTTATGCCTGGCGACAACATTGAAATGACAGTAGAATTAATCGCGCCAATCGCGATCGAAGAAGGTACAAAATTCTCGATCCGCGAAGGTGGACGTACAGTAGGTGCAGGTTCTGTATCTGAAATCATCGAGTAATGAATGAAAGTGGTCTAGCGATAAGCTAGACCACTTATTTTTTGTTCCATTGAAAATCAGTTGTGAAATATGTATAATGGGAAAGGCAGTTTGTTGAGAAAAGAAATAAAAAGCTTGCATTGGCCATGAAATTTATATATAATAATAAACGTTGGTCTTTGACTGCGATGAAGTGGAAGGTTGCTGACACACCCGGCCGCTTTGCCATGGCGAGTGTGAAGGAAATTTCCATGGAGAATGTCTATTTTAAAAATAGGCGAAGAAGGAGGGAAAATAATGGCAAAAGAAAAAATTCGTATTCGTTTAAAAGCGTATGATCATCGAATTCTTGATCAATCTGCTGAGAAAATTGTGGAAACTGCAAAGCGTTCAGGCGCAAGTGTATCTGGACCGATCCCGTTACCAACTGAGAAAACGGTGTACACGATCTTACGTGCGGTTCATAAATACAAAGATTCTCGTGAACAATTCGAAATGCGCACACATAAACGCTTAATTGACATCGTCAACCCGACGCCACAAACAGTAGATTCTTTAATGCGTTTAGACTTACCGTCTGGTGTCGATATTGAAATCAAGTTGTAATTGTGATATAGGAGGTGTGAAAGATGAAAGGAATCTTAGGAAGAAAAATCGGCATGACTCAAGTGTTCGCTGAAAACGGAGATCTTATTCCTGTAACAGTTGTTCAAGCCACTCCAAACGTAGTTCTTCAAAAGAAAACGATCGAAAACGACGGTTACGAAGCGATTCAATTAGGTTTTGAAGACTTACGTGAAAAGTTAGCGAACAAACCGCAAAAAGGTCATGCTGCAAAGGCGAACACCACACCTAAGCGCTTCATTCGTGAAATTCGTGGTGTAAATCTTGCGGAATATGAAGTAGGTCAAGAGGTAAAAGTTGATATTTTCAACGAAGGTGAAATCGTTGATGTAACAGGTACGTCGAAAGGTAAAGGTTTCCAAGGTGTAATTAAACGTCATGGACAATCTCGTGGACCGATGGCTCACGGTTCCCGTTATCATCGTCGTCCTGGTTCAATGGGTCCGATCGCTCCAAACCGTGTATTCAAATCTAAAGAGCTTCCAGGCCGCATGGGTGGCGAGCGTGTAACAGTACAAAACTTAAAAGTTGTAAAAGTGGATCCAGAACGCAACTTAATCTTAATTAAAGGAAACGTACCAGGTCCGAACAAAGGGCTAGTTATTATTAAAAGCGCGGTTAAAGCGAAATAATTTTTTTAAGAAAGGAGGAATTACCCAATGCCAAAAGTAGCATTGTATAACCAAAACGGAGAAAACATCGGTGAAATTGAATTAAACGATGCCGTATTTGGTGTAGAACCGAACAAACATGTGTTATTTGAAGCGGTAATTATGCAACGTGCTTCCTTGCGTCAAGGAACTCATAAAACAAAAAATCGTGCAGAAGTGAGCGGCGGTGGTCGTAAACCATGGCGCCAAAAAGGTACTGGACGCGCTCGCCAAGGATCGATTCGTTCTCCACAATGGCGTGGCGGTGGTATTGTATTTGGTCCAGTTCCACGCAGCTACAGCTACAAACTTCCTAAAAAAGTTCGTCGCTTAGCCATTAAATCAGCTTTATCTTCAAAGGTGCTTGAAAACAACATCGTTGTGTTAGATAACCTAGCGCTTGAAGCACCAAAAACAAAAGAAATGGTTAAAATTTTAAACAATCTTTCCGTTGATCGCAAAGCGTTAATTGTAACAGCTGATGCAAACGAGAACGTGATCCTTTCAGCTCGTAACATCCCAGGAGTGACAGTTGTAACAGCGAGCGGCATCAACGTTCTTGATGTACTCAACCACGACAAGCTTGTCATTACGAAAGCTGCTGTGGAAAAAGTAGAGGAGGTGCTTGCATAATGAAAGATCCTCGCGATATTATTAAGCGCCCCGTCATTACTGAACGTTCAACAGAGTTGATGACTGAGAAAAAATATACGTTCGAAGTTGATGTGAAAGCGAACAAAACAGAAGTAAAAGACGCAATTGAGGCGATCTTCGGCGTAAAAGTAGCGAAGGTCAACATTATGAACTATAAAGGAAAGTTCAAACGCGTCGGTCGTTATAGCGGATTAACAAATCGTCGCCGCAAAGCGATTGTAACATTAACGCCAGACAGCAAAGAGATCGAACTATTTGAAGTATAAGTTTAAAAGTGAAGGAGGGAAACGGACATGGCGATTAAAAAATATAAGCCAACGTCTAACGGTCGTCGTGGTATGACGGTTTTAGACTTCTCTGAGCTTACAACAGATAAGCCGGAAAAATCGTTGCTTGCGCCTTTAAAGAAAAAAGGCGGTCGTAACAACCAAGGTAAACTGACTGTTCGTCACCAAGGTGGCGGTCATAAACGTCAATACCGTATTATTGACTTCAAACGCGATAAAGATGGCATTCCAGGACGCGTTGCTACAATCGAATACGATCCAAACCGTTCTGCGAACATCGCGTTAATTCATTACGCAGATGGTGAAAAGCGTTACATTATCGCTCCGAAAAACTTAGAAGTTGGCATGGAAATCATGTCAGGTCCAGATGCGGATATTAAAGTAGGTAATGCATTACCTTTAGCAAACATTCCAGTTGGTACAGTAATTCACAACATTGAGTTGAAACCTGGTAAAGGTGGACAATTAGTGCGTGCTGCAGGTACATCTGCGCAAGTGTTAGGTAAAGAAGGTAAATATGTACTTGTTCGTTTATCTTCAGGTGAAGTTCGTATGATTTTAGCAACTTGCCGCGCGACAGTCGGTCAAGTTGGTAACGAACAACATGAGCTTGTGAACATCGGTAAAGCTGGACGTGCTCGTTGGTTAGGTATTCGTCCGACAGTTCGCGGTTCTGTTATGAACCCTGTTGATCACCCACATGGTGGTGGTGAAGGTAAAGCACCGATCGGACGTAAGTCTCCAATGACTCCATGGGGTAAACCAACGCTTGGATTCAAAACACGCAAAAAGAAAAACAAATCCGACAAATTTATTGTACGTCGTCGTAAAAAATAACGGGGTTGAGCTACGGTTCAAAAGAACCGTAGAGCAATCACGAAAGGAGGTTCACTTATGGGTCGCAGCTTGAAAAAAGGTCCTTTTTGTGATGATCATTTAATGAAAAAAATTGAGAAATTGAACGAAACTGGACAAAAACAAGTGATCAAAACATGGTCTCGTCGTTCAACTATTTTCCCACAATTCATCGGTCATACGATCGCTGTTTACGATGGTCGTAAACACGTTCCGGTTTACATCACAGAGGACATGGTTGGTCATAAGCTCGGTGAATTTGCGCCAACGCGCACATATAAAGGCCATGCTGCTGATGATAAGAAAACAAGACGTTAATATGAGAGGAGGCTTTCATTATGCAAGCTAAAGCTGTTGCTAGAACGGTTCGAATTGCTCCTCGTAAAGCTCGCTTAGTCATTGACTTAATTCGAGGAAAGCAAGTAGGTGAAGCAGTTGCCATTCTTCGTCATACGCCAAAAGCTGCTTCTCCAATTATCGAGAAAGTATTAAAATCTGCAGTGGCAAATGCAGAACATAACTATGACATGGACGTTAACAAGCTTGTTGTTACAGAAGCTTATGTGAACGAAGGACCAACATTGAAACGTTTCCGTCCTCGTGCACAAGGTCGTGCGAGCGCAATTAACAAACGCACAAGCCATATCACGATCGTTGTTTCAGAAAAGAAGGAGGGATAATCAGTGGGTCAAAAGGTGAATCCAATCGGTCTTCGCATTGGTATTATCCGTGATTGGGAATCAAGATGGTACGCTGAAAAAGATTATGCGGACCTTTTACACGAAGATCTTAAAATTCGTGAATACCTTACAAAGCGTTTAAGCGATGCAGCTGTTTCTCGCATTGAGATCGAGCGTGCGGCAAACCGTGTGAACATCACTATCCACACAGCGAAACCAGGAATGGTTATCGGTAAAGGTGGATCTGAAGTTGAAGCGCTTCGCAAAGCGTTGAACGAACTAACTGGCAAACGCGTTCATATCAACATTGTTGAAATTAAAAAGCCAGATTTAGAAGCGAAACTTGTTGCAGAAAACATCGCGCGTCAAATTGAAAATCGCGTATCTTTCCGTCGTGCGCAAAAACAAGCGATCCAACGCACAATGCGCGCAGGTGCAAAAGGAATTAAAACGATGGTATCTGGTCGTCTAGGTGGAGCAGATATCGCTCGCTCAGAACATTACAGTGAAGGAACAGTTCCACTTCATACTCTTCGCGCTGACATTGATTACGCAACGGCAGAAGCGGACACAACATACGGAAAAATCGGCGTGAAAGTATGGATTTATCGTGGAGAAGTCCTTCCTACGAAAAAGAAAACTGAGGAAGGAGGAAATTAATCATGTTAATGCCAAAACGCGTAAAATATCGTCGTGAACATCGCGGTCGTATGAAAGGTCGCGCAAAAGGCGGTACGGAAGTACATTTTGGTGAATACGGTTTACAAGCGTTAGAACCAGCATGGATTACAAACCGTCAAATCGAGGCTGCTCGTCGTGCGATGACTCGTTACATGAGACGTGGCGGTAAAGTATGGATTAAAATTTTCCCTTCAAAGCCATACACAGCAAAACCACTTGAAGTGCGCATGGGTTCCGGTAAAGGTGCTCCAGAAGGTTGGGTAGCTGTTGTTAAACCTGGTAAAGTCATGTTTGAAATCGCTGGGGTTTCTGAAGAAGTAGCACGTGAAGCGTTACGTCTTGCTTCTCATAAACTTCCAATCAAATGTAAATTCGTAAAACGTGAAGAAATTGGTGGTGAATCAAATGAAAGCTAAAGAAATTCGTGAACTTACCACTGCCGAGATTGAACAAAAAATTAAAGCGTTGAAAGAAGAGTTATTCAACCTTCGCTTCCAATTGGCAACAGGTCAATTAGAGAATACAGCTCGTATTCGTGAAGTACGCAAAGCGATTGCGCGTATGAAAACTGTTATTCGCGAAAGAGAGATCGCTGCTAACAAATAATTGATATCGAGAGGAGGTTCGCACAATGAGTGAACGCAACAATCGTAAAGTTCTCGTTGGCCGTGTTGTTTCTGACAAAATGGATAAAACAATCACGGTTCTTGTAGAAACTTATAAAAAGCATCCTCTTTACGGCAAACGCGTAAAGTATTCAAAGAAATATAAAGCGCATGACGAAAACAACGTGGCAAAAGTGGGCGACATCGTAAAAATTATGGAAACACGTCCTCTTTCTGCAACAAAACGTTTCCGTCTTGTTGAAGTGGTTGAAAAAGCTGTAATCGTTTAATGAATATGTTCGGTATGATGGATACAAATCCGAAAGGAGGTTTCGTCAATGATTCAACAAGAAACTCGTATGAAAGTTGCTGATAACTCTGGTGCACGTGAAGTGCTTGTTATTAAAGTGCTAGGTGGTTCTGGTCGTCGTTATGCGAACGTGGGCGACATCGTTGTAGCGACTGTTAAAGATGCAACACCAGGTGGCGTTGTTAAAAAAGGTCAAGTTGTTAAAGCGGTTGTCGTTCGTACGAAACGTGGCGTGCGCCGTACAGATGGTTCTTACATCCGCTTTGATGAAAATGCTTGCGTAATCATTCGTGATGACAAGAGCCCACGCGGCACACGTATTTTCGGACCAGTTGCTCGCGAATTGCGTGAAAAAGACTTTATGAAAATCGTTTCTTTAGCTCCAGAAGTGATTTAATGAAAAGGAAAAGCCTTTTAAGGAGGTGCGATTCAGATGCATGTAAAAAAAGGTGATAAAGTACAAGTAATCTCTGGTAAAGATAAAGGCAAACAAGGCGTTATCCTCGCTGCGTTTCCAAAGAAAAACCGAGTGCTTGTTGAAGGTGTGAACATCGTGAAAAAACACGTAAAACCTTCTCAAGCAAATCCACAAGGCGGCATCATCAGCCAAGAGGCGCCAATCCACGTATCAAACGTAATGCCTCTTGATCCAAAAACAGGATTACCAACTCGTGTTGGATATAAAGTGGTTGACGGTAAAAAAGTTCGCTACGCGAAACGTTCTGGTGAAATTTTAGACAAATAATGAAGTGATTGAGGAAGGGAGGTACTCAAATGAACCGCCTTAAAGAAAAGTATTTGAAAGAAGTTGTTCCTGCTCTTATGAGCAAGTTTAACTATAAATCTGTGATGCAAGTTCCAAAAATCGAAAAAATCGTCATCAACATGGGTGTTGGTGATGCGGTACAAAACGCGAAAGCGTTAGATAACGCTGTAGAAGAACTCGCATTAATTTCTGGTCAAAAACCAGTTGTTACACGCGCGAAAAAATCAATCGCAGGTTTCCGTCTTCGTGAAGGAATGCCAATCGGTGCGAAAGTAACTCTTCGCGGTGAGCGTATGTACGAGTTTTTCGATAAGCTCGTTTCCGTTTCTTTACCGCGTGTGCGCGACTTCCGTGGCGTTTCTAAAAAATCGTTTGACGGACGCGGAAACTACACGTTAGGTGTAAAAGAGCAATTAATTTTCCCAGAAATTGATTACGATAAAGTAAACAAAGTTCGTGGTATGGACATCGTGATCGTTACAACTGCGAAAACAGACGAGGAAGCTCGTGAATTACTTGCATTGCTCGGTATGCCATTCCAAAAATAATCATTCCCATTCGTAAAAAGAGGGAGGCGAAAACGTGGCTAAAAAATCAATGATCGCGAAACAAAAACGCACACCAAAGTTTAAAGTGCAAGCGTACACTCGTTGTGAGCGTTGTGGACGTCCACACTCTGTATATCGCAAATTTAAACTTTGCCGTATTTGTTTCCGTGAATTAGCGTATAAAGGTCAAATTCCTGGTGTGAAAAAAGCAAGCTGGTAATAAACCCATGAGTTGGGAAGGAGGTAAAACATAATGGTGATGACAGATCCAATTGCAGATATGCTTACTCGCATTCGTAATGCGAACATGGTGCGTCACGAGAAACTTGAAGTTCCTGCTTCAAAAATTAAAAGAGAAATCGCTGAAATTTTAAAGCGTGAAGGTTTCATTCGTGATGTCGAATACATTGAAGATAACAAACAAGGTATTCTTCGTATTTTCTTAAAGTACGGTCCAAACAATGAACGCGTAATTACAGGTCTTAAACGCATTAGCAAACCTGGTTTGCGCGTATATGCAAAAGCGGACGAAGTTCCACGCGTATTGAACGGATTAGGAATTGCAATTCTTTCAACATCTCAAGGTATTTTAACTGACAAAGAAGCACGTCAAAAACGCACTGGCGGCGAAGTGTTAGCATACATTTGGTAATTATTTTGTAACGAATGGAGGTGTAATACATGTCACGTGTTGGTAAAAAACCATTGGAAATTCCAGCTGGTGTTACAGTTACATTAAACGGTAACACAGTTACTGTAAAAGGTCCGAAAGGTGAACTTACTCGTACGTTCCATCCAGATATGGTCATTAAATTAGAAGGTAACGTTTTAACAGTTGAGCGTCCAAGTGATGAGAAACATCATCGCGCGCTTCACGGAACGACTCGTAGCTTACTTGCAAACATGGTTGAAGGTGTTTCAAAAGGTTATGAGCGCGGCCTTGAGCTTGTCGGTGTCGGTTATCGTGCGACAAAACAAGGGAAAAAGCTCGTGTTAAGCGTAGGATACTCTCATCCTGTTGAAATTGAGCCTGAAGAAGGACTTGAAATCGAAGTTCCTTCACAAACAAAAATTATTGTTAAAGGTGCGGACAAACAACGCGTTGGTGAATTAGCAGCAAACATTCGTGCCGTTCGTTCACCAGAGCCTTACAAAGGAAAAGGTATTCGTTACGAAGGTGAAGTTGTACGTCGTAAAGAAGGTAAAACTGGTAAGAAATAATGCTGCTTAGGTAAATGAAAGGAGTGACACGAATGATCACTAAGCTTGATAAAAATGCAGTTCGCAAAAAAAGACACGCTCGTGTTCGTCGTAAAGTAGTAGGAACTGCGGAACGTCCACGCTTAAATGTGTTCCGTTCAAACAAACACATTTATGCGCAAATCATTGACGATATGAAAGCTGTGACGCTTGTTAGCGCGTCAACATTAGATAAAGATTTCGATTTAGAATCAACGGGCAATGTTGAAGCAGCTCAAAAAGTGGGCGAATTAATTGCTAAACGTGCACTTGAAAAAGGAATTACATCGGTTGTATTCGACCGTGGTGGATATTTATATCATGGACGTGTTAAAGCACTTGCAGACGCTGCTCGTGAAGCTGGATTACAATTCTAATTAAGAAGGAGGGACAGAGATGCGTCGCATTGATCCAAATAAACTTGAACTAGAAGAACGCGTTGTTGCCGTTAACCGCGTAGCTAAAGTTGTAAAAGGTGGACGTCGTTTCCGTTTCGCTGCGTTAGTCGTTGTTGGTGACAAAAACGGTCATGTCGGCTTCGGAACTGGAAAAGCTCAAGAAGTTCCGGATGCAATTCGTAAAGCAATTGAAGATGCGAAGAAAAACTTAATTACTGTACCGATCGTTGGTACAACGATTCCACATGAAGTAATCGGACATTTCGGAGCAGGTGAAATTATTTTAAAACCAGCATCTGAAGGTACAGGAGTTATCGCCGGTGGTCCTGCACGTGCGGTATTAGAGTTAGCAGGCATTAGCGATATTTTATCGAAGTCAATCGGTTCCAACACACCAATCAACATGGTGCGCGCAACAATCGACGGTTTGAAGCAATTAAAACGTGCTGAAGATGTTGCAAAATTGCGCGGCAAAACAGTTGAGGAACTGTTAGGATAAGGGAGGGAAAAATGATGGCGAAAAAATTAGCAATTACCCTCACTCGCAGCGTAATCGGTCGTCCGCAAGACCAACGCGTGACGGTTAAAACATTAGGTTTACGAAAATTGCATCAAACAGTTGTTCATAACGACAATCCAGCCATTCGTGGAATGATCAATAAAGTTTCTCACCTTGTAACAGTAAAAGAATTAGAAGAATAAGGAGGTGCCTAGGCATGAAGCTACATGAATTACAACCAGCACCAGGTTCCCGTAAAGAACGTAATCGTGTTGGTCGTGGTATCGGCTCTGGTAACGGAAAAACTTCTGGTAGAGGACATAAAGGGCAAAACGCTCGCTCTGGCGGCGGTGTACGCATCGGCTTTGAAGGTGGTCAAACACCTTTATTCCGTCGTTTACCAAAACGCGGCTTTACTAACATCCATCGTAAAGAATATGCGATCGTTAACCTCGAAGTGTTAAATCGCTTTGAAGACGGTACGGAAGTGACACCAGAATTGTTGCTTGAAACAGGCGTCGTAAGCAAGTTGAAAGCAGGCATCAAAGTTCTTGGAAACGGTGAGCTCACGAAAAAATTAACAGTGAAAGCTCATAAATTCTCTGCTTCTGCAAAAGAAGCAATCGAAGCTGCTGGCGGTACAACTGAGGTGATTTAATGTTTCGAACAATCTCCAATTTTATGCGCGTGGGTGATATAAGAAGAAAAATTGTATTCACCCTTCTTATGCTCATTGTATTTCGCATCGGTACATTTATTCCCGTGCCGGGCGTAAATGCAGATGTACTAAAAATGCAAGATCAATTCAACGCTTTTGGCGTGTTGAATACGTTCGGTGGTGGCGCTCTACAAAACTTTTCTATTTTTGCGATGGGCGTCATGCCATACATTACGGCATCCATCATCGTACAGTTATTACAGATGGATGTTGTTCCTAAATTTACTGAATGGTCGAAGCAAGGGGAAGTAGGCCGTCGTAAACTCGCTCAGTTTACTCGCTATTTTACAATTGTGCTTGGTTTTATCCAGGCGTTTGCTATGTCGTACGGCTTTCATAATATGTCTGGTGGTGTGCTTATTAAAAATCCAGGCATTCCGACGTATTTGCTTATCGCGCTTGTTTTAACAGCTGGAACAGCCTTTTTAATGTGGCTTGGTGAGCAAATTACGGCTAAAGGTGTTGGGAACGGCATTTCTGTATTGATTTTTGCAGGAATTGTGTCTGGTATCCCGACGACGCTTAACCAAATTTATGTTCAACAATTTGAAAACGCTGGTGATCAGCTGTTTTTACGCATCGTTACAGTATTGTTGGTCGCTTTAGCAGTTGTTGCAGTTATTGTTGGCGTCATTTATATGCAACAAGCGTTTCGGAAAATTCCGATTCAGTATGCGAAGCGATTAGAAGGACGTAGTCCAGTAGGTGGTCATTCGACACACATTCCGTTAAAAGTAAACCCGGCAGGTGTTATTCCGGTTATTTTTGCGGTGTCGTTTATCATTACTCCACCGACGATTGCATCGTTTTTCGGCTCGAATGATGTAACATTGTGGATCAAAAAAGTTTTTGACTACACACAACCAGTTGGTATGCTCATATACGTCGCTTTAATTGTTGCCTTTACGTATTTTTATGCGTTTGTTCAAGTCAATCCAGAACAAATGGCGGACAATTTGAAAAAGCAAGGTGGTTATATTCCAGGCATTCGTCCAGGAAAGAACACGCAGGAATTCATTACACGCGTTTTGTATCGTTTAACTTTCGTCGGGGCTCTATTTTTAGCAGCAATCGCTGTTCTTCCTGTCTTCTTTATCGAGTTCGCTAAACTACCGCCTTCTGCTCAAATTGGAGGAACGAGCTTGCTAATCGTCGTTGGCGTTGCTTTAGAGACGATGAAGCAGCTAGAAAGCCAATTAGTGAAGCGCCATTATAAAGGCTTTATTAAATAAAGAGGTGTTGGGAATTTTATTCCCTCTACCTCATATAGAGAGCTGAGGGGGAGAAATTGATGAATTTAGTATTGATGGGACTGCCGGGAGCTGGAAAAGGCACACAGGCAGAGAAAATCGTTGAGAAATACAAAATTCCTCACATTTCTACTGGGGATATGTTTCGAGCAGCGATGAAAGAGGGAACAGAGCTCGGTTTAAAGGCGAAATCATATATGGATCGCGGCGATCTTGTTCCAGATGAAGTGACAATCGGCATTGTTCGTGAGCGTTTAAGCAAGGACGATTGCCAAAACGGTTTTTTGCTTGATGGGTTTCCGCGAACAGTTGCTCAAGCTGAAGCGTTAGAAACGCTTCTTCAACAATTGAACCGCTCCATCGACTATGTCATTAACATTGAAGTAGATAAAAACATTTTAATGGAACGTCTAACAGGTAGACGCATTTGTAAAGAATGCGGAGCAACGTATCATCTCGTATTTAATCCGCCAGCACAAGCCGGTGTTTGTGATAAATGCGGTGGAGAGTTGTATCAACGTGCAGATGATAACGAAGCGACAGTAGCGAACCGTCTTGAAGTCAATATGAAGCAATCCCAGCCGTTGCTTGATTTTTACGCGGCGAAAGGGTATTTGCGCAACATTGACGGACAACAACATATTGATCAAGTGTTTGCTGACATTTGTGAATTACTTGGGGGCTTACAATAATGATCATTTGCAAAACCCCGCGTGAAATTGAAATTATGCGTGAAGCTGGCCGAATTGTTGCGTTAACTCATCAAGAGTTACAAAAATATATCGAGCCAGGTATAACGACAAAAGAGCTCGATCATATTGCTGAAACGTTTATTCGCAAACATGATGCAATTCCTTCGTTTAAAGGATATAATGGATTTCGTGGGAGCATTTGTACGTCGGTAAACGAGGAGCTCGTTCACGGCGTCCCAGGAGACCGTGTGCTTCGCGAAGGAGACATTATTAGCATCGATATTGGCGCAAAGTACAATGGATACCATGGTGATTCGGCATGGACATATCCAGTCGGAGCCATTTCAGAAGAGGCGAAAAAGCTTTTAGAAGTGACAGAGCAGTCATTGTATCGTGGATTGGAAGAAGCGAAACCTGGCGCACGGTTAACGAACATTTCCCATGCGATCCAAACATACGTTGAAGCGCATAACTTTTCCGTTGTGCGTGAGTATGTCGGACATGGAATTGGTCAAGACTTACATGAAGATCCGCAAATCCCACATTACGGTCCGCCAAATAAGGGACCGCGGTTAAAGCCAGGCATGGTTCTATGCATTGAGCCGATGGTGAATGCAGGAACCCGTTATGTTCGCACGTTAGAAGATAATTGGACAGTCGTCACAGTAGATGGCAAGCTTTGTGCTCATTTTGAACATACGATTGCGATTACTGAGGCGGGATATGAAATTTTAACAACACTTTGAACGCTTTAACCTTCTTTGCGGATGCGCATCGTAAGCTGTAAACTGGTCGTGTTAGTTGAACATGTTACTCATTTCAAAAAAGAAGGGAGAGCCGTTCAATGGCGAAAGACGATGTAATTGAAGTGGAAGGTACAGTCGTTGAAACGTTGCCGAATGCGATGTTCCGAGTGGAACTTGAAAACGGTCATACCGTTTTAGCTCACGTTTCAGGTAAAATTCGCATGCATTTTATTCGCATTTTACCGGGTGATAAAGTAACAGTTGAGTTATCACCTTACGATTTAACACGTGGAAGAATTACGTATCGATATAAATAACACTCCGCACGAACAAGGAGGTAAGTTCTCATGAAAGTTAGACCATCTGTAAAACCGATTTGCGAAAAATGCAAAGTTATTCGCAGACGCGGAAAAGTTATGGTTATTTGCGAAAATCCAAAGCATAAGCAAAAACAAGGATAAAACTTGAGGAGGTGTACAAATCATGGCACGTATTGCAGGTGTAGATATTCCTCGTGACAAACGTGTAGTCATTTCATTAACATACATTTACGGAATCGGTAAAGCAACTGCACAAAAAATCTTAGCAGAGGCTGGCGTATCTGAAGACACTCGCGTTCGCGACTTAACAGAAGAAGAATTAGGGAAAATTCGTGAAATCGTAGATCGCTTGAAAGTAGAAGGAGATCTTCGTCGCGAAGTATCTTTAAACATTAAACGTTTAATGGAGATCGGTTGCTATCGTGGTCTTCGTCATCGTCGCGGATTGCCAGTTCGTGGCCAAAATACGAAAAACAACGCTCGTACACGTAAAGGTCCACGTCGTACAGTAGCGAACAAGAAAAAATAATTAAGTAAAGGAGGTTCATGAACGAATGGCACGTAAAACGAATACGCGTAAACGTCGTGTAAAAAAGAACATTGAATCTGGTATTGCTCATATCCGTTCGACTTTTAACAACACAATCGTCACAATTACAGACGTTCATGGAAATGCAATTTCTTGGTCAAGTGCAGGTGCGTTAGGCTTTAAAGGCTCTCGTAAGTCAACTCCGTTCGCTGCACAAATGGCTGCAGAAGCTGCTGCAAAAGCATCTATGGAGCATGGCATGAAAACTGTTGAAGTAAACGTAAAAGGTCCGGGTGCTGGTCGTGAAGCAGCAATTCGTGCACTTCAAGCGGCTGGACTAGAAATTACAGCGATCAAAGATGTTACACCGGTTCCACATAACGGATGCCGTCCGCCAAAACGTCGTCGTGTTTAATTTCTCTGTATAGAATTTGCGTATGTGTCAATAATGGGATATAGTCATTCTTACAGGGAAATGAAAAACAGTTGTTGTGCACATTCGGGAACTTATTCATGGGGGAATTTCGATTGAGCTGTCATCGGTTTAATCGGGGTTTCGACGTTTTGAAGGAGGGTTAAAGGAATGCTGGAAATCGAAAAGCCGAAAATCGAAACGGTTGAAATCAGCGAGGATGCCAAATATGGCAAATTCGTCGTTGAACCACTTGAGCGTGGATATGGTACAACTTTGGGTAACTCCTTACGTCGTATCCTGTTATCCTCACTCCCTGGTGCCGCTGTAACATCTGTTCAAATAGATGGTGTATTGCACGAGTTTTCAACAATTGATGGCGTCGTGGAAGATGTAACAACGATCATTTTAAATGTTAAAAAGCTAGCGCTAAAAATTTACTCGGACGAAGAAAAGACGCTTGAGATTGATGTACAGGGTGAAGGAGTCGTTACAGCTGCCGATATTACTCACGATAGCGATGTAGAAATTCTCAACCCAGACCTTCATATTGCCACTTTGGCGAAAGACGGTCGTTTGCGCATGAGAATGACAGCGAAACGCGGGCGTGGGTATACACCAGCTGATGCTAATAAGCGCGAGGATCAACCGATAGGTGTTATCCCGATCGATTCCATTTATACGCCGGTATCGCGCGTATCGTACCAAGTCGAAAATACGCGCGTCGGTCAAATGACAAACTACGATAAGTTAACGATCGACGTGTGGACAGATGGTAGCATCGGCCCGAAAGAAGCAATCTCACTAGGGGCAAAAATTTTAACAGAGCACTTAAACATTTTTGTGAACTTAACGGACGAGGCACAACATGCTGAAATCATGATTGAAAAAGAAGAAGACCAAAAAGAAAAAGTGCTCGAAATGACAATTGAAGAGCTTGATCTTTCCGTTCGTTCGTACAACTGCTTAAAGCGTGCTGGCATCAACACAGTGCAAGAGCTTGCTCAAAAAACAGAAGAAGATATGATGAAAGTGCGCAACTTAGGCCGCAAGTCGCTTGAGGAAGTAAAAGCGAAGTTAGAAGAGCTAGGATTAAGCTTACGTAAAGATGACTAGTTAAGCGTTTGGTTAACTAGGCATTTTCATGTTAAAAGTGAAATAAAGGAGGGACATCACATGTCTTACAGAAAATTAGGACGCACAAGCTCTCAACGTAAAGCATTGCTTCGTGATTTAGTGACAGACTTAATCATTAATGAGCGAATCGAAACAACAGAAGCTCGTGCAAAAGAGTTGCGTTCTGTTGTAGAAAAAATGATCACATTAGGAAAGCGCGGCGATTTGCATGCACGTCGTCAAGCGGCTGCATTCGTTCGCAAAGAAGTAGCAAACACAGAAACAGGTCAAGATGCGATTCAAAAATTGTTCAGCGATATCGCACCACGTTATCAAGACCGTCAAGGTGGTTATACACGCATTATGAAACTTGGACCACGTCGCGGTGACGGTGCGCCAATGGTGATTATTGAACTAGTTTAATACGTTTTTACAAGGGCGAGACAGTTTTTGAACTGGATCTATGCCCTTTTTTTTGTTTTCTTTTTTGTAGTAGAGTAGAGAGTAAGAACATTCAGAAGAGATGAGGAGAGAGTCGTGGAAGTTGCAGTACGTGTGGAAGATGTAAGTTTTCAATATGCAAGTGAACAAACGTATGCTCTACAAAACATATCGTTTCAAGTGTATAAAGGTGAATGGGTAACAATTGTTGGTCATAACGGATCAGGTAAATCAACATTAGCGAAGTTGTTAATTGGTTTATTGCCACCGACAAGCGGAACGATTCATGTATGTGGAATCCCATTGAATGAAGAAACAGTATGGGACGTACGTGAGCGATTAGGTATTGTATTTCAAAATCCAGACAACCAGTTCGTTGGAACGACGGTTCAAGATGACGTTGCTTTCGGTCTTGAAAATAGAGGGATACAAAAAGAGGAAATGAAAAAACGCATAAACGAAGCGTTAAAAAAAGTAAAAATGGAAGATTTCATTCATCACGAGCCGCATCGCTTGTCAGGTGGACAAAAACAACGCGTCGCCATTGCAAGCGCCATCGCTCTTCATCCGAATGTCATTATTTTAGATGAGGCGACATCCATGCTTGACCCGAGCGGGAAAAAAGACGTTCTTCATGTGATGCAGTCGCTTCGTCGGGAACACGATATGACGGTCATTTCGATTACTCATGATTTAAATGAAGTCGCAAAAGCAGATCGGGTTATTGTGATGAATAAAGGAAAAATTGTGCTCGAAGGAACGCCTGCGCATATTTTTGCATACGGGGCGAAATTAGAAGAGATGGGGTTAGACTTACCATTCTCGCTACAGCTAAGTCAACGATTGAAGAACAATGGTATTCCAATGACGGCTGATCATTTAACAATGGAGGGGTTGGTGAGTGAATTATGGACATTGTATTCCGCGATGTCGAACATCGTTACCAAATAAATACCCCTTTCGAGAAGCGAGCATTGTACGATATTCATGTTGATATTCGCAGCGGCTCATATGTAGCGGTAATCGGTCATACAGGATCAGGGAAGTCCACTTTTTTACAACATTTCAATGGCTTACTTCAACCGACAAAAGGGACCGTCCACCTTGGCGATTATACAATTGCAGCGGGAAAAAAAGAAAAACAGTTAAAACCTTTACGGAAGAAAGTAGGCATTGTTTTTCAATTCCCTGAACATCAATTGTTTGAAGAAACAGTAGAAAAAGATATTTGTTTTGGGCCGATGAATTTCGGAATGTCGGAACAAGAAGCAAAAGCTCGTGTTGGTGAATGGTTAGCACTTGTCGGGCTGCCGGAAGAAGTGCGACATAAATCTCCGTTTGCTTTAAGCGGTGGACAAATGCGCCGTGTGGCGATCGCTGGTGTGTTAGCAATGGAGCCGGAAGTGCTTGTGTTAGATGAACCTACGGCAGGATTAGACCCGCGTGGACGGAAAGAAATGATGGACATGTTTGCAAAGCTTCAACGGCAAAAAAGGATGACGATTGTACTCGTGACACACAGCATGGAAGAGGCAGCACGTTACGCGGATGATATTATTATTATGCATCAAGGAACGATCGTTCGAAGAGGGACACCAGAACAAATTTTCCGTAACGTTGATGATTTAATACATCTTGGGTTAGATGTCCCTGAACCCGTTTTGTTTCAGCGGGCCATCGAGCAAAAATTCGGGATACAATTTCCAAAACCTTGTTTGACGATAGAAGACGTCGTCCGATCTTTACAAACGTTATTTACTAGGGTGAAGCGTATATGATGAACGGTATGATTATCGGAAAATATGTTCCTGGACACTCTTTTATTCATCGGCTCGATCCACGTACAAAACTGCTGCTTATGTTTATTTACGTGTTCATCGTATTTCTTGCGAACAACGGATGGACGTATGGAATATTGACTTTGTTTACATGCCTTTTGTTGTTTTTATCACGCATTCCTTTTTCATTTATGATGAGAGGGTTAAAACCTGTTTTGTGGGTCATTGTATTTACTTTTTTTCTCCATGTGCTATTAACAAAAGAGGGAGATATCGTTTTTCAATGGTTTGGCATTGAAGTGTACGATAAAGCGATTCAACAAGGGGCGTTTATTTCTTTACGCTTTTTGCTCCTTATTGTCGTCACGACGCTATTAACGTTAACAACAACGCCGATTGAAGTGACAGATGGTATGGAGTCGTTACTTTCGCCTTTGAAAAAATGGAATGTACCTGTTCATGAACTAGCGCTCATGATGTCCATTTCCCTTCGTTTTATTCCGACGTTAATGGAAGAAACCGAAAAAATTATGAAAGCTCAAACCGCTCGTGGTGTCGATTTTTCAAGCGGTCCGTTACAAGAACGAATGAAAGCGATGACGGCGTTGCTCGTTCCGCTATTTATTAGCGCATTTAAAAGAGCAGAAGAGCTAGCTGTCGCGATGGAAGTACGCGGATATCGTGGTAGTCAAAATCGAACAAAATGGCGCGAGTTGACGTGGGGACGAATAGATACTGCTTTTATGCTTTTCATCGGCTTATTGGCTATTGCGTTATGGTTACTTCGTTCATGAGAAGGAGCGAAAATCATGAGAAGAATAAAATGTACCATTGCATATGATGGTACGCATTTTGCAGGATATCAAATTCAACAACAAAAGCGAACGGTGCAGGGAGAACTAGAGCATGCACTTTCCATCATTCATAAAGGGCAATTTGTTCGCGTATATGCGTCAGGAAGAACGGATGCAACGGTTCATGCATATGGACAAGTGATTCACTTTGATACGCCGCTTACGATTCCAGATGAAAAATGGCCAAAGGCGTTAAATGCTCTTCTCCCGGATGATGTCATTGTCAAAGAAGCAAGTGAAGTATCTCCTTCTTTTCATGCCCGATTTAGCGTAAAAAAGAAAGAATATCGCTACCGCGTCTGGATGGGAGAGAAAAACGTCTTTTTACGCCATTATGTATATCACTACCCGTATAAACTTCATGTCACGGCGATGAACGAAGCGCTCCGTTATGTGATCGGGACGCATGATTTCACAAGTTTTTGTTCGGCAAAAACGGAAATTGACGATAAAGTTCGTACCATTTATGAAGCGGAAGTCATTCAAGAAGGAGAAGAGCTAATCTTCCGTCTTGTCGGCAACGGCTTTTTGTACAATATGGTTCGCATTATTGTTGGAACAGTGCTAGAAGTTGGGCGCGGGGAACGACGTGCTGAAGAGATGAAAACGATTTTGCAACAAAAAAATCGAAGCGCTGCGGGGAAGACGGCCCCAGGTCACGGCTTATATTTATGGCACGTTTCTTATGACAACTAATCCAGGTGTAACATTTTCTTGACATTAGGTTGTGAAAGAGATATTATATCATATGGTATGTATTTTAAACCCACGATTAGCCCCGGAAATTAATCGTGTTGAAATAAATATTGCTTGTTTATTTTTTATTTTAGGAGGGAAAACAAATGCGTACGTATATGGCGAAGCCAAATGAAGTAGAACGTAAATGGTACGTTGTTGATGCAGAAGGCAAAACGTTAGGACGTCTTGCTAGCGAAGTTGCTGCAATTTTGCGCGGTAAACATAAACCAACTTACACACCGCACGTTGACACAGGTGATCATGTGATCATCATCAACGCAGAAAAAGTTGAATTGACAGGTAAAAAATTAACAAACAAATTATACTATCGCCACAGCTTACATCCAGGCGGGTTAAAAGTAAGAACAGCTCTTGAAATGCGCACAAATTACCCAGAGCAAATGCTTGAAAAGGCAATTCGCGGCATGCTTCCAAAAGGTAGCCTTGGTCGTCAAATGTTCAAAAAATTGCACGTTTATCGCGGAAGTGAACATCCGCATCAAGCACAAAAACCAGAAGTTTATGAACTTCGCGGATAATTGATTAAAGGAGGGCATTATTTTGGCACAGGTACAATACTACGGCACAGGCCGTCGCAAAAGTTCAGTTGCGCGCGTGCGTCTCGTTCCAGGTGAAGGACGCATTATCGTAAATGGTCGTGACATTCGTGACTACGTTCCATATGAATCGTTAGTGGAAGTTGTAAAACAGCCACTTGTTTTAACGGAAACGTTCGGTAGCTACGATGTATTAGTAAACGTAAGCGGTGGTGGATTTACAGGTCAAGCAGGTGCGATCCGTCACGGTATCGCTCGTGCATTGTTACAAGTTGACCCTGAATACCGCCAAACATTAAAACGTGCAGGTTTATTAACGCGCGATTCTCGTGTGAAAGAGCGTAAGAAATACGGTCTCAAAGGCGCTCGTCGTGCACCACAGTTCTCAAAACGTTAATGTCAAAAAATCTCGGCAATTATTTGCCGAGATTTTTTTGTATGTCTCTCATTTTCATGCAAACAATATGTATGAGGAGGGATAAGAAGATGGGAATACTTACATCGTTTACAGCGAAAAAGATAGAAAAGCAGCTAACTGATGAACGAAATGCATTGCGCGATCTTTCTTATCATGAACTATGGCAACGTATGCGCACGTATTGGCAACGATACATCATTGTTTCTGAATGGATCGAAACGATATGTATCGATGTGGCGATTGAAGCATATTTGATCGGGGCGCATTATAGCCGCTTTATATATTATGGTGAGTCAAAGGAAACGGTGAGAAGACGTTGTATCGATGAATATATGCAGCTCATTGATGAGTTGTATGACCGTATGAAAGAATACGGAGATGACATGTACGATGCATGCGCCCGTTACATCGACGGATGGTGGAGAGAAGGAATCGAAAAAGGACTGCGCCGTCAACGTCTTCGTTTGAAGTAACCGTTCTAAATTCTCCTCTTGTCCCATATAACATAAATAGTGGGGAGGAGAAGGGATGAAAATACGTATTATTATTGTTTTCATTGTTTTTGCCCTTTTTTTACAGTTTTATGTCCTTCATGATCGCTCTTGGAAAGCATGGAGCTTACCGTTATCAGGAAAAATTATTGTTCTTGATCCCGGGCATGGAGGACCTGACGGAGGAGCGGTCGGAGGAGATGTTTTGGAGAAGGAAGTCGCACTAGATGTGGCGTTAAAATTACGCGATTATTTGCAACAACAAGGTGCACTCGTTCAAATGACGAGAGAAGGAGATCATGATTTAGCAAGCGAACAAACAAGAGGATATAGCCGAAGGAAAATAGAAGATTTACAACGGCGAGTTCAATTTGTGAATGAGTCAGAGGCAGATTTTTTTATTAGCATTCATTTAAATGCCATCCCTTCGCCGAAATGGAGAGGCGCACAAGTTTTTTACTATCCTTCATTAGAGGAAAATGCAAGGTTAGCGAAGTTTATTCAACAAGAGCTACGCGTCAATTTGGAAAATACACATCGATTGGCGAAGCCCATTCAAACAGTATATTTATTAAAAATGGCTAAAAAACCAGGAGCTTTAGTTGAAATCGGCTTTTTGTCAAATGAAGAAGAGCGAAAATTACTAGCATCCTCAACGTATCAAGAACAGCTTGCCGCTTCGATTTACAAAGGCGTTTTACGTTACGTATCAAACGAACGTGATCCTTCTGAGTGAGAAGGATTCATTTTTTTATGCAGAAAATTATGTTATATTGAAAGTGTGAAACCGAATACATAAGGATTGGTGAGGCGCGATGTTGACAGAAAAACAAGTTGTAGAGCTGCTTGAAACGATTTACGACCCTTTTTTGAAAAAAACGTTTAAAGAAACAGGAGCGATTCAAGAAGTCAAAATAAATGAAGAAAAAGGGCTAGTAAGCGTAAAAATTGCTTTAGCTAAAACAGGGACGGCGGAACAACTTCAAGTGCAACAGACGGTTGTACAACGTTTAAAAGATGCAGGAGCATCATCTGTTGGGCTTCGTTTTGCTCAATTGCCGTTAGAAGAGGAAAGATTAACGAATGAACCGATTTATTTAGCGATTGCAAGCGGGAAAGGTGGCGTAGGGAAATCGACCGTATCCGTTAATTTAGCTGTTTCGCTTGCACGTCTTGGGAAAAAAGTTGGATTAATCGATGCGGATATTTACGGGTTTAGTGTGCCGGATATGATGGGGATTACAGAACGGCCAATCGTCCGTGGAGAAAAAATTATTCCGGTTGAGCGGTTTGGTGTAAAAGTAATTTCTATGGGGTTTTTTGTAGAAGATAATTCTCCGGTCATTTGGCGTGGACCGATGCTTGGCAAAATGTTAAAAAACTTTTTTGATGAAGTGGAATGGGGAGAATTGGATTATTTACTATTAGATTTACCCCCAGGCACAGGGGATGTAGCGTTAGATGTGCATACGATGCTTCCGACATCGAAAGAAATTATTGTGACGACGCCTCATCCAACGGCTGCTTTTGTTGCCGCAAGAGCGGGAGCGATGGCGGTTCGGACGAATCATGAAGTTGTTGGTGTTATCGAAAATATGTCATATTTTGAAAGCAAAACAACAGGTGAAAGAGAATATATTTTTGGAAAAGGCGGTGGCCAAAAATTAGCTGAAGAATTACAGACGGACTTACTTGGACAGCTACCGCTCGGACAACCTGATTGGAACGATGATGATTTTGCCCCTTCTGTATACGGTGAAGATCATCCAATTGGAAAAGTATATATGAATATTGCTAAAAAAATTATCGCAAAGTTACGATGAAGTAGCGTCTTTCTTTGATGATCGATTGTGCATATGTATTTACAAGGGGTGTCCCGATAATGCAAGGACACCCTTATGCTGTTTGATCCTCGCTCGATCCCTCTTGGTCGGATTTTTTCTTACCGCCTTGCATTTCTTCCGCTGCTTTGATAAGAATATCTTCAATTTTTGCTTTAAATAGCGGGCTGCTAAATGTCTCAGTAATCACTTTTTGCAAATGAGCGCGAAAATCTTTGTTTTTCATCTCTGTTTGTATTAATTTTTTCATTTCTGGATTTTGCATAATGTCTACAATCATTGCTTGATATTCAGGGTCTTTCATTAGCGCTTTCAATAATTTTTCATGTTCCTCTTTCATGCTTTTCGCGAAATTTTGAGCGAACTTTGGATCTTCAAATGCTTTTTTCCAAAACGCTTTTCCTTTGTCTGAAGTTAACGTTTCCTCAATCGTTTTTTTTACAACTTCTTGATCCATGACGAGATGCTGTTTTACTTTTTCATCACTCATCACTTCTTGAATTGCTTTTTTCCCTTCGTCCGTTTTTAAAATATCAACGACCATTTTTTTTGTTTGATCGTAATCAGGTTGTACAGGGGTTTTCTCTTGTTGAGCGCACCCTGCTAGCGCTAATGCACAACTAAATGCGAGGAGCAAAAATGTTCGATTCATCATTAAGGGCCCCTTTCAACAAGTTTCCTTACTGTTAATATTCAATATTCTTTGCAAAAATATTCGCTAGCATTTTTCTTATTTCGTTGATAGAATTTTGAAAGGGATATTGAGAAGTGGAGGGTTTATAGGTGAACAGTCGAAAGTGGGTTCAATTGTTTTTTTCAACATTGTTGGTCGGTGGAATAAGTACAGGGATTGTTGGTTTTGCTGTAAAGTGGAATGAATACGCACATCTTTTTACATCTTTTGAGATAAAAGAAATTTTATCTGTTCTCGTTTGGCTGATTGGAGTTGGTTTCATTTTTAGCGTCATTAGTCAAATGGGTTTTTTTGCATATTTAACAATTCATCGTTTTGGTCTCGGAATTTTCCGTTCCGCAAGCTTGTGGAATGCGGTACAAATCGTTCTCATTGCTTTTGTTTTATTTGATCTCGTTTATTTTCGCTATCAACTGTTTGCTAAAGAAGGAGAGTCAATTGTCAGTTACGTGCTTGTTGCTTTATTTATTTTCCTGTTTGGACTTATTGTTGCATACGTAAAAATGCGTGAAACAAACAAAGAAGCATTTATTCCTGCCTTATTTTTTATGGTTGTTGTTACGGTGATTGAATGGTTCCCGGTATTGCGGATTAATGAAGAAAATTGGTTATATTTAATGTTGTTCCCGTTATTAATTTGCAATGCATACCAATTGCTTACGTTGCATAGGCTTTTACGGAAATAAAATGAGGCTTGCCGCCTCATTTTATTTCAGACTGTTGAAAAACGATTTTGTCAAGGACAAAATCGTTTTTCTTTTGTTAATATGTTAAAGGAAAACTATGAAGAAGGAGAGGTAGAAGTATGTACCGTCCTTTCTCCAAGTCAGAATTGAA
>NZ_JAHZOE010000013.1:0-71999 GCF_019448545.1 Anoxybacillus sp. ST4 | reverse complement strand
TTTTCAATTCTGACTTGGAGAAAGGACGGTACATACTTCTACCTCTCCTTCTTCATAGTTTTCCTTTAACATATTAACAAAAGAAAAACGATTTTGTCCTTGACAAAATCGTTTTTCAACAGTCTGGTAAACAGGGGGCTTTCCCCCTGTTTTTTTTCGTTCATTTTTGTTATAGTTTTTATGGACATTTTTCACATATGAGAGGGGATCCAAATGGCAGGGCATTCCAAATGGAAAAATATTCAACGTCGCAAAAACGCACAAGATGCGAAACGCGGTAAAATATTTATGAAGCTCGCCAAGGAAATTTACGTGGCAGCGAAAATGGGCGGGGGTGACCCAGCGACAAACGCAACGTTGCGTCTTGCGATTGAAAAAGCGAAAGCGGCGAACATGCCGAACGAAAATATTGAGCGCGCCATTAAAAAAGCGACAGGCAATCAAGAGCATACACATTACGAAGAAATTCGCTACGAAGGATACGGTCCGGGCGGCGTCGCTGTTATGGTCATTTGTTTAACAGATAATAAAAATCGCACCGCATCGAATGTCCGGGTAGCGTTTTCGAAAAACGGTGGGAACTTAGGAGAAACAGGGTGCGTATCATATTTATTTGATCGAAAAGGATTCATTGTTATCGCTCGTGAAGGGCTACACATTGATGAAGATGATATGTTATTACAAGCGCTTGAAGCCGGTGCGGACGAAATGGAAACGACGGAAGATTCGTTCGAGATTTACACGTCTCCAGAACAGTTTGAACATGTAAAAAATGCGTTAGCCGAACAAGGATTTACGTTTGCGACGGCCGAAATCACGATGGTTCCACAAACGTATACGACGCTAACAGGTGACGATTTAACGAAAATGTTAAAGCTCATTGATATGCTTGAAGATGACGATGACGTTCAAGAAATTTACCATAACTTAGATGAATCGATGTTAGAATGACGGTCTTGCGATGGCAAGACCGTTTATTTTTTTTGAAAATGGAAAACATATGAATGAGGTGAGAAATGATGGTGCTTACATTATTGCTGAGTTTATTTTTAGCGCACAACACGACGCCAGTACAAATGACTGTCATTTTGGAAACGGTATATATGGATGGAGAAGTAAGCGAAGAAATACGTGAAGAAACGGTGACATCAATGAAGGACATATGGAACAAGTACAAAGAGTGGCACCTCATCAATATGGATGACGAGCAAATTGTTTTTCAACGGTACGTTGACGATCTTTCCCCGTTAACGAAAGCGGGCTATTTTGGTCTTACGAAAGATGGAACACTTTCCATTTTTGAAGGGAAACCGGGCGAGTCTTCACGTGTCATTCAGTCGTTTTTTCAAATTGATGTAAAGAAGCTTGAAAGTCATGAACAGGAAAAATTGAAAAAAGGCATTTCTGTTCGTTCAAAAAGGAATTATAAACGGGTCATCGAAGCGTATGAGCCGTTCGGAAAATAAGTCCGCGAATGAGAGCGGGCTTTTTTTATGTTCAACGTTCAAACATATGCGTTTCGGCTCGCGCTTTCCGCATAGTTTATATTATGCTAAAATGAAAGGCGTGAGAAAAGGAGGACGCGGCATTGATTGAATTTATTCGTGGATATGTAGATTACGTTTGCCCAGAATATATTGTCGTTGAAAATAACGGCATAGGCTACCAAATGTTTACCCCTAATCCATTTTCATTCCAAATCAATAAACAGCAACAAATTGTTGTATATACATATCAATATGTACGTGAAGATGTGCTTGCCCTTTACGGATTTCATACTCGTCAAGAGCGGGCGTTGTTCGTTAAATTGTTGCAAGTATCGGGCATCGGTCCAAAAGGAGCGCTCGCTATTTTAGCTGCAGGGCAGATAGAACAGCTTGTTGAAGCGATCGAAGCAGAAGATGATAAGTTTTTATGCAAGTTTCCGGGCGTCGGAAAAAAAACGGCACGACAAATGATTTTAGATTTAAAAGGAAAATTGCAAGCCGTTGTTCCAGACGCGTTTCCGAATTTATTTACCGAGCCAGTTGAAGAAATAAACGCGCTTTCCGAAGCGCTTGAAGCGTTAAAGGCGCTCGGCTATGCGGAAAAAGAAATTCAAAAAGTGATGCCAATTTTAAAACAAGAGCAGCTATCGACAGAAGGATATATTAAGCTTGCTTTACAAAAACTATTGAAGTAAGGGAGGATGCACGATGGAAGAGCGTCTCATTTCAGGCGCAGCTGACTACGACGATGCATCGCTTGAGTATAGTCTTCGCCCTAAACAGCTGCGAGAATATATCGGACAGCAAAAAGTGAAAGAAAACTTAACGGTTTTTATTGAAGCGGCAAAAATGCGCGGAGAGACGCTTGATCATGTGTTGTTGTATGGGCCGCCGGGACTTGGGAAAACGACGCTTGCTGCCATCATCGCAAACGAAATGGGTGTCCAGTTGCGAACGACGGCAGGTCCAGCGATTGAACGTCCGGGAGATTTAGCTGCGATTTTAACGACACTTGAGCCGGGGGATGTGCTATTCATTGATGAAATTCATCGTCTGCCGCGCGCGGTAGAAGAAGTGTTATATCCTGCAATGGAAGATTTCTGTTTAGATATTGTCATTGGAAAAGGGCCGGCCGCTCGTTCTGTCCGACTCGATTTGCCGCCTTTTACGCTTGTAGGGGCGACGACAAGATCAGGGGCGCTTTCCGCCCCGCTCCGCGACCGCTTTGGCGTTTTGAGCCGATTAGAGTACTACACGCCAGAAGAGCTTGCTCATATCGTGAAACGAACAGCGCACATTTTTGCGGTAAAAATCGAAGACGAAGCAGCATGGGAAGTGGCGCGCCGCTCGCGTGGAACACCGCGCATTGCGAATCGATTGTTGCGCCGCGTGCGCGATTTCGCTCAAGTGCGGGGGGATGGAACGATTACGTTTACATTGGCGAATGAGGCGCTCGAACAATTGCAAGTCGATCGGTTAGGATTAGACCATCTTGACCATAAACTATTAAAAAGCATGATGGAGAAGTTTCGCGGGGGTCCGGTCGGATTAGAAACGATCGCCGCTACAATCGGCGAGGAGGCGCAAACGATCGAAGACGTGTATGAACCGTATTTATTGCAAATTGGCTTTTTGCAGCGAACGCCGCGGGGACGAGTCGTCACACCGCTTGCTTACAACCATTTCGGTTTGGAGGTGCCGCGCTAATGAACTTACCAAAGACGATCATGCTCATTGGTGTCATGTTCATCATCGTTGGTTTTCTCATGCAATTTATTAAACTTGGGCGCTTGCCTGGGGACATTGTTATTAAAAAAGAAAACGCGACATTTTATTTTCCAATTATGACGTCCATCATTTTAAGCGTCGTTTTATCGCTTATTTTTTATATCGTCGGTCGTTTTCGTTAATAGAATAAAGAAAGGGACGTGAATATGAAAGTAGATTTATTTGATTTTTATTTACCAGAAGAACTTATTGCGCAAACACCGCTTCCAAATCGTGAAGCGTCGCGCTTAATGGTATTGAATAAACAAACAGGCGAAGTTACACATGAACCGACGTTTCGCTCCATTTTATCGTATTTGAACGAAGGAGATTGTCTCGTTTTAAATGATACGCGTGTTTTGCCGGCGCGTCTGTACGGGGAAAAAGAAGGAACAGGCGCGCACATTGAAGTGCTTTTATTAAAGCAGCTTGACGGTGACCGCTGGGAAACGCTCGTTAAGCCGGCGAAGCGTGTGAAAGTAGGAACGGCCATTTCATTTGGCGATGGCCGTTTACGCGCGGAGTGTATCGCTGAACTTGAGCATGGGGGACGTGTGCTTTCGTTTTCGTATGATGGCATTTTTCTTGAAGTGCTCGAGTCGCTTGGTGAAATGCCGCTTCCTCCGTACATTAAAGCACAGCTTGACGATCGCGACCGATATCAAACGGTGTATGCGCGTGAAGCTGGTTCTGCGGCGGCGCCGACGGCAGGGCTGCACTTTACTGAACAACTTCTTGATGATGTGAAAAAAAAGGGAGTCCATCTTGCCTTTATTACGTTACATGTCGGATTAGGTACATTTCGTCCGGTGAACGTGGAAAATGTTGAAGAACATGATATGCATGCGGAGTTTTATCAAATGACGGAAGGTACTGCTCAATTGCTAAATGATGTCAAAGCAAAAGGTGGACGCATTATTGCCGTTGGTACGACATCAACGCGCACGCTTGAGACGATTGCTTCTCGCCATCAAGGAACGTTTGTCGCAGAAAGCGGCTGGACGGATATTTTTATTTATCCTGGTTATACGTTTCGTGCTATTGATGGGATGATTACAAATTTCCATTTGCCAAAATCAACGCTCATTATGCTTGTTAGCGCATTAGCTGGAAGGGAAAACGTGCTGCGTGCCTATGAAGAAGCCGTAAAAGCGCGTTATCGCTTTTTCAGCTTTGGCGATGCGATGCTTATTATATAAAACGAGAAAGGGGACTATATGTGACACCAATTCGTTACGAACTCATTAAAACGTGTAAGCAGACGGGCGCGCGTCTCGGCATATTGCATACGCCGCACGGATCGTTTGAAACGCCAATGTTTATGCCTGTCGGCACACTTGCGACGGTAAAGACGCTTTCTCCGGAGGAATTAAAAGAAATGGGAGCTGGCGTCATTTTAAGCAATACGTATCATTTATGGCTTCGCCCAGGCCATGATATCGTGAAAGAAGCAGGCGGTCTCCATACTTTTATGAATTGGGATCGCGGAATTTTAACAGACTCCGGCGGATTCCAAGTATTTAGTTTAAGCGAATTTCGTCGCATCGAGGAAGAGGGAGTATATTTCCGCAACCATTTAAATGGCGATAAACTATTTTTATCGCCAGAAAAAGCGATGGAAATTCAAAATGCGCTCGGCTCCGATATTATGATGGCGTTTGATGAATGTCCGCCGTATCCTGCCACGTACGAATATATGAAACGTTCGGTTGAACGGACGAGCCGTTGGGCAGAGCGATGCTTAAAGGCGCATCAACGTCCGAATGAACAAGGACTGTTCGGTATCGTACAAGGCGGGGAGTTTGAAGAGCTTCGCAAACAGAGCGCGCAAGATTTAGTGTCGCTCGATTTCCCAGGATATGCGGTCGGCGGCTTATCGGTTGGTGAGCCGAAAGATGTGATGAACCGTGTATTAGAATTTACAACGCCGCTATTACCAGCGAATAAACCTCGTTATTTAATGGGCGTTGGCTCACCAGACTCACTCATTGACGGAGCGATTCGCGGCATTGATATGTTTGACTGTGTGTTGCCGACGCGCATCGGTCGCAACGGAACAGTGATGACAAGCGAAGGGCGCGTCGTCATTAAAAATGCGAAATATGCGCGCGATTTTACGCCGCTTGATCCGAACTGTGACTGCTATACGTGCCGCAATTACACGCGCGCGTACATTCGTCATTTAATTAAATGCGATGAAACGTTTGGCATTCGTCTTACGTCTTACCATAACGTCTACTTTTTGATAAAATTAATGGAGCAAGTTCGACAGGCCATTCGCGAAGATCGCCTTGGCGATTTTCGTGAGCAGTTTTTTGAACAATACGGCTTTAATCAGCCGAATGCAAAAAACTTTTAAAAGGGGGTGAAACATATGGAAACAGTAGCTAGCTTGTTGCCGCTCATTTTGTTTTTCGCGATTTTTTACTTTTTGCTTATCCGCCCACAACAAAAGCGCCAAAAGGCTGTTCAACAAATGCAGGCGAATTTGCAAAAAGGAGACAAAGTGATTACGATTGGCGGGTTGCACGGCATCATCGATTCGCTCGATGAACATACGGTTGTCATTCGTGCCGGTGACGGTTCACGTCTTACATACGATCGTGCGGCCATTCGTGAAGTTGTCAACGAAAAATAAGACAGGTTGCGGCCTGTCTTATTTTTATGCGCTTCGTGATTTCGATGTCGCTACATTGACGCCAATCATGCCACCAACCATCGCCGTAATAAGAAAACCAGCATGGTATCCCCATTGTTCAAGCGAAAACATTTGATTCATTCCAAGAAATTGGAATAAAAAAATGATCGTTGTAAAGATGATGCTCGTTGCACCGCCAAGCAGCCAGCCGCGAACCTTTCCTTTCCCCCCTGCTATCAATCCACCAAAAAATAACGATAAAAATGCGAGAACGTGCATGACCCATCGTAACGATGTTTCATCATAACTTGTCAATTTTAACAAAAGAGCGAATATAAAACTACATATAATGGCGCTTATAAAAATTGTTATCACTCCATGCAAAACAGCGCGAACCATGTTCATCCCTCCTGATTACATTTAGTACAAACATATTCCATTGTCCATTTGTTTAGAATAAAAAACGTACGAATAAACGAGGGGGAGTCAAGTTGGAGTATGTAACGATCATTTTACGCACGTTATTATTGTATGGGGTCATTTTATTTATTTTTCGTATGATGGGCAAAAGGGAAATTGGTGAGCTGAGCATTTTGGATTTAGTCGTTTTTATTATGATTGGAGAAATGGCTGTCATTGCGATTGAACAGCCGAAAGATCCGATTTTTCATACGCTTGTTCCGATGATTGTGTTGACCATTTCTCAAATTGCGTTTGCCTTTTTTTCATTGAAAAGTGAAACGTTTCGTCGTCTCGTTGACGGCTCACCGACGGTCATCATTAGCAACGGAAAAATTGATGAAAAGGCGATGCGAAAGCAAAGATACAATTTCGATGACTTGCTTGTTCAGCTACGAGAAAAAAATGTTAAAAATATTGCTGATGTCGAATTTGCCATTTTAGAGCCTTCCGGTAAACTGTCCGTATTTGAAAAAGAAAAAGGGAAAAAGAAGACACCGTCGTTAACGTTGCCGCTCATTAAAGACGGTGTCATCCAAGAAGAGCATTTGGCACTCATTCATCAAACGCCCGAATGGCTAGTGAAGCAATTAGCGAAGCGTGGATATAGGCGTATCGATCGCATTTCATATTGTACATACGAAGATGGGGCGTTTTATATTGATGAAAAAGACGAATGACTAACGAAATAGTTGACGAAACTCGTTTTTTTCAATGAGATGAAACAATCGCGAAAGAACGAGATATATGCACGTCATCACCACGATGACGACCATCGTTTTGATAAGTAATGAAAAAGGCAAGAGTGGAACGAGCAACTGTCCGATCGCGGCAACAGAAACGATAATGATCATATGAGCGACATATTGCTTCACGTATAAAGAAAGAGAAATGGCTTTAACAATTGTAGCAGCGTGTAATAAAGTGACAATCATAATGCCGACCGTAATCGCTAGCGCTGCCCCCATAATGCCGAGCGACGGTTGAGAAGCGAGAAAAAAAATGAGCGCAGTTTTGATCACGGCACCGATTAAGCTATTTGTCATCGCTTCTTTCGCCAAATCGAGCGCCTGCAACACAGCTTGCAACGGCCCTTGCAAATAGTAAAAGATGAAAAACGGTGCCATCACTTTGACAAATACGGCCGCTTCGCTTGTCCCGTACATGAGCTGCATCATTTCTTCAGCCAATACGTATAACACGACGATCGACAATCCCCCCGCCAAAAGCGACCAGCGCACAGCTTGATGCAAACGGTATTCGATGAGACGATGTTGCTTTTGGGCAGCCGCTTCGCTAATGGCTGGAACGAGCGAAGTAGCAAGGGCATACGTAATAAAAGACGGAAGCATTAAAAGAGGCAATGCATAGCCTGTTAGTTCCCCATACTGCTTTGTGGCATGGATGGTTGTCATGCCAGCGAATGCTAAACTTTGCGCTACGACAATTGGCTCAAAAAACCATGCGATTGACCCGATCATTCGACTTCCAAGTGTCGGTACAGCGATGTTCATGAGTGAAACAAATGTATCTTTTCCTTCTTTGACGTATGCGAAAAAGCGATAGCGAATACGAATGGGTTTTTTTCGCTTAAACATAATGAATAAATACATGAGCGATACGAGTTCGCCAACAACTGCTGACACCATCGCACCAGCTGCTGCATACTCGACGCCGTACGGTAAAAAAGCAGTCGTAAACGTAGCGATTAATGTAATACGTACTGCTTGTTCGAGCAGCTGCGAATACGCAAATGGCTTCATTTGTTGCCTTCCTTGGAAATATCCGCGCAATACGGAAGACAAGGCAACAATCGGCACGACAGGAGCGATGGCGACGAGCGGATAATATACGCGCTTATCTGTAAACAACGTTTCAGAAAGAATAGGGGCAACCGCGAGCAACGTTGGAAAGAAGATTAAACTTAACACCATTGTCATACATAAAGACACGACTAATATTTTTTTTACTTTTCTTTTGTCACCTAAAGCTTCTGCTTCTGCAACGAGTTTAGAAATGGCAACAGGCAATCCAAATTGCGTAATCGTAATGGCTAGCACAAGCGTTGGCACGGCCATCATATATAATCCGACGCCTTCTTCACCAATGAGACGAGCTACGACGATGCGATTAATAAACCCGAGTATGCGTGTTAACAATCCTGCGATAATTAAAATGATCGTCCCTTTTAAAAATTTAGACATGCTCCTCCCTCTCTTCTCAAATGAGGTCATCTTTTATACAATGAAATATATGCATATGTTGGCCAAGCATGACAAAATGGGGGAGATGACCGTGAATCGCGAACAATTAATGCCAGCTTTACAGTGTAAAGTAGATGAGTTGAAGTTGCTCGGCTACGAACAAGCAACTGTTGAAGATGTATGGAATTGTTTAATGATGAAAAAATGGAAAAAAAACAATGAGGAGAAGCGGTTATTTGAGCTTGTGAACGATGTGTTATCATTACGTGCAACGGATTATATGGCCTATATTATGACAAAAGAACAAAAGCACGACCGTTGGTTTACGGAAGAAGGTCTTTCAGAATTAGAACAGTTGTTTTAATCGTTCATTTGGAAATTGACAGAAAGTGTACTGTCATTCATAATTTGTTTTGTTGGTAAAAATTCTGGTATGTCCAGAATCGAGGAGGATTTTTATGGTAAAACGTAGTCGCATCATTGCTTTTTTCCTTCTTGTCGTTTTACTAGGCGGCATGATGGGAACAACCGGGGAGAAAATTGTAAAGGATATTAAGCTCGGCTTGGACTTGCAAGGCGGTTTTGAAATTTTATATGAAGTGAAGCCGACAAAAGAAGGGGAAAAAATTACGAAAGACGTATTGCTCAGCACAGTGAGCGCGTTAAACAAGCGCATTAACGTGCTTGGAGTAAGTGAACCGCGCATTGATGTGGAAGGGAACGATCGTATTCGCGTTCAATTGGCCGGCGTAAAAGATCAAAATAAAGCGCGTGAAATTTTGTCGACAGAGGCAAAATTGACGTTTCGCGACGTACACGACAACGTGTTGATGGACGGGAGCGACCTCGTTGAAGGAGGCGCCAAACAAACGTTTGATGATAAAGGAAAACCGAGCGTCGGAATTAAATTAAAAGATGCAAATAAATTTAAGCAAGTGACAGAAAAAGTATTAAGCATGGCACCAAATAACGTGCTTGTCATTTGGCTAGATTTTGAAGAAGGCGTTGACTCGTACGCGAAAGAAGTAGGAAAAGAGCATCCGAAATTTATTTCAGCTGCACAAGTGAATGAAGTGTTCAATCAGACAGATGTTTCTATCGTTGGAAACTTTACAGTTGAAGAAGCGAAACAATTGGCTGATTTGTTGAATGCAGGCGCACTCCCTGTTGAATTGAAAGAAGTTTATTCTACATCTGTAGGTGCACAATTTGGTGAGCAAGCGCTTCAAAAAACGATTCTAGCAGGAATTATTGGCATCGCGCTCGTTTTTTTATTTATGCTCGTTTTTTATCGTTTGCCGGGAATTGTCGCTGTCGTTACGTTAAGTGTTTACATCTATCTCATTTTGCTCGTATTCGATTGGATGAACGGCGTGTTGACGCTACCGGGAATTGCAGCGCTTATCCTTGGTGTCGGCATGGCTGTCGATGCGAATATTATTACATATGAGCGAATAAAAGATGAGTTAAAGCTCGGAAAATCGCTGATGTCAGCATATCGCATCGGAAATCGTGGTTCTTTCGGAACGATTTTAGATGCGAACATTACAACGATCATCGCTGGTGTTGTGTTGTTTGCATATGGGACGAGCTCGGTAAAAGGATTTGCGACGATGCTCATCATCAGCATTTTAGCAAGCTTTATTACGGCGGTATATGGGACGCGTATATTGCTCGGATTGCTTGTGAAAAGCCGCTTGTTTGATAAAAAACCGCACTACTTCGGTGTCAACCCGAAAGATATATTAAATATCGCACAAGTGACAGATGATACCGATGTACCGACAAAGTTTGCACGTCTTGATTTTGTGAAACGAAGCAAACTGTTTTTCGCCATTTCAGGGGCGATGGTCGTTATCGGACTCTTATTGCTTTTTACTGCCAAATTAAATTTAGGCATTGATTTTTCAAGTGGAACGCGCGTCGATTTAATGAGCGAGACATCGCTTACAACCGAGGAAGTAAAGCAGGAATTAAACAAATTACGTCTTGAACCGAAAGATATCGTACTGTCAGGAAATAAGAACGAAATGGCTATCGTCCGTTTTCTCGGTGTGCTCGATCAAAAGGAAATTTCACAGCTGAAATCGCATTTTAAAGAAAAGTATGGTATAGAGCCGAACGTTAGCACCGTGTCACCGACAGTCGGGAAGGAATTGGCGCGCAATGCGTTCATTTCCGTTTTAATTGCATCTGTTGGTATTATCATTTACGTAACGGTTCGCTTTGAAATGTATATGGCGCTTGCGGCGATTGTTGCGCTATTACACGATGCGTTTTTCATCATTGCGTTCTTTAGCTTGACGCGGTTAGAGGTCGATTTAACGTTTATTGCAGCTGTGTTAACGATCGTTGGTTACTCTATTAATGACACGATCGTCACGTTCGATCGCATTCGCTATTTAATGAAAAAACGGAAAGTGAAAACGGCCGACGATTTAAAGGACGTTGTCAACAAAGCATTACAACAAACTTTTGGGCGCTCAGTTAATACAGTATTAACGGTCGTATTTACAGTCGTAGCTCTTTTACTATTTGGTAGTGAAGCAATCCGTAACTTCTCGTTTGCACTGCTCGCTGGGCTGATTTCAGGCACATATTCGTCACTTTTTATCGCCGCACAATTATGGCTCATTTGGAAGGCGAAACAATTGAAAAAAGGAAAACAAAAACGCGAACAATTAGAAGTAGAACCGGAAGTATAAACGTCGTGGCTCATGCCGCGACGTTTTTTCGTCACTTGAATAGGATACACTAAAAAGCAAAAGGGAAAGGAAGCGAATGAGATGGATGAACAAACGCGTTTTCAACAAGCCCAATTTGCCGCCATGATTGGCGTTATAGGGAACATCGTTTTGGCGATCATAAAAGGTTGGATCGGGATCATTGCTCATAGTAAAGCGCTTGTTGCTGATGCGGTGCATTCTGCTTCCGATGTAGCAGGATCGTTTGCCGTATGGGTTGGTTTGCGTGCGGCTAAACAACCTCCTGATGAAGATCATCCGTACGGACATGGGAAAGCGGAATCGATTGCTGCCATTATTGTGGCGGTTTTACTTTTTATCGTCGGAGTAGAAATAGGAGTTTCATCTTTTTCTTCCCTCTTTCATCCGATTGAGCCACCGAAAATGATAGCCGTCTATGCTGTTGTGTTGTCTATTGTTGTGAAAGAGGCGATGTTTCGCTATAAGTATGCTTTAGGCAAGAAAATTAAAAGCGATGCGATTATCGTGAATGCGTATGAGCATCGTTCGGATGTTTTTTCGTCGCTTGCTGCTCTTATCGGGATTGTCGCTGCCGTCGTCGGACAAAAAGTAGACATCCCTTGGCTCATTTATGCCGATCCTGTTGCCGGGCTATTCGTTTCGCTTCTCGTTTTAAAAATGGCATGGAAGTTAGGGGCAGAATCGATCCATCACGCACTCGATCACGTGTGGCATGAAGAAGAAACGGTTCACTTACGCGAAGCTATTCTTTCTTTCCGGGAAGTGAAGCGCATTGATGCACTCTATGCCCGCCAACACGGGCACTACGTCGTTGTCGATTTAAAGATTGCTGTCGATCCACATGTCACCGTTTTAGAAGGTCACGAAATCGGAAAAAGAGTGAAAGAAAAATTGATGTCGTTTCCACAAGTGCATAATGTGATGGTGCATATTAATCCATACCTCGAACAATAAATTGCTCCTCGGCCCATTGTTTTGTATAATGAAAAGGTTGAGGGGTGAATGATATGTTAGCATCGAAAACCCGCTGGAACGTCCAACAAGTAAACGACGAACAAGTGCAAATGATTGCGAAAGCATTACATATAGCTCCGCCTGTTGCTTCATTGCTCGTTAGCCGCGGCTATCATACCGTTGAAGCCGCTCGTTCTTTTTTTGAACGAAAGCAATCATTTCACTCGCCATTTTTGTTAAACGATATGGAAAAAGCGGTTGAGCGAATAGAGAAAGCGATTACAAACGGAGAGCATATTCTCGTTTTTGGCGATTACGACGCCGATGGAGTAAGCAGTACGGTCGTGATGGTGAGCGCGTTACGACAAAAAGGCGCTAACGTTTCTTTTTATATTCCAAATCGCTTTTCAGAAGGATATGGGCCGAATGAACAAGCGTTTCGCTTGGCGAAAGAACGAAGTGTTTCGCTCATTATTACGGTTGATACGGGCATTTCCGCTTTACATGAGGCAAACGTAGCAAAAGAGCTCGGCATCGATTTAATTATTACAGACCATCACGAGCCTGGTCCGGTATTGCCTGAAGCGTATGCGACGATTCATCCAAAAATAAGTCCAAATTACCCGTTTAAACATTTAGCCGGTGTAGGAGTTGCGTTCAAGCTTGCCCACGCGCTCATCGGGCGCGTGCCATATGAGTGGCTTGACATTGTTGCGATCGGGACGATTGCTGATCTCGTCCCACTCCAAGATGAAAATCATTTGCTCGCTCGTTTAGGTATCGAACAATTTAGGCAAACGAACCGTCTTGGTTTACAAGCGCTTTGCAAACAATGCGGCGTATCTCATACAGCGGTGACAGAAGATACGATCGCGTTTATGATTGGCCCGCGCATCAATGCAGCTGGCCGCCTCGATTGCGCCGATCCAGCTGTTCAGTTATTGTTGACGACAGATGAGCACGAGGCGCATATGTTAGCAGAACAAATCGATGCGATGAATCGCGAACGACAACAGCTCGTCAATGACATCACAGAGGAAGCTATCCAACTCGTTGAGCAACATTATGCCGACGATCGCGTGCTAGTTGTAGCGAACGAAGGATGGAACGTAGGTGTCATCGGCATTGTAGCTTCTCGTTTAGTTGAACGTTTTTATCGGCCGACGATCGTTTTAAGTGTTGATCGAGAAAAAGGCATTGCAAAAGGATCAGCGCGAAGCATTGAAGGGTTTGACTTATTCGCCAATTTGTCGGAATGCCGGGACATTTTACCGCATTTTGGCGGCCATCCGATGGCGGCAGGGATGACGCTTTCTTTACATGATGTAGATGAATTACGTCACCGTCTAAATGAGGCAGCGAAGCAACAGCTAACGGATGAACATTTCGTACCTGTTACGCATGTTGATTTATGCTGTTCGATTTCGGACGTCTCACTTGAATTAATTGAACAAATGAATCGGCTTGCCCCATTTGGAATGGGGAATCCGAAACCACGCGTGCTTTTAGAAAATGTACAGCTTGATACGTTGCGAAAAATTGGAACGGATCAAAATCATTTGAAATTACTGTTAGCTGAAAATGGGAAAACGTTAGAAGCGATCGGATTTGGCTTTGGACACGTTGGCGACGAAATCGCGCCCAACGTTCGTCTTTCGATTGTTGGGGAGCTGGCGATTAACGAATGGAATAACTTTCGTAAACCACAGTTAATGATTCAAGATGTAGCCGTAAACGAATGGCAATTGTTTGATATGCGCCATATTCGCCAGCCGAATAAGCTCATTGCATCGCTTCCAAAAGAAAAACGGCTATTAATTGCTTTTCATCGCGATACGGTCGATGCGTTGCAGTTATCGCCATATGCGGATGAAATTGTACATGTCCAAAACGAAAATGAGGCGGCGATTCATGTCGGTGGAAAGTACGTGATCCTTCTCGATTTGCCTCCGTCACAGCAAATCGTTAAAGTTTTGTTAAGTTGTAGTTTACCTGAGCGCATTTATGCGTTATTCTATCAAAGGGAGAGTCACTTTTTTAGCGTACTGCCAACGCGTGAACATTTTAAGTGGCTATATTCTTTTTTGCATAAGCGTAGCCCGTTTGATATGCGGCGTTACGCTGAGGAGTTAGCTCGCTCGCGCGGATGGACGAAAGAAACGATGTTGTTTATGGTTCAAGTGTTTGCGGAACTCGGCTTTGTTACAGTCGAAAACGGAATTGTTTCTTTAGTCCGTCATGTGCAAAAGCGCGATTTAACGGAATCGCCGTCTTATCGGTTAAAACAAGCCCAAGCGGAGCTTGAGCACATGTTTTTATACTCATCTTATTCCCAACTGAAACGTTGGTTTGATTCATTGTATGAGGAGGAAAATGTCAATGGATTTAAAACAATACGTCACGATTGTTCCTGATTTCCCAAAACCAGGTATTCAATTTAAAGATATTACGACTATTATGGACAAAGGTGAAGTGTATAAATACGCGACAGATCAAATTGTCAATTATGCGCGTGAGAAGAAAATAGATGTCGTCGTTGGACCAGAAGCGCGCGGATTTATTATCGGTTGCCCAGTCGCTTATGCGCTTGGTGTCGGCTTTGTTCCTGTCCGTAAAGAAGGAAAATTACCTCGCGAAGTGATTCGAGTAGAATACGGTTTAGAATACGGCAAGGACGTATTAACGATGCATAAAGATGCGATTAAGCCAGGTCAGCGCGTCCTTATTACAGACGATTTGTTAGCAACTGGCGGAACAATTGAGGCGACGATTAAGCTCGTCGAACAGCTCGGTGGGGTTGTCGCAGGCATTGCGTTTTTAATTGAATTAACGTATTTAGAAGGTCGCGAAAAGTTGAAAGGATACGATATTTTAACGTTAATGCAATTTTAAGGAAGGAGGGGCAAAACGCTCCTCTTTTTCGCATCATTGCTCTTTACATTTGAGAAAATTTTCATGATAATATTGTCAATACGTTTAAAACAAAGGTGATTGCATGGCAAATGAACAAGTATTAACGGCAGAACAAGTAATTGAAAAGGCGAGCCGTTATTTGTCGAAGGAAGATGTACAGTTTATTGAACGGGCATATGAGTTTGCAAAAGAAGCGCATCGCGAGCAATATCGGAAGTCTGGAGAGCCATACATCATTCATCCGATTCAAGTGGCTGGCATTTTAGTCGATTTAGAAATGGATCCTGCGACAATTGCAGCCGGGTTTTTACACGATGTCGTTGAAGATACGTCTGTGACAAAGGAAGATGTAGAAAAAGAATTCGGAAAAGAAGTAGCGATGCTCGTCGATGGGGTGACGAAGCTCGGAAAAATTAAATATAAATCGCATGAAGAGCAACAAGCGGAAAATCACCGAAAGATGTTTTTAGCGATGGCGCAAGACATACGGGTGATTTTAATCAAATTGGCGGACCGTTTGCACAACATGCGGACGTTAAAACATTTGCCGCTTGAAAAACAACGGCGCATCGCGAACGAGACGCTTGAAATTTTTGCACCGCTTGCGCATCGTCTAGGAATTTCAAAAATTAAATGGGAGCTAGAAGATACGGCGCTCCGCTATTTAAATCCACAACAATATTATCGCATTGTCAACTTAATGAAAAAGAAGCGCGCCGAACGTGAACAATATTTGGAAGAAGTCATTCAAGACATGCGTGAACGGCTAAACGAAGTTGGCATTCAAGCTGAAATTTCTGGACGCCCAAAACATATTTATAGCATTTATCGCAAAATGGTGTTGCAAAATAAACAATTTAACGAAATTTACGATTTGCTCGCTGTGCGCATTATCGTTGAAAGCATTAAAGATTGTTACGCTGTTCTCGGCATTATTCATACGTGTTGGAAGCCGATGCCGGGACGTTTCAAAGACTATATTGCCATGCCGAAGCCGAACATGTATCAATCGCTTCATACGACGGTTGTCGGTCCGAAAGGCGAGCCGCTTGAAGTGCAAATTCGGACGTTTGATATGCATCATATCGCAGAGTTTGGAATTGCTGCCCATTGGGCGTACAAAGAAGGAAAAACGATTCGTCCCAATACGTTTGAAGAAAAGTTATCATGGTTTCGCGAAATTGTCGAATGGCAAAATGAAACGAACAACGCGGAAGAATTTGTAGAAACGTTAAAGATGGACTTATTTTCCGACATGGTGTTCGTTTTTACACCGAAAGGCGACGTCATTGAGCTTCCTGCTGGTTCGGTGCCGATTGATTTTGCATATCGCATTCATTCCGAAATTGGAAATAAAACGATTGGTGCGAAAGTAAACGGAAAAATGGTGCCGCTCGATCATCCATTGCAGACGGGTGACATTGTTGAAATTTTAACATCAAACCATTCATACGGCCCGAGCCAAGATTGGTTAAAAATTGCACAAACATCGCACGCTAAAAATAAAATTCGACAATTTTTCAAAAAGCAGCGCCGTGAAGAAAACATTGAAAAAGGGAAAGAGCTTATTGAAAAAGAAATTCGCAATATGGGCTTCGATGTCAAAGAAGTGCTTACCGCGGAAAATATAAGACGCGTTGCAGAAAAATTTAATTTTGCGAATGAAGAAGATATGTATGCGGCTGTTGGCTACAACGGTATTACAGCTGCTCAAGTGGCGCATCGTTTAACAGAAAAGTGGCGAAAACAACGCGACTTAGAAGAACAAGCGAAACGTTTGTCCGACATGTTACAAGAGGCAAAAACGGTGACCCCGATGAAAAAGCGAGATTTTGGCGTATGCGTCGAAGGGGTCGACAATTTGCTTATTCGTCTGTCGCGCTGCTGTAATCCAATGCCGGGTGATGAAATTATCGGCTTTATTACGAAAGGGCGAGGCGTTTCTGTCCATCGTGCAGATTGTCCGAATGTGCTTGCAGAAGAAGCGAAGGAGCGGCTTATTCCTGTGCAATGGGAGAGCGGAGCTAACTGTCAACGGGAGTATACGGTGGACATCGAAATTACCGGTTACGATCGGCGCGGTTTGCTTAACGAAGTGCTGCAGGCTGTTAATGAAACGAAAACGAACATTTCCGCTGTATCAGGAAGAACGGATCATCGCAATAAAATGGCGACGATTCATATGACTATTTTTATTCATAATGTAAGTCATTTACAAAAAGTAGTTGAGCGAATTAAGCAAATTCCAGATATTTATTCGGTACGACGGATCATGAACTAGAAAGGGTTGTCGCAATGAGAGTTGTCGTTCAGCGGGCGAAAGATGCGAAAGTTACTGTCGGTGGTGAAGTCGTAGGAGCGATCGATTTCGGCCTTGTATTGTTAGTTGGTATTACGCATGATGATACGGTTAAAGACGCAGCATTTGTCGCCGACAAAATTGCCCACTTACGCATATTTGAAGATGAACATGGAAAAATGAACGTGTCGCTTTTAGATGTTGGCGGATCGATTTTATCAATTTCCCAATTCACGTTGTATGGGGACTGCCGTAAAGGGAGAAGACCGAACTTTATGGATGCCGCAAAACCGGAGCATGCGGAACAAATATATGAAGCATTGAACGAACAATTACGCCAAAAAGGAATTCGGGTGGAAACGGGCATATTCGGAGCGATGATGGATGTACAACTGACAAACGTTGGCCCGGTGACGCTTATTGTTGAAAGCAAATAGAAACCGAGCTCTCCTGTGGGACGAGCTCGGTTTTTTTATCCTCGCGCTAAATGTTTCTTTAGTTTTTGGACGTCGCGAAGAGAAAGTCCGAATTCGGAGGCGAGTTCAAACGATGTCAAGTCGTTTTCTTTTTGAATAAATGAATGAAAGTCGACGTGCATAAGCGGTGATTGCGTATGAATAAATTCCCCTTTTTCGCTATGACGCATAACGAATCTCCTTTCGTGTCACATGTCGTTCGTATTATTCCCAATTTTTCTACCTTTTCATTCAAAGAAGGATTTTTTTTCTTTGTGAAGAAATAAAGTAGCGACTATCGACAACGTAGGGGGACTTACAACATGAAAAAATCGCTGATCATGTCATGGATCGTTTTTTGTTGTTTGTTGCTTATCGCTCAAACGGCGACAGCCGCAATGAACGTGCGCATTGCTGTCGACCGATTAAACGTGCGCACAGGGCCAGGCTTTACGTTTTCCGTGCAAGAAAAAGTAGCGAAAGGAAAGCAATATGCGGTCGTTCAAACGCGGGGAAAATGGCTGCAAATTCGGCTTGCTGCCAATCGAACAGGATGGGTGCATGGAAACTATGTCGACATTCAGAAAGAAAAGCCGGAAACGAGAAAACAACTGCAACAATCGGTTGTATGTCAAGCAGACGGATTGCGTATTCGTAAAGGACCGGGTGCGACGTTTGCGATCATCGGATATGTGAATCGTAATGAAAAAGGGACGGCAACATCGATTCAAGGCGATTGGATGTACGTTCGTTGGGAAGGAAAAGAAGGATGGGTACATCGTTCGTACGTCACGAATATAGAGCAAAATAGCGAACAAAAGACGTACGTTCAAATGTTATATGATTATACGAATATTCGCGCCGCTGCTTCCACACAAGCGCCCGTCATCGCTAAAGCGAAACGCGGAGATCGTTTTGCGGTCATTCGCAAGGAAGGACAATGGTACGTCATTCAAGTAAACAGTGAAACGATTGGTTATGTAGCGGAATGGGTCGTTCAACTGAATGAACAACCAATGGAACAACTTCCACCATCGCAACCTCAAACGACGTTGGGAAAAACGGTGGTGATTGACGCCGGACATGGTGGGAAAGATTATGGAGCAACGGGGGTCAATGGAACAATCGAAAAAATGTTAACATTACAAACTGCGCTATTGCTTAGCGAAAAGCTAAAACAGCGAGGGGTAAACGTCATTTTAACGCGTGCCGACGATCGTTTTTTATCGTTAAGTGAAAGAGTTCAAGTTGCGGCGAGAAATAAAGCGGATGCGTTCGTTAGCATTCATTACGACAGCGCATTAAACCGAACGGCAAACGGATTAACGATATACTACTATAAGCAAATGGACCGATCGCTCGCAGATGCGCTTTTTGAACCGCTCAGTCGATTAACAGGCATTCAACAGCGTGGCGTTCGCGTAGGTAACTACCATGTTTTACGGGAAAATAGCCGCCCTTCTGTACTGCTTGAGCTTGGCTATTTAAGCCATCCGAATGAGGAATTGTTCGTCGCGTCATCGACATATCAACAAGCAGCAACCGAAGCGATCTGTAATGGCTTGCTTCGCTATTTTGAAAAATGAAGGTCGTCTTGACAAATCGTTTTTTCGTACGTAATATAAAAGAAAATTCAACATTTCACCGATGATGGAGAAAAGTAGTTAAGAGTACACATGGACAGAGAGGAAATGCCGCGGGCTGAAAGCATTTCTCCATGATGACTTAACGAACGAACACTCCGTAGGTTTCTCTTTGAACGCGCAATCGTTAGTAGGAGAGAACGCCTCCGAGCGTTAACGGAACAAGTGGAAGCATGCGCTTCAACTAGGGTGGCACCACGGGAATTCGTCTCTCGTCCCTAATTTATTAGGGATGGGAGATTTTTATTTGTACATCATCATCAAGGAGGGAATGACATGTCATTTCAAATTCCGCGCGGAACGCAAGATATATTGCCAGCTCAAGCAGCAAAATGGCAATATGTTGAGCAAATTGCGCGCGAACTTTGCCGTCGCTATAACTATCAAGAAATTCGCACACCGATTTTCGAGCATACAGAACTATTTTTGCGCGGTGTTGGCGATACAACCGATATCGTTCAAAAAGAAATGTACACGTTTGAAGACCGCGGCGGTCGGAGTTTAACGCTCCGCCCAGAAGGAACGGCAGCAGTCGTTCGTTCATTTGTAGAAAATAAAATGTACGGGTATCCGAATCAGCCAGTCAAACTGTATTACATGGGGCCGATGTTTCGTTATGAGCGTCCGCAAGCTGGTCGTTTCCGCCAGTTCGTGCAATTTGGTGTTGAAGCGCTCGGAAGCAACGATCCAGCAATCGATGCGGAAGTGATTGCTTTAGCGATCGATATATATCGTTCGCTCGGATTGAAAAAGTTAAAGCTCGTTATCAACAGCTTAGGTGACGTTGGAAGTAGAAAAGCGCACCGTCAAGCGTTAATCGACCATTTTCAACACCGCATTCACGAGTTTTGCGATGATTGCCAAGCGCGGTTACATAAAAACCCGATGCGCATTTTAGATTGTAAAAAAGACCGTGAACATGAATTAATGCGCACCGCCCCATCGATTTTAGATTACTTAAATGAACAATCGTACACGTATTTTAATAAAGTGCAAATGTATTTACGAAAGCTTGGCATCGCATTTGAAGTCGACCCTCGGCTCGTGCGTGGATTAGATTACTACAATCATACCGCATTTGAAATTATGAGCGAGGCGGAAGGATTTGGTGCAATTACGACGTTATGTGGTGGCGGCCGTTATAACGGTCTCGTTCAAGAAATTGGCGGACCTGAAACGCCAGGGATCGGATTTGCATTAAGCATTGAACGGTTGCTTGCGGCATTGGATGCAGAAGGTATTTCTTTGCCGGTTTCAGAAGGCATTGATTGTTATGTTGTTGCGTTAGGCGAGCAGGCGAAAGAAGAAGCCGTTGCCCTCGTCGCCTCACTTCGTCAAGAAGGAATTGCTGCAGAAAAAGATTATCAAGATCGCAAGGTGAAGGCACAGCTAAAAGCGGCTGATCGTTTGCATGCGAAATATGTCGCTATTTTAGGTGAAGACGAGCTGCAAAAAGGGATCATTAACGTCAAATGTATGGCAACAGGAGAACAGCAGGAAGTATCGCTTGATACATTTATTTCGCATATGAAAAACGCATTGCAATAGGAGGGGACAATATGTTTGGAAGGACGCATTATTGTGGAGAAGTGACGGATACAGCAATCGGTCAAACGGTCCGTTTAAAAGGATGGGTACAAAAGCGCCGCGATTTAGGTGGGTTAATTTTTATTGATTTGCGCGATCGGACGGGCATCGTGCAAATTGTATTTAGTCCGGATGTATCAAAAGAAGCATTACAAGTAGCAGAAAAAATTCGTAGCGAATATGTACTAGACGTAGAAGGAACGGTCGTACGTCGTGAAGAAGGACAAGTAAATCACAATTTACCGACAGGGACGGTTGAGGTGCATGCGACGCACGTCACGATTTTAAGTGAAGCAAAAACGCCGCCATTTCCAATTTCAGATAAAACAGACGTATCGGAAGACGTTCGTTTAAAATATCGTTATTTGGACTTACGTCGCCCCGTCATGTTTCAAACGTTTCAATTGCGTCATCAAGTGACAAAAGCCATTCGTGACTTTCTAGACGAAGAAGGTTTTTTAGAAGTAGAAACACCTATTTTAACGAAAAGTACGCCAGAAGGGGCGCGTGATTACTTAGTGCCGAGCCGCGTTTATCCTGGTGAATTTTATGCGTTGCCACAATCGCCGCAAATTTTCAAACAGCTATTGATGGTTGCAGGATTCGAACGGTATTATCAAATTGCTCGCTGCTTCCGTGATGAAGATTTGCGTGCCGATCGTCAGCCGGAATTTACACAAGTCGACATCGAAACATCGTTTATGAGTCAAGATGATATTTTAGCGATGGTAGAGCGCATGATGGCGCGCGTCATGAAAATCGCAAAAGGGATCGACATTCCTACTCCATTTCCGCGCATGTCGTACGATGAAGCGATTGCACGCTACGGCTCAGATAAACCAGATACACGTTTTGGGCTTGAGCTTGTTGACTTATCTGAACAAGTCAAACATTGCGGCTTTAAAGTGTTTGCGAGCGCAGTACAAAACGGTGGGCAAGTGAAAGCGATCAACGTAAAAGGGGCAGCGGATAAATATTCGCGCAAAGATATTGATGCGTTAACCGAATACGTTGCTCGCTATGGTGCAAAAGGATTAGCATGGCTAAAAGTCGAAAGCGACGGGCTGAAAGGGCCTATTGCTAAGTTTTTCAATGAAGAAGAACAAAAGCAAATGATACAAACGCTTGAAGCGGAAGTGGGCGATTTATTATTGTTTGTAGCCGATAAAAAATCAGTCGTCGCTGATTCCCTCGGTGCGTTGCGCTTAAAACTCGGAAAAGATTTACAATTAATTGATGAATCGCTATTTCATTTCTTATGGATTACGGATTGGCCGCTTTTTGAATACGACGAAGAAGAAGGACGTTATTACGCGGCGCATCATCCGTTTACGATGCCTGTTCGCGAAGACGTGCCAAAATTTGATACAGATCCGGCAAGCGTTCGTGCACAAGCGTACGATCTTGTGCTAAACGGATACGAATTAGGAGGAGGATCCCTCCGCATTTTCGAACGCGATATACAAGAGAAAATGTTTACAACACTTGGTTTTACAGAACAACAAGCGCGCGAACAGTTCGGTTTCTTGCTTGAGGCGTTTGAATACGGCACTCCTCCGCATGGCGGCATCGCGCTCGGCTTAGACCGGCTCGTGATGTTGCTTGCGGGTCGTTCCAACTTGCGCGATACGATTGCTTTCCCGAAAACAGCAAGCGCGAGCTGTTTGTTAACGGAAGCGCCAAGCGCAGTAAGTGAAGCACAACTAGACGAACTGCATTTGCGCGTGAAAGACGTTCAAAAAGTAGACTAAATTTGTGACGTTGCAAAACGATCGAAAGTGTGCTAACATACAAATAACACGGAGTCCTGATGTGTTTGTCGTATCACCTATTGTTTTGACCGAACAATGTGTGATACGGGAGCTCGGGTTTTCAGGTGGCGTACATGCCTCATTTACATACCGAGGACGTACAAAAGCTTGAAACAGGGCACCCACCTGTGAGAGAGCGGGTTCAAAACAAAGGCCATCAGCGACGGCACGATTGGGACTACAGAAACAAAAACGAATAAAGCCTTGACGTAAAGAACATGCTTTACGTTGAGGCTTTTTTTGTGTCATAATGCATGTATATCCGATTGAAATACTTACATATGGGAGGAACAACATGTTACATCAATTTTCTCGCAATGAACTCGCAATCGGGAAAGAAGGTTTAAAAAAATTAAGCGAAAGCACAGTGGCCGTTCTTGGCATTGGAGGTGTCGGATCGTTTGCGGTTGAGGCGCTTGCTCGTTCAGGGGTTGGACGTCTCATTTTAATTGATAAAGACGATATTGACATTACAAATGTGAACAGACAAATTCATGCGCTATTATCTACTGTCGGTCGTCCGAAAGTGGAAGTGATGAAAGAGCGCATCGCTGACATTAATCCAGCGTGTGAAGTCATTGCATTAAAAATGTTTTATACGGAAGAGACATATGAGCAAATTTTTTCGTATGACATCGACTACGTCATTGATGCATCGGATACGATTTCATATAAAATTCACTTAATGAAACAATGTTTAGAGCGCAACATTCCGATCATCTCGAGCATGGGTGCGGCAAATAAAATGGATCCGACCCGTTTTCGCATCGCTGACATTTCAAAAACGCATACGGATCCGATTGCAAAAGTGATTCGCACCCGTTTACGAAAAGAAGGAATTAAAAAAGGGATTACGGTTGTTTTTTCAGATGAAAGTCCAATCGTCATTCGCGAAGATGTGCGAAAAGAAGTAGGAAACGATGAAGCAACGATTCGTAAGGCAAAAATGCCGCCGTCATCGAATGCGTTCGTTCCATCTGTCGCTGGTCTCATTATGGCGGCGCACGTCGTACAACAATTATTAAAAGATATTCCAATTCAACGTGTTGATCAACAATAAGCGCAAGGGGGAGCCTTTGCGCTTTTTATTTTCTATTTCAGCGCACATCGGAAGTTGCAAAATGAGAAAAATTGCATTATAGTTGTGTTATGACTATATAGTCGTAAAAAAACGACCGATTGGTCATATTATAAAAAGAAGGGAAGAGAAGCATGTTAACAAGGTTTAGTTTAAAAAATGCGGTCGCCGTATTTATCATTTCATTTTTACTCATATTAGGCGGACTATATTCGTTTTCTTCTTTAAAAGTAGACTTGTTGCCAAACATTGAATTTCCGCAACTGTCTGTTGAAGTTATTTACCCAGGTGCTTCACCAGAAGATATGAATGAGCAAGTAACAACAAAATTGGAAGAAAAGTTGAAAGCTATTGAGGGAGTAAAAAAACTCCAAAGTACATCGTTTGAAAGTATCGCAATCATTAACCTCGAATTTCCATTTAATACAGACATGGAAGAAGTAGAGCGGCAAGTTGAGTCGCTCATGAAAGAAGCGAATTTGCCGGAAAACGTGCAGACAAAAGTGAATCGCTTCTCGTTCGGGACATTCCCAATTTATAACATTTCGCTATTTGCTAAAGGGGATACGAACATCCAGCAATTGTTAGATGATACGATCGTTCCTGAGTTGAAAAAAATTAACGGTGTCAATTCCATTTCGGTTGGCGGGATGGAAGAAAACTTAATTCAAATTACTGTAGATAAACAAAAAGCATTGCAATATGGGTTGAGCTTGACACAAATTAAAGAACAAATTAATGAAAAGTTTTTAGCTTTCCCGGCTGGTAACGTACAGACAGAGACGTTACAAATTCCGATTCGCGTTCAACAAAAAATCGAAACGATCAAACAGCTTGAAAACTTACCTTTATCTTCGCCGCTTATGAACGCATCACCAGGTGCGCCAGCGAGCGGTCAAGAAGCGCCGATGACCATTACGTTAAAAGATGTCGCTACCGTTGCACCTGTGACGGAGCAAGGGGAGATCACGCGCTACAATCTACAACCGTCGCTATCGATGGCGATTACGAAAAAACAAGATGCGAATACGGTTGAAGTCGCTGAAAAAGTGTTAAACGTGCTTGATCAATATAAAGATAAAATAGACTATGCGATCGGCTTCGATTCCGCCGAGGGAATTAAAAAGTCAGTGGAAACGCTCGTGCGCGAAGGCTTGCTCGGTGCGTTATTTGCATCTATCGCCGTGCTCGTCTTTTTACGAAACGTGCGCGCAACAATAATTGCGATCATTTCTATTCCGCTATCTTTACTCGTTGCGTCAATTTTCTTACAACGCATGGACATTTCTTTGAATATTATGACGCTCGGTGGAATGGCGGTGGCGGTCGGACGCGTAGTTGACGATAGCATCGTTGTCATTGAAAACATTTTCCGACGCGTGCGCAAGTCAAAGTCTGGAATGACGGATGAGCTTGTCGAAGATTCAACGAAAGAAATTTTAAAGGCGATTACGTCATCGACGATTACGACTGTTGTCGTGTTTTTGCCGCTCGGATTTGTCGGCGGTGTCACCGGTGAGTTTTTCTTGCCGTTTGCATTAACAATCGTCTTTTCGCTCTTAATGTCACTCGTTGTTGCGATTACGATCGTTCCAATTTTAGCGAAGTTTTCATTTAAAAAAGTGCCGCCAGAAGAAAAAGAAGGAGCGCTACAACGTATATACGGTAAAGCGATTGAATGGGCGCTCGATCATAAACGGCTCGTCTTATTTTTATCCGTTTTACTGCTCGGCGGTTCATTTGCGATCGTGCCTAAGCTTGGATTTACATTTATTCCAAATGAAGAACAAAAAACATTAATTGCAGCGGTTGAACTGCCGTCATCGACACCGTTAGAAAAGACGAACGATGTGTCGCTAAAAATGGAGAAGATGTTTAGTGAAAAAGAAGAAATTAAAGAAGTGACTGCCGGAATTGGTACGCGCGATTTCCGTAGCGGCTTAAAACGGAAAAATCAAGCGAACTACTTTATTACGCTCAAAGAAAGTGCCAACGTCAGCGCGTTTATTAAAGAGCTAGAACGAGATATGGAAAATATTGCACAAGCGGAGGTTAAAGGGGCAAAAGTAGGTGTGCAAGAGCTACAATCTGGTGGACCACCATCAAATAACAACGTCAATATTGATTTGTATTCGACGAACTTAACAGCGTTGCAACAAGCTGCCAAAGACGTAGAAGCTCACTTAAAAATGCGCGACGATTTGAAATATGTGACAAACAACTTTGCTGATAAACAAAAACAAGTCGTTGTAAACATCGACCCACAAAAAGCGGCACAATATGGCGTTTCCGGATTCCAAATTCTCGGAACAATCGCTGATCAAACGCGTCCAGTTCAAGTCGGTACGTTAACATTGGATGGAGAAGAGCGGACTGTGCAACTGTCGTATGATGAACAAATGACGTCGCTTGAACAGCTAGAGAAGACGCTCATTTTTACGAAATTTGGCCCTGTACCTGTAAGCGAACTTGCGGAAGTAAAAGAAGTAGATACGTTTACGTCCATTCAAAAACTTGATGGAAAAGTGTTCGCCCGTGTGTCTGCGCAAATTGTCGGAGACAACATTCAAAAAGTAACTCAAGATGTAATTAATAGCGTGAAAAATGAAGTAGACTTACCGAAAGATGTATCCCTTCAAGGCGGCGGCGGAAGCGATGAAACGGTAGAAACGTTCCAACAGCTCGGTTTAGCGATGATTGTAGCCATCGGACTCGTTTACATTACGATGCTGATTACGTTCGGAAAAGCGCGCATTCCGTTTATTATTTTATCATCGCTCGTGTTCGTTCCAATTGGTTCATTGCTCGGATTGTTTATCGCTAATGAGCCGATGTCGGTGAGCGTAATGATCGGGCTGCTCATGCTCATTGGAATTGTCACAACAAATGCGATCGTTCTTGTTGACCGAATCGGACAAAATCGCGAACAAAAAGGAATGACGATTCGTGAAGCGTTAATCGAAGCAGGAAAGACGCGGTTACGCCCGATTTTAATGACGGCATTTGCAACGGTTGCCGCACTCATTCCACTCGCGCTGACGAAGTCGTCCGGTACGCTTATTTCTAAAGGATTAGCGATTACGGTCATCGGTGGACTGACATCGTCAACGTTGCTGACGTTAATTCTCGTCCCGGTTGTATACGAATTATTTTTCTTCCTTCAAGCGAAAAAAGAACGCCGAGTGTAATGCGACATACAACAGGCTGACTGAAAGGTCAGCCTGTTGTGCTATAATAAAACGAAGAAACGAACAGTAAGGATGGGGCGGTATGAGTAGAAAAGAGCAAATTATTGAAGTCGCCATGAAGCTATTTGCAGAAAAAGGGTATCATGCGACATCGATGCAAGAAATTGCTGAACATAGTCATTTAGCTAAAGGGTCGCTATACAACTATTTCAAATCGAAAGAAGAAATTGTATTATCTATTTTTCAATACCATTACGATCAGTTGTTTCAACAGTTTGCACACATTGCATCAGACCGTTCGTTAACGGCGCGAGAAAAATTTTTAAAGCAACTTTCGCTACAAATTGAGGCGTTTGAACAACATAAAGAAATTGTACAAATGCATATGGGCGATCACGCTCAAAAAGTAAGCGAAGATGTTCACGCCCTCGTTTTGCGCATTCGTTCTCATTTGTTTGACTGGTACGTTCAATCGCTCATAAATATGTACGGTGAGCGCATCCGTCCGTTTGTACTCGATTGCGCCATCATGTTAAATGGAATGGTCAAAGAATATTTGTTTTTTGCCCTCTTTGAACAAAAACCGTTTCCTTTTCAACGGTTAGCGCCGTTTTTAATGCGGCGGCTTGATGCGCTCGTCGATAGTTTAGAACATGATGTGCCGCTATTTGCTCACGATGCGCAAGCCGAAAAAGAGCGAGCGCTTATGATCGTGACGCAAATGATTGAAGAAACGACCGATCGCGTAATGATTGAGCTGCTCGAACAGCTGGAAGCAGAAATAAAAAAAGATGAGCCGCGAAAAGCAATTGTTGAAGCGTTTCTTTTTTATTTACAACAGAGCGATATGCGTCAGTTCGTCCCGGCGCTACGGGCAGCGCTGGCGCTGTAAGGTGGAGGGAGACAAATGAAAGAACCTCTTGCTTATCGCATGCGTCCGCGTACGATTGATGAAGTCGTCGGGCAAGATCATGTTATTGGAGCGCATACAGCGTTGTATCGTATGATCAAAAATGGGTACGTCCCTTCCCTTTTACTTTACGGTCAACCAGGTGTTGGGAAAACATCGCTCGCTTATGCGATTGCTGGCACGTTACAGCGCCCGTTTTATACATTAAATGCCACGACAGCGGGGAAGAAAGAAATAGAGGAGATTGTAGCTGACGCTCGTTTTCAAGGCAACGTCGTTTTATTTATTGACGAAATACATCGCTTTACAAAGGCGCAACAAGATTATTTATTGCCGCACGTTGAAAACGGGCTCGTTACACTCATTGGTGCGACGACTGAAAATCCGTTTCATTCCATCAACCCAGCTGTTCGTAGTCGTTTAGGGCAAATCAAACAGCTGCATCCTTTGACAAAAGAACAAACGATAGAGTTATTACGTCGAGCTCTCCATGATCGAAAGCGTGGGCTTGGAAGTTGGCATATTGATATAAGTGATGAAGCGCTTGCTATCATTGCAGAAGGAGCAAACGGTGATGCGCGCGCGGCATTAACGATGTTAGAAGAAGCGGTGTATGCGACAAAACAAGGAGATCAACGCGCTATCGTCGATATACAAACCGTCTCGTTTTGTGTAGAAAATAAGGGGCTGACGTATGATAAACAAGGGGATACGTATTATTCTTTGTTATCTGCTTTTCAAAAAAGCGTGCGAGGCAGCGATGTAGATGCGGCGCTTCACTATTTAGCCCGGCTTCTTGAAGGGGGGGACGTGACCGCCGTTTGCCGTCGCTTAGCTGTTATTGCTTATGAAGATATCGGGTTAGCAAACCCATTCATCGGCGTAAAAGTGATGAGTGCCATTCAAGCAGCCGAACGCCTCGGCATGCCAGAAGCGCGCATTCCTCTTGCTACAGTCACGATTGACATGTGCTTATCTCCAAAATCCAACAGCGCATATAAGGCGATTGATGCGGCCATTCATGATGTGCGAAACGGAAAAGGACAGTCGATTCCGCTACATTTGCAAGATGCTCATTATGCCGGCGCTAAACGTCTTGGCCGCGGAATAGGATATAAATATCCGCACGATTATCCGTATAGTTGGGTAGAGCAGCAATACTTGCCAGACGACTTAATCGGGATGCAATATTACAAACCAAAGCAAAGCGGCGAAGAAAAACAGCTTGCCCATGTATATGAGCGGTTAAACGAACGGAAGAAGCAGTAACGTTCCTTTGCGACGCATTTTTATGTTATAATGGCTTGTGTTTCTTTTGACAGTGAATGAGGGGATGATCAGTTTGAAAATATCTACGAAAGGCCGATACGGCTTAACAATTATGATTGAGTTGGCCAAGCGGTATGGAGAGGGGCCGATTTCGTTAAAATCGATTGCGCAAATGAACAATTTATCGGAACATTATTTAGAACAGCTCATTTCCCCGTTGCGAAACGCCGGTTTAGTCAAAAGTATTCGCGGAGCATATGGCGGCTATGTGTTAGCGAATGAGCCGTCAAAAATTACAGCAGGCGATGTAATTCGCGTGCTAGAAGGTCCGTTGCAAGTCGTTGAAGAACTAGAAGACGAAGAGCCAGCGAAACGCGAATTGTGGATGCGCATTCGCGATGCGGTAAAAGAAGTGCTAGATAGCACGACGCTCGAAGACTTAGCGAGCCATACGGAAGACGATGGCGGTGCATATATGTTTTATATTTAAGAAAGGAGAATGTATTTGGAGCGCATTTATTTAGATCACGCAGCGACGTCTCCTGTTCATCCGCAAGTGATAGAGGCGATGATTCCGTATATGACGACGTTTTTTGGCAACCCGTCGAGCATTCATTCATTTGGTCGTGATAGTCGACGCGCGCTTGATGAGGCGCGAGAGACGATAGCGAAAACGATTGGAGCAAAGGCGAACGAAATCATTTTTACGAGCGGCGGAACAGAAGCAGACAATTTAGCGATCATCGGCGTGGCGATGGCAAATCGTGAAAAAGGTCGTCATATTATTACAACATCTGTAGAGCACCATGCTGTATTAAATACGTGCAAATATTTACAAAAACAAGGATTTGATGTGACGTATTTACCTGTGGATGAACACGGAACGGTTTCGGTCGAGCAAGTGAAACGTGCTTTGCGCGATGATACGATCATTGTATCCATTATGTTCGGAAATAACGAAACAGGCGTGTTGCAGCCGATTAACGAAATCGGTCACTTGCTTCGTGAACATGGGGCATATTTTCATACGGATGCTGTGCAAGCGTACGGGCTCGTTCCGATTGACGTCAATGAGATGAACATTGACTTACTTTCTCTGTCTAGCCATAAAATTAATGGACCAAAAGGTGTAGGATGTTTATATGCGCGCGAAGGCGTTCGCCTTACCCCACACATATATGGTGGAGAACAAGAACGGAAGCGACGCGCAGGGACAGAAAACGTACCAGGCATTGTCGGATTGCAAAAAGCAGCTGAAATCGCTCAACAAACGATGGCCGAAAAGCAAATGTTGTATGAACAGTTTCAACATGTGATGGTAAACACATTTGAACGAGAAGGGATTCGTTACGCCATCAATGGTCATGAAACGTCTCGCTTGCCGCACGTATTGAACGTCGCTTTTTTCGGGACAAATGTGGAAGCGTTGCTTGTTAATTTAGATTTAGCTGGCATTGCGGCATCAAGCGGTTCCGCGTGTACGGCCGGTTCGATTGATCCGTCTCATGTGCTCGTGGCGATGTACGGAAGTGAGTCGGATCGCATTCGTTCATCCGTTCGTTTTAGCTTCGGATACGGGAATACGTTAGAACAAATAGAACGTGCCGCACAAGAAATATCAAAAATTGTAAAAAGACTAACGAAGGCGTGAAAGGAGGGGGAAAAATGGCAAGAGTAGTTGTTGGAATGTCAGGAGGAGTCGATTCGTCCGTTGCTGCCCTTTTATTGAAACAACAAGGGTACGATGTTATCGGTATTTTTATGAAAAACTGGGACGATACAGATGAAAACGGTGTATGTACTGCGACGGAAGATTATGAAGATGTTGTACGTGTTTGTCATCAAATTGGCATTCCGTATTATGCAGTCAACTTTGAAAAGCAATATTGGGAGAAAGTGTTTACGTACTTTTTAGATGAATATAAAGCAGGTCGTACGCCAAATCCAGATGTGATGTGCAACAAAGAAATTAAATTTAAAGCATTTTTAGAACATGCGATGGCGCTTGGTGCAGATTATTTAGCGACAGGTCATTATGCGCGCGTCGCCTATCGCGATGGGGAGTATGAACTGTTGCGCGGGTTGGATGCCAATAAAGATCAAACGTACTTTTTAAACCAGCTCGGACAAGCTCAACTATCGAAAGTGCTTTTTCCAATTGGGGAGCTACAAAAAGCGCAAGTGCGTGAAATCGCGAAAGAAGCAGGGCTTGCGACAGCAGGGAAAAAAGATAGTACAGGCATTTGTTTTATCGGCGAGCGCAATTTTAAACAATTTTTAAGCAATTACTTACCAGCGCAGCCGGGCAGCATGCAAACGCTCGATGGAGAAGTAAAAGGAACGCATGACGGATTGATGTACTATACGATCGGACAACGTCATGGACTTGGTATCGGTGGAAGCGGCGAGCCGTGGTTTGTCGTTGGAAAAAATGTAAAAGAAAATATTTTATACGTGGCACAAGGATTTGATAATGAACTTCTTTATTCGGATGAAATCATTGCGACGGGCGTAAACTGGGTAAGTGATCGACGGCCGAGCGGACAAGTTTCGTGCACAGCGAAATTTCGTTATCGCCAGCCGGATGTACCCGTTACAGTAGAAATGATCGATGAGACGACAGCCCGTGTCTCGTTTAGCCAACGTGTTCGCGCAGTAACGCCGGGACAAGCCGTCGTTTTTTATGACGGCGAACGATGTCTCGGTGGCGGTACGATTGATCAAGTGTTCCGTGACGGAAAACAGCTCACGTACGTTGGCTAACCTTCAACTCGACAGACGAGTTGAAGGTTTTTTTGTTATAATATTCATATGAGGTGAGAAAGATGGATTACAACGCGCAAGGAATTCAATATATGCAGCAAGGAAAGTATGAAGAAGCAGTCAAATGCTTTCACGAAGCAATTGAAAAGCAACCGAACGACGCTGTCGGCTACATTAATTTTGGGAACGTACTGGCGGCGGTTGGGGAAGAAGACAAAGCGATTCGTTTTTTTCATAAAGCGCTTGAACTTGATGAAAAAGCGGCAACGGCGTATTACGGACTCGGATCGATTTATTACAATCGCCAACAGTTCGAACGGGCGAAAGAGCAGTTTGAACGTGCCATTCAAGCCGGTTTAACGGACGGCGATGTATTTTTTATGCTCGGTATGTCGCTTATGTATTTAGAGCAACCGCGCTTGGCGATGCCGTATTTGCAACGAGCGGTGGAATTAAACGAGCGCGACGTGGAAGCGACGTTTCAACTCGGACTTTGCTTAGCGCAATTGCAGTTTGTCGATGAAGCGATGACATATTTCGAACGAACAATTCAACTAAACGACGAGCATGCCGATGCGTATTATAATTTAGGCGTTGCATATGCGTACAAAGACGATCCACAAACGGCGCATACAATGTTTGAAAAGGCGCTTGCGATTCAACCTGATCATTTGTTAGCTGGTCACGGGAAAAAGTTAATGGAACGAGCGCTACAATAAGAAAAGGGGGAGAGGGCGTTGCAACAACAGTTAGACCTAGATGGACGGTCGTTTATTAAAGGTGTCCATATCGGTACCATTTTCCATAACGAAGACAATTTATATTCCGTCATTCGTGTACGCGTCGAAGAAACAAACGAGGCGCATATAGAAAAAGATGTTGTTGTAACAGGCTATTTCCCTTTGCTTATCGAGTATGATACGTACACGTTTTTCGGCTCGTTTAAAGAACATCCGCGCTTTGGGAAACAATATGTTGTTGACCATTTTCGAAAAGAGTTTCCAGAAACGAAAGAAGGCGTCATTCAATATTTATCTGGTGGGATGTTTAAAGGAATCGGTAAAAAAACAGCGGCGGCGATCGTGGAAACGTTAGGGGAGCGTGCTATTTCTAAAATATTAGAAGATCCCGACGTGCTTGACAATGTGCCGAAGTTGACGAAAGCGAAGGCGAAGCAATTATACGAAACGTTGCGCGAACATGAAGGGTTAGAACAAATTATGATTGCGCTGTCGCAATTTGGCTTCGGTCCGCAATTATCGATGAAAATTTATCAAGTGTACAAAGATGAAACGCTTCAAGTCATCCGCACTAATCCGTATCAACTTGTTGAAGATGTTGAAGGAATCGGGTTTGGACGCGCTGACGATCTCGGGTTGCAGCTTGGCATTTCTGGCAATCACCCAGAGCGCATTCGCGCCGGCTGTTTATACGTCATGGAACAACATTGTATGCAAGAAGGTCACGTATATATGACGTATGAACAAGTGCTTGATGAAGTGAAACGACTGTTAGAAGCGAAACGTGAAGAACAAATTGACGTTGCATGCATTTCCCGTGAAATGATTCACTTGTCCGAAGAAGGGAAGTTAATTATGGAAGAAGATCGTTTTTATATTCCTTCCCTCTATTTCGCTGAAAAGGGCATTGTGTCAAACGTTAAACGGTTGTTGCAACAATCGGATATGGCGACATTTTCTGAAGCGGAATTTTTGCTGGCGCTCGGGGAATGGGAAGAAGAAGCAAACATGCAATATTCCCAAAAGCAAAAGGAAGCAATTCAACAAGCGATTTGTTCCCCATTATTTATTTTGACAGGCGGACCGGGAACGGGAAAAACGACGGTTATTAAAGGTATCGTACATTTGTTTGCGAAATTGCACGGACTGTCGCTTGATCCAGCGAGCTATGATGCGGATGAGCCGTTTCCGATTTTACTAGCAGCCCCAACTGGACGAGCAGCAAAGCGTATGACGGAATCTACCGGTTTGCAGGCGATGACGATTCATCGCTTACTCGGATGGAGCGGGGAAGGATTTCAACGCGATGAAAATGAGCCGATTCGCGGCAAGCTGCTTATCGTTGACGAAATGTCGATGGTTGATACGTGGTTAGCTAATCAATTGTTGAAGTGCGTCCCATCGTCTATGCAAGTCATTTTTGTCGGAGATGAAGACCAGCTCCCATCTGTTGGTCCTGGACAAGTGTTAAAAGATTTACTTCGCGCAAACGTCATTCCGACCGTTCGATTAACAGATATTTATCGCCAAGCGGAAGGTTCATCAATTATTTCACTTGCCCATGCGATGAAAGATGGGCATATTCCAGATGATTTGACTTTGCCGCAAAAGGATCGTTCATTCATTCGATGCACAGGTGGACAAGTCGTTGACGTAGTAAAAAAAGTTGCTGAAAATGCGAAGCAAAAAGGGTATCGTGCCAAAGATGTACAAGTGCTTGCGCCAATGTATCGTGGACATGCAGGAATTGATCGGCTCAATGAGACGTTGCAACAACTGTTTAACCCAAAAGATGAACAAAAGCGAGAACTTGTTTTCGGCGATGTAACATATCGCGTCGGTGATAAAGTGCTACAACTTGTTAATCAGCCAGATGAAAATGTTTTTAACGGCGACATTGGAGAAATTGTTGCGATTTTTTACGCCAACGAAAATGTAGAAAAACAAGACCTTGTTGTTGTTTCGTTCGATGGAAATGAAGTAACATATCCGAAACAAGAACTGCACCAAATTACACACGCTTATTGTTGTTCGATTCATAAATCGCAAGGAAGCGAATTTCCGATCGTCATTTTGCCGGTTGTAAAAAGTTATTATCGTATGCTTCGGCGCAATTTATTATACACAGCAGTGACGCGCAGTAAACAATACTTAATTTTATGTGGCGAAGAAGAAGCGTTCCAGCTCGGGGTGATGCGAACAGATGATGGAACGAGACAAACGACGTTATATGACAAATTAACAGCAATCATTTCGCCTGAACAGTCGTTGCTTCCGATGGAAGATGCAAACATCGGAATGGAAGGTGTTACCCCGTATGACTTCATGGAAAATGACATAACATAACGATGGACACAAACATGGGCACGCTTCTCTTCTGAATTGAACGTATGTTTTCGTAAAAAAATGCCAATGATAGAAGAAAAAATAAAAAGGAGCGTGCCTTTTTATGTTAAAGTGTCCGAATTGCCAAAGTAAAGATTTAGGGAAAATAGGAGCGAATCAGTATTATTGCTGGAATTGTTTTATTGAGCTAACCGTTCAAAAAGGGATGATTTATACGCATCAAGTAGAAGAAGATGGGACGCTCAGCTCGCTCGACGATTTATTTAGTGAACAAGAACGAACTTTGTCTTCGTAATGAAAGGAGAATGACGATGAATCGAACAATCGCTTCTTTAATTGCGATCGGTGCAGGGGTTGCTGCCTACCAATTAGCACAACGAAACGGCGGCATGAATATGCGCAATGTGAGGAAAGTCGGCAAACAAATGTTGCGCCCATTTATGTAACGACAGACGGCATCCTGCTTATAGGGTGCCGTTTTGTTGTATAACATCTCCCTTTTATTTTCACACTATATAAGTAAGGGAGGGATTGTTTTGGAACATCCGCATATCCACTTTTTTGTTCGCGTAACGAAAATGTTGCTTGTTGTCATTTTGATTTATTTCGTTGTGAAATTAAAGAACGTATGGCTACCATTTCTACATATGTTGATCAAATTAATTACACCGTTTCTCATCGCCGCGTTTATTACGTATTTGCTTCATCCAGTCGTCGAATATATTCATCGGCGTGGCATGCCGAGGGCGTTAGCGATTCTTTTTATTTATGCGTTATTTTTTGGGGGAGTCGGCTTCGCTATTTACAAAGGTACACCGCTATTTATTGCTCAGCTAGAAGACTTGAATAAAAGTTTGCCGATGTTTGTGCGCACGTATGAACAGTGGACAACGACTATTCACGAAGAGACGGCGACATGGCCTTACGATGTGCATAAACGGGTTGAAGCGTTGATAACAGAAGCGGAATCGTTTATTAGCGAAGCGGTAACAGGCACGATTATCGGGTTAAAACAGTGGATTAATCGTCTCATCGTCTTCTTTATTATCCCGTTTATCGCTTTTTACATGTTAAAAGATGTCGAACTTATTAAAAAAACAGCATGGGAGCTAACTCCGAACAAATGGCGTAAAAAAGGTGTTCAATTTTTGCGCGATGTTGATAAAACGCTCGGCGGGTATATTCGGGGGCAATTGTTCGTATGCTTGCTCATTGGGACAGCTGCCACGCTTTCGTTTTGGCTCATCGGCATGAAATATCCACTTTTGCTCGGCATCATTGTCGGTGTGACGAACGTCATCCCATATTTCGGCCCGATCATTGGCGCCATTCCAGCGGCTATCATTGCTGCGACGGTATCGATGAACATGTTGCTTCTTACTGTCGGCATCATCTTTGTTTTGCAGTTTATTGAGGGAAACATTTTATCTCCGCTTATCGTCGGGAAAAGTTTACATTTACATCCACTTATCATCATGTTTTCATTATTTGTCGGTGGAGAAGTTGGAGGGGTTCTCGGTTTAATTGTTGCTGTCCCTATCGTTGCCATTGCGAAGGCGACATTCCCCCACATTCGCTCGTTGAAAACGATGGCACATTGACAAAAAAAAGGGGCTTGTCTATAATTTTCACAAGAGTAATACATAAAAAAACGATGAAGGATCGAGTATGTTACAGTCCATCTTAACGCGCTTTTGGCGCACAGAGAGGAATTTCCGCGGCTGAAAGAAATTCCAGATGAAGGGTAACAGAACGCTAATCCTGAGTGCAGGCAAACCCTGCCGACGAAGCCACGTTACGGCGGTTGAGGTGATGGACATCTGTCCATAAACAGGGTGGTACCGCGAGCAAGCTCTCGTCCCTGAGCAGGGATGGGAGTTTTTTATATTTTTAAGGGAGGAAGGAAACGTGAAAAAGCTAACATCTGCTCAAGTACGTCAAATGTTTTTAGACTTTTTTAAAGAAAAAGGTCACGCGGTTGAGCCGAGCGCATCGCTCGTCCCGATTGACGATCCGTCGCTCTTATGGATCAATAGCGGCGTAGCGACGTTAAAAAAATATTTTGATGGCCGCGTCATTCCAGACAACCCGCGCATTTGCAACGCGCAAAAGTCGATTCGCACAAACGATATCGAAAACGTCGGAAAAACGGCGCGCCACCATACGTTTTTTGAAATGCTCGGAAACTTTTCTATCGGCGACTACTTTAAACGGGAAGCGATTCATTGGGCATGGGAGTTTTTAACGAGTGAAAAATGGATCGGTTTTGATCCAGACCGTCTTTCTGTGACGATTCACCCGGAAGATGAAGAAGCGTTCGATATTTGGCATAACGAAATCGGGTTGCCGGAAGAGCGAATTATTCGGTTAGAAGGAAACTTTTGGGATATTGGGGAAGGGCCGAGCGGGCCGAATACAGAAATTTTTTATGACCGCGGTGAACAATTTGGCAACGACCCGAACGACCCAGAATTATATCCAGGTGGAGAAAATGAACGTTATTTAGAAGTATGGAACCTCGTCTTTTCGCAATTTAACCATAATCCAGATGGCACGTACACTCCGCTGCCGAAGAAAAATATTGATACAGGTATGGGACTCGAGCGGATGTGCTCCATTTTACAGGACGTACCGACGAACTTTGATACGGATTTATTTATGCCGATCATTCGTGCAACAGAACAAATTTCAGGTGAGACGTATCGCACCGATGCAGAAAAAGACGTAGCATTTAAAGTAATTGCTGACCATATTCGTACCGTTACGTTTGCGATTGGCGATGGGGCGCTCCCGTCAAACGAAGGACGCGGGTACGTGTTGCGCCGTTTGTTGCGCCGTGCCGTTCGCTATGCGAAACAACTAAACATTCAACGTCCGTTTATGTACGAACTCGTTCCCGTTGTCGGTGAAATTATGGTTGACTATTACCCTGAAGTGAAAGAAAAGGCTGCGTTTATTCAAAAAGTGATTAAAAACGAAGAAGAGCGATTCCATGAAACGTTAAATGAAGGATTGGCGATTTTAGCGAGCGTCATCGAAAAAGAAAAAGAACGCGGCAGCGATACGATTAGCGGCGAAGACGTATTCCGCTTGTACGATACGTACGGTTTCCCTGTTGAATTAACGGAGGAGTACGCGGCGGAAGAAGGAATGAAAATTGACCATGACGGCTTTGAACGCGAGATGGAACGTCAACGCGAGCGCGCACGTGCAGCTCGTCAAGATGTCGATTCGATGCAAGTACAAGGCGGCGTATTAGGTGATATTAAAGTACAAAGTACGTTTGTCGGCTACGATCAACTTTCTGTTTCGTCTGTTGTTGAAGTGATCGTCAAAGACGGTCAACTTGTAAGCGAAGTAAGCGAAGGACAAGAGGCGCAAATCATGTTGCGTGAAACGCCGTTTTATGCAGAAAGCGGTGGACAAATTGCCGACCGCGGCTGGATTGAAGGGGAAACAGGAAAGGCGTACGTGAAAGACGTACAAAAAGCGCCAAACGGCCAACATTTGCATCATATTGTCGTTGAACATGGCACCATTCAAACGAACGGCACATATACAGCGCGTGTCGATGAAGCTGCGCGCGTCGATATTGTAAAAAACCATACAGCAACGCATTTGTTGCATCAAGCATTAAAAGATGTGCTTGGCGTGCATGTCAACCAAGCAGGCTCACTCGTTGCGCCTGATCGTTTACGGTTTGACTTCACTCATTTTGGCCAAGTGAAACAAGAAGAACTTGAGCAAATTGAAGCAATCGTTAATGAACAAATTTGGAAAAATATCCCTGTTGTCATTGACTACAAGCCGCTTGATGAAGCTAAAGCGATGGGAGCGATGGCGTTATTTGGAGAAAAATATGGCGACATCGTACGCGTGGTACAAGTGGGCGATTATAGTTTAGAGCTTTGCGGCGGCTGCCACGTCAAAAATACAGCGGAAATCGGTTTATTTAAAATCGTTTCAGAGTCCGGTATTGGCGCTGGTACACGACGCATTGAAGCGGTGACAGGAAAAGCGGCGTATCGTTTAATGAACGATCAAATTGCATTATTAAAAGAAGCAGCGGAAAAACTAAAAACGAACCCGAAAGACGTATTAACGCGCATCGATACGTTAATGAACGATATGCGTGAATTACAGCGGGAAAACGAATCGCTTTCTGCTCGTTTAAGCCATATGGAAGCAGAAAACTTAGTAAACGAGGCGAAAGAAGTAAACGGCATTCGACTTGTCGCAAGCAAAGTGAATAACGTAGATATGAACGGCTTGCGTGCGATGGTCGACGATTTAAAACAAAAATTAGGATCGGCAATCATTGTACTTGCTTCTGTACAACAAAATAAAGTAAACTTAATTGTCGGTGTAACAGACGATTTAATCGACCGCGGCTATCACGCAGGAAAACTCATTAAAGAAGTGGCGACGCGTTGCGGCGGCGGTGGCGGTGGCCGAGCGGATATGGCGCAAGCAGGTGGAAAAGATGCGAATAAAGTAGACGAAGCACTTAAATTTGTCGAACAATGGGTAAAATCTGTTTAATAAACGATGGAAATCGTGTACAATGGATGTAAGGATGGATATACCAGATTTCATGGAACGTGAGAGTGGGGTGCAAAAGAACGGTGGGATCGTTTGATAACACGATGCAATTTAACTTCCCAGAAGAACCGATGGACGTCGACGTTCGGGAAGTGTTGCTTACCGTATACGACGCATTGCAAGAAAAAGGGTATAATCCGATTAACCAAATTGTCGGCTACTTATTGTCTGGTGATCCAGCTTACATCCCGCGTCATAAAGATGCCAGAAACTTAATTCGCAAAGTCGATCGCGACGAATTAATTGAAGAATTAGTGAAATCTTATTTACGAACACATCGTGAGGAATAGCGACATGCGTATTTTAGGGTTAGATGTTGGAACGAAAACGCTCGGCGTTGCCGTAAGCGATGAGTTAGGATGGACAGCCCAAGGCATCGAGACGATCCGCATTGATGAAGAAAGCGGACAGTATGGTTTTGACCGTTTGCGGCAGCTCATTGAGCAATATGCGGTCGAAGAAATCGTCATCGGGTTTCCGAAAAATATGAACGGTACGATCGGACCGCGTGGTGAGGCGACAAAACGTTTTGCCGAACGAGTGAAACAGACGTTTTCACTCCCTGTCGTCTTATGGGATGAGAGATTATCCACGATGGCGGCAGAACGGATGTTGATCGCTGCGGACGTCAGTCGAAAAAAGCGAAAGCAAGTCATTGACAAAATGGCCGCAGTGATGATTTTACAGTCGTATTTAGACAATAAACAATTGAGGTGAACATGATGGAACACGGTGAAAAACACATTACGGTCGTCGATGAAGACGGCAATGAGCAACTTTGCGAAGTATTGTTTACATTTGAATCTGAAGAGTTTGGAAAATCTTACGTGTTGTACTATCCAATTGGTGCAGAAGAAGATGACAACGACGAAATTGAAATTCATGCTTCTTCTTTCATTCCAGGAGAAGACGGACAAGCAGGAGAACTGCAGCCGATCGAAACAGAAGAAGAATGGGATATGATTGAAGAAATGTTAAACACGTTCCTCGGTGAGGAAGAAGAGGAAGATATGGAAGGATAAGGAGCTGACTGCGCGTCAGCTTCTTTTTTTTTATTTATGTCATGTCTTCATTTGTAGTATAATGTCAAAAGTGAGGGGAGGATGACGCATGTTACAAGAACATGAAGCGAAAACGGTGCGAAAAATTGTTTTATATATTACTGCACCTCTTTTATTCCTTATGATTGTTGCTTGCATTGGCTTGTTTGTATATATTCGTTCCGCATTGCAGCCTGTGGATCCGAATGATCGAACGCCGATTCAAGTAGACATTCCGATCGGCTCATCCGTATATACGATTGCCAACATATTAGAAAAAAACGGTGTAGTGAAAGATGCAACGATTTTTCGTTACTACGTAAAATTTAAAAACCACGCCGATTTTCAAGCTGGTCGTTATACGTTTACAAAAGCGATGACGTTAGGAGAAATTGCCGAACAACTGAAAACAGGAAAAGTCGTGAAGGAAGCGAAGTTGAAAATAACGATTCCAGAAGGAAAGCAGCTGACGCAAATTGCGACGATTATTTCGCAAAAAACAGGCTATTCCTCGCAAGACGTGATGGCGAAGTTAACAAATCGTACGTACATTGAAGAGTTGATGAAAAAATATCCTACCGTTTTAACAGCTGATATGTTGAACAAAGATATTCGTTATGCGTTGGAAGGATATTTATTTCCCGCGACGTATTCGTTTACAGAAGAAAAACCGGAGCTTGAAGAAATAATCGAAACGATGATTGCTAAAACGGAAGAAGTGTTAGCGAAATACGGAGAAGATATGGAAGCGCGCGGCATGACTGTTCATCAGCTATTGACGATGGCATCTTTAATTGAAGAAGAGGCGACTGAAAAGGCGGATCGTGAAAAAATCGCCAGCGTCTTTTACAATCGTCTTGAAAAAGGAATGCCGCTTCAAACGGACCCGACTGTTTTATATGCGCTCGGACAGCATAAATCGCGTGTATACTACAAAGACTTAGAAGTAAACTCGCCTTACAATACGTATATGTATAAAGGACTTCCGCCAGGGCCGATTGCAAACGCAGGCGAAATGTCGATTCATGCGGCTCTTCATCCTGCTGAAACAGACTACTTTTACTTTTTAGCTACGCCGGCAGGGGAGGTTATTTTCACAAAAACGCTTGACGAACACAATCGGGAAAAGGCAAAATATATCGGAAAGCAATAAAACGTTCGCATTTTGTTTTGAATTATGATAGTATATATAAAGTTATGGATCGTGATGAAACAAGAGTTCAACTCGTTTGAACTCTTGTTTTTACGAGGAGGACGGTTCGTTGGTAAATCAGGAAATTGTTCAATATATTGAATCATTGCTTCCAGAAAAAGATGAAGCGATCGTGGCTATTGAACGATATGCGCGCGACCACGGAGTTCCGATTATGGATGCGCTGAGCATCGAGACGATGTTGCACATATTAAAACTTATTCAACCGGCGCGCATATTAGAAATCGGCACAGCTATTGGCTACTCTGCTATTCGGATGGCAAAAGCGTTACCGAATGCGAACATTGTCACGATCGAGCGAGATGAAGCGCGCTATAACCAAGCGCTCGCTCACACGGAGCAGACGAATACGAAAGGGCAAATTACGTTGTTATTTGGCGATGCGCTCGCTATGAGCGATGAAGTGAAAACATATGCCCCGTTTGATGTGTTGTTTATTGATGCGGCAAAAGGACAATATCGCCGCTTTTTTGAGTTGTACGAGCCATTTTTAACAGAACGCGGCATCATTATAACGGATAACGTCTTGTTTAAAGGGTTTGTCGCTTTAGACGAACGAGTGGAACAAAAACGTATTCGCCAACTCATAAAAAAAATTCAAGCATATAACGAATGGCTTATGGCGCATCCGCGCTATGAGACGGTCATCATTCCGATCGGTGACGGAATGGCGATATCAAAAAAACGAGGTGAATGAAATGAAAAAACCAGAATTGCTTGTTACGCCAACGAGCGTCGCTCATATGGAACAGCTTGCTCAAGCGGGAGCAAACGCTGTCGTTATTGGTGAACAACGGTACGGCTTGCGTCTAGCAGGGGAGTTTTCCCGACAACATATCGTCGATGCGATGCACGTGGCACGAAAGCACGGTGTGCGCGTATATGTCGCGATGAACGCCTTGTTTCATAACGATAAAGTGGACGAATTAGGCGACTATGTCCGCTTTTTAGCGGAACAACAAGTTGATGCGATCGTATTTGGCGATCCAGCCGTGCTAATGACGGTACGTGAAGTCGCACCGCATATGAAGCTTCATTGGAATACAGAAACGACAGCGACAAACTGGTATGCGTGCAACTATTGGGGACGAAAAGGGGCAAAACGCGCCGTTCTTGCGCGCGAGTTAAATATGGAAGAAATAATTGATATTAAAAAGCATGCCGAAGTGGAAATTGAAGTGCAAGTGCACGGCATGACGTGCATGTTCCAATCGAAACGTTCCCTCATCGGCAACTATTTCGAATATCAAGGAAAGTTTATGGAAGTACAACAAATGAAATATACGAAAGGGCTCTTTTTATACGATAAAGAGCGCGATAATCGCTATCCAATTTTTGAAGATGAAAACGGCACGCATATTATGAGTCCGAACGATATTTGTATTATTGATGAATTAGAAGAGATGATTGATGCGGGCATCGATAGTTTTAAAATTGACGGCGTGCTTCATGAGCCAAAGTATATTACCGAAGTAACGAAACGATATCGCCGTGCCATTGATTTATGCGTAGAACATCGCGAACAATACGAAGAAGAAAAAGCGAAGTTGTTTGCAGAAATTGAAGCGATTCAACCGCAACATCGCCCGTTAGACACCGGCTTTTTCTTCAAAGAAACGGTATATTAAACGAAAAGGAGGGAGACGTGTGAGCATCTCACAAATCATTAATGGAAAGCGCGTTATTGTGAAAAAGCCAGAGCTGCTCGCCCCAGCAGGCAACTTAGAAAAGCTAAAAGTGGCAGTTCATTACGGAGCGGACGCTGTTTTTATCGGCGGACAAGAATACGGTCTTCGTTCCAATGCCGACAACTTTACGCTTGAAGAAATGGCGGAAGGTGTGCAATTTGCAAGCAAATACGGAGCGAAAATTTATGTGACGACAAACATTTACGCACATAATGAAAACATTCCGGGGCTAGAAGAATATTTGCGTGGGTTAGAGCGCGTTGGTGTGCACGGCATTATCGTCGCTGATCCGCTCATTATTGAAACCGCGCGCCGCGTCGCACCAAAGTTAGAGGTGCATTTAAGTACGCAACAGTCGCTCACGAACTGGAAAGCTGTGCAATTTTGGAAAGAAGAAGGACTTGAACGGGTCGTTTTAGCTCGTGAAACAAGTGCGGAAGAAATTCGTGAAATAAAAGAAAAAGTCGACATTGAAATCGAAACGTTTATTCACGGCGCGATGTGTATTGCGTATTCCGGACGTTGCGTATTAAGCAACCATATGACTGCGCGCGATTCGAACCGCGGCGGCTGTTGTCAGTCGTGCCGCTGGGATTACGATTTGTACAAGCTCGAAGGAGACCGTGCTATCGCATTGTTTGATGAAAACGACGATCCGTTTGCGATGAGCCCGAAAGACTTAAACTTAATTCAATCCATTCCAAAAATGATTGAGCTTGGCATTGATAGTTTAAAAATCGAAGGGCGGATGAAGTCGATTCATTACGTCGCAACGGTTGTAAGCGTGTATCGTAAAGTGATTGATGCATATTGTGCTGATCCTGACAATTTCGTCATTCGCAAAGAGTGGTTAGACGAGCTTGATAAATGCGCGAACCGTGACACAGCGCCAGCCTTTTTTGAAGGTGTTCCTGGTTACAAAGAGCAAATGTTTGGCGTTCATAGTAAAAAGACGACGTACGATTTCGTCGGACTCGTGCTTGACTATGATAAAGAAACACGTATCGTCACATTGCAACAACGTAACTTCTTTAAACCGGGCGATGAAGTAGAATTTTTCGGGCCTGAGATTGAGAACTTTACACAAGTTATTGAAACGATTTGGGATGAGGAAGGAAATGAGCTTGATGCTGCTCGCCATCCGCTCCAAATTGTTCGCTTTAAAGTCGATCGCGAAGTTTTCCCATACAACATGATGAGAAAGGGGCACTAACATGAGGAAGAAACCGGTTGTCATCGGGGTCGCTGGCGGCTCCGGTTCGGGGAAAACGACCGTTACGAAAGCCATTTATGAACATTTTCAAGGACATTCCATTTTAATGCTCGAACAAGACTATTATTATAAAGATCAAAGCCACTTGCCGTTTGAAGAGCGCTTAAAAACGAATTACGACCATCCGCTCGCTTTTGATAACGATTTACTGATCGAGCATATTAACAAGCTTTTAAATTACGAGCCGATTGATAAGCCTGTATACGACTATACGCTTCATACGCGTTCAAACGACGTTATTCGCGTCGAACCGAAAGATGTCATCATTTTAGAAGGTATTCTTGTATTAGAAGACGAACGATTGCGCAACTTAATGGATATTAAAGTGTACGTCGATACCGATGCTGACATTCGTATCATTCGCCGTTTATTGCGCGACATTAAAGAACGCGGTCGTACGCTTGAGTCGGTCATTGAACAATATGTAAACGTCGTGCGCCCGATGCACAATCAATTTATTGAACCGACGAAACGATATGCTGATATTATTATTCCAGAAGGCGGGCATAACCATGTCGCTATCGATTTAATGGTTACAAAAATTCAAACGATTCTTGAACAAAAGTCTATTTTGTAATACCATAGCATAGATAATATGTAAACTTTTTGTCTTTTGTACGAACAGACCGTTCGTACATTTTCCGTACATAAATAAAAAGGAGTGGTTTACATGTCAATGGAAAAAGAATACCCGATGACGAAAGCGGGGAAGGAGAAGCTCGAACAAGAACTTGAATATTTAAAAACGGTAAAGCGTAAAGAAGTGGTTGAACGCATTCAAATTGCGCGCAGCTTTGGCGATTTATCGGAAAACTCGGAGTACGATGCGGCAAAAGATGAACAAGCATTCGTGGAATCCCGCATTCAAATGCTTGAAAATATGATTCGCAATGCGAAAATTATTGAAGAAGATTTAGAAACGACAGATACCGTATCGCTTGGAAGAACGGTAACGTTTATTGAGCTTCCAGATGGGGAAGAAGAATCGTATACGATCGTCGGTAGCGCGGAAGCTGATCCATTTGAAGGAAAAATTTCGAACGACTCTCCGATCGCCAAATCATTGATCGGTCGCCGCGTCGGTGAAGAAGTGACAGTTCATACACCGGGTGGCGATATGGTTGTGAAAATCATTGCTGTAAAATAGGTTTTAAAAGACAACACCTCGTCGACAATGAAGACGAGGTGTTTTTTATGGTAAAAAAACGAATGATCATCATATTAACGATCGTTGAACTATGTATATTCGCATTCATAGGACGGCTCGTTCAACTACAACTCATTAGTACCGAATCATTCCACGGTGTAAATTTAATTGAAGCGAGCGTCACCCAACGTACGCAACAACTCGTCATTGACGATGGACGAGGATTATTTGTCGATCGTCACGGAGAGCCGCTGACGTATGCATACGTGCCAACGCTCGTTTTATTTCCTTTTTTAAAAAAAATCGATTGGCCAATCGATGACATCGCAACGATCATTTCGTTGCCGAAAGAAGCGATCAAGCGACAGCTAGAGGAAGCGAAAGGCCCAATCATTTTACATGACGGTCAACAACCTGTTCAACTTCAGCCATGGCAAATGGAACGGATAAATGAGATGCGCATTCCGGGCGTTATCGCTGTGCATAAGCAAATCGAACAGAAAGAAAAATATGCTCAACATTTGATTGGGCTGCTCGGTCAAAACGAAAAGGTGCTAAAAGAACGATACGGAGGGCGAAAGTTATCGCCAAATATGAAAATTGGCGTATCTGGCTTGCAAAGCTCATTTGATGAATTTTTAATTCCAGACGGAGAAACAAAGCTATTGTATCATGTCGATGCGCGTGGTGAACCACTTTTTGGCATGGATGTGAAATATACAGAACAAGCGAACCCGTTTTATCCGATTACGGTGCAGACGACAATCGACCGTTCTTTTCAGCAGCGCGTCGAACAAATCGTTTCGCAATATCATATGGAAAAAGGTGCTGTCGTCTTGCTTGATATTGAAACGAATGATCTTGTCGCGCTCGTTAGCGCCCCGGCGATTGACGAGCGAGATCCGTATGCAAACGACGCCGCTCAAAATCAAGCGTTGCTTCCTCACGTGCCAGGCTCTGTTTTTAAAGTTGTCGTTGCCGCTGCGGCGCTTGAACACGGGCTTGTCCAAGGACAGCAGTTTAACTGCAATCGAAAAATTAACGGCGAACCGGAAGAAAAAAAGAAAGGAATGCGCACGTTTGAAGATAGTTTTGCAATTAGCTGTAACAACACGTTTGCCGAGTTAGGAAAGCAGCTAATCGCCATAGACGAAAAGATGTTTGATGTATATGCACAAAAACTCGGTTTGCTTCCGCGCGTCGGCTGGGAAGGGGATGTGTATCATTTTTCATCATTTCGCCCGCTTCGTGAAGAGAAACAAGGAAAGATTTGGACAGATGAACGGGATAAAAAAATTCCTCTTGCCGTTGCCCAAACGTCCATTGGGCAAAAAGATGTGCGCCTCTCACCGCTTGCGGTGGCGAATATGATGGCGACGATTGCGCGCGGTGGCGAGGCGAAACAAGTGCGTGCGGTTGAAAAAATGATGTATAAAAATGGAACGACGTTTTTTACATTTGCTGAGCAGCGACTGACAACGGATTCGTTACGGAAAGAGACGGTTGAACAATTACAACAACTTTTGCGACTTGTCGTCACGCACCGAGAAGGCACCGGGCGTTCGTTTCAATCATTGCCTTACGAAGTAGCTGGAAAGTCGGGAACGGCACAAACGGGGAAAGAAGGGATCGTGAACAGATGGTTTGCAGGTTATTTTCCGGCTGATCGTCCAAAATACGCGCTCGTTGTGGTACAATTAGAAACAACGTCATCTGCCTCAGCCACAAACGCTATTTTTGCCGATATCGTTCGGGCAACATACGAGTTAGAACAGAAAGGAAGGAAAGAAGAGTGAGCAGCCGTTTTGCGAAACGTTCAAAGCAAAGAAAAGTGAACCGCATCTTAAATACGTTCATTATGATTGTGTTTGCGCTCATTTTATTTTTCGGCTGGAAATGGCTGTTTGCCAACGACCGTTCAGTAAAGGAAACGAACGCCTCTCCGCAACCGGTTGAAGTCGAAACGAGCGAACAAGAAACGAACGAACAGCAACAACCATCTGAACAACAAACAGAACAAGAAGAAAATAAGGAACAAGTCGAAGAAACGGTTGTTGATGATCCAAACTCAAACGTGATTCGTGAAATCGTCAATCCGACATGGCAGCCGATCGGCACGACCCAATCTGAGCCACATGTGACACAATACGATAAAAACTCGGTCGATTGGAAAGAGATGCTCGATGCTATTAGTTATGCGACAGGCATTTCTTCGTCCGATCTTATCGTCTGGTTTATCGGAAATGGGGGAAGCCCGAATCATGCGGTTGCTACCGTCTCGAAAAAAGATAAAACGGAACATTATAAAGTATTTATCGAATGGGTAACCGATGAAGGCTGGAAGCCGACGAAAGTGCAACAACTAAAAGAAATAGAGCGTCGTCCGTAACGCTCTATTTTTTTGCTTTAAAATGCACGAGCGCGCTATAAAGGAGCTGTCCGTTTTCTAATCGTTGCATTTGATATGATACGAATCAAACGTGATCATCGTCTTCCTCCTTTCTATCCGTAGTTTAACACATTTCCATTGAACATCGACAAAAAATGTGATAGATTGAGAACAGTAATACGCTTAATTCATACTATACTTATAGGAATTATTACTTTTAAATGGAGTGTGACATCATGGGACGTGAGTTTTTAGACATCTTTGAAACGTGGGCACAGTCGTACGATTCGTCAGTATACGGGCACGATGAGCAATATCGTGACGTATTTGACGGATATGAGACGATTTTAAATACAGTCGTTGAAAAAAGCGGCAACGTCGTGTTAGAGTTCGGCGTTGGCACAGGAAATTTAACGAAAAAATTGATTGAAGCGAACAAGACGGTATATGGCATTGAGCCGTCTGCACCGATGCGCGAGCTGGCGAAAGAAAAGCTTGCGCATGTGTCAATTGAAGATGGAGACTTTTTACAGTTTCCATTGCCGAGCGAACCGATTGATACGATTGTAAGCACATATGCGTTTCACCATCTGACCGACGAAGAAAAAGAAGAAGCGATCGGCAAATATAGCGCACTTCTCCATAAAGGTGGTAAAATAGTGTTTGCTGATACAGCGTTTATTGACCACGAGGCGTATGAGGCGATGATCGCAGAAGCGAAACAAAAAGGATTCGTCGCTTTAGCGGAAGACTTACAGCGCGAACATTATACGACGATTCCAGCCCTTGACCGCATGTTTACTACACACGGTTTTACGGTCACATTTACGCCGATGAATCGCTTCGTTTGGTTGATGGAGGCTGTCAAACAATAAGTGAAAGAGGTTGAAACGATGAACATAGCGATCATTGGAGCGATGGAAGAAGAAGTAGCCATTTTACGAGAAAAAATAGCGAACCGAACAGAAACAACGGTGGCAAATTGTTCATTTTATAGCGGCACATTAGACGGGGCAAACGTCGTTTTATTAAAATCAGGTATCGGTAAAGTGAATGCGGCGATGTCAACAACGATTTTGTTAGAGCGGTTTGCGCCAGATGTCGTCATTAACACAGGTTCAGCTGGCGGTTTTGCGCCGTCGCTAAACGTTGGCGATATCGTCATTTCAACCGAAGTTGTTCATCATGATGTAGATGTGACGGCATTCGGCTATGCGTACGGACAAGTGCCGGGCATGCCGGCGCGCTATGCGGCAGATGAGCGGTTAGTGCAAGCAGCTGAAACGAGCGCTGCGCACATTCGCGACATTCAAGTAGCGAAAGGGCTCATTGCAACAGGCGATTCCTTTATGCACGATCCAGCGCGCGTTGACTTTGTACGCACGCAGTTTCCTGATTTATATGCTGTGGAAATGGAAGCGGCTGCGCTTGCGCAAGTATGCTATCAGTTTGGTGTACCGTTCGTCGTCATTCGCGCTTTATCGGACATCGCTGGCAAACAGTCGAACGTGTCGTTTGAGCAATTTTTACAAAAAGCAGCCCTTCATTCCTCTGAGCTTGTTCAATTAATGGTGAACGAGTTAAACAAATAGGAGAGTTTTCCTCTCCTTCTTTTTATCTTTCGGGAGGTTACATCATGAAAGTAGCGAAAAACGTGCATGAATTAATCGGGCATACGCCGATCGTTGAAATTACGCAATTTCCGCTGCCAAAAGGGGTGCGCATATTTGCGAAATTAGAATATTTTAACCCGGGCGGAAGCGTCAAAGATCGTCTCGGCCAAGAATTGTTAAACGATGCGCTAGCGACAGGCAAGTTAAAAGAAGGCGGAACGATTATTGAACCGACGGCAGGAAATACAGGCATTGGACTGGCGCTTGCGGCGATCGGAAAAAACATTCGCGTCATTTTTTGCGTCCCTGAAAAGTTCAGCATCGAAAAACAACAACTGATGCGCGCGCTCGGCGCAACAGTAATCAACACCCCAACGAGCGAAGGGATGGAAGGAGCGATCCGAAAAGCGAAAGAGTTGGCGGCTGAAATTCCAAACTCCTACTGCCCACAGCAGTTCGCTAATCCAGCGAACCCGCGCACGTATTATAAAACGCTCGGTCCAGAAATTTGGGAGCAACTGGACGGACATATTGACGTATTTGTCGCCGGTGCAGGAACAGGCGGTACATTTATGGGAACGGCGCAATTTTTAAAGGAGAAAAATGCGTGTGTGAAAACGGTCATCGTAGAACCAGAAGGCTCGATTTTAAACGGTGGAAAACCGGGTCCGCACCGAACGGAAGGCATCGGTATGGAGTTTTTACCGACGTATATGGATCCGAGCTATTTTGATGCGATTCATACGATACTTGATGATGATGCGTTTCAGCGCGTGAAAGAGTTGGCGCAAAAGGAAGGCTTGCTTGTTGGTAGCTCGTCTGGTGCGGCGTTTCATGCTGCGTTATTAGAGGCGGAACAGGCAAAAGAAGGAACGAATATTGTCGTCGTGTTTCCAGATAGTAGCGAACGGTATTTAAGTAAACATATTTACGAAGGCGGGATGTAACGTGAGAAGAAAGACGAAATTCATTCATGGTGGCATTGCTGGAGATGTGCATACAGGGGCTGTTTCTGTTCCGATTTATCAAGTGAGCACATATAAACAAGAAGCGGTCGGCGTGCATAAAGGATATGAATATTCACGCACAGGTAACCCGACGCGCCATGCGTTAGAGCAGCTTATTAAAGATGTGGAAGAAGGATATGCTGGCTTTGCGTTTAGTTCAGGTATGGCGGCCATTACCGCAGTTATGATGTTGTTCAATAGCGGTGATCATGTCATTTTAACAGATGACGTATACGGTGGCACATACCGCGTCATGACGAAAGTATTAAACCGCCTCGGCATTGAATCAACATTTGTCGATACGAGCGACCTAGCAAACATTGAAGCGCACATTCAACAAAACACGAAGGCGATTTATATTGAAACGCCAACGAATCCGCTATTGAAAATTACCGATATACAAGGGGCATCCGCGCTTGCCAAACGTCACGGTTTATTAATGATCGTCGATAATACGTTTAGCACGCCGTATTGGCAAACGCCAATAGCCCTCGGCGCTGACATCGTTATTCATAGCGCAACAAAATATTTAGGCGGCCATAGCGACGTCGTTGCTGGACTTGTCGTCGTCAACTCCGAACAGCTAGCGACCGATTTACACTTTATCCAAAACTCGACTGGCGGCATTCTCGGTCCGCAAGATTCATGGCTATTGATGCGCGGCATAAAGACGCTTGGCATTCGCATGGAAGAGCACGAACAAAATACGCGCAAAATCGTTGAATTTTTAACAAACCATCCAGCTGTCACGCGCGTATATTATCCTGGTCTCCCGTCCCATCCGAACTATGACATAGCGAAAAAACAAATGCGCGGCTTTGGCGGCATGGTATCATTTGATGTTGGGAGCGCCGAAAAAGCGGAACAAGTGTTGACGCGCGTCCGCTACTTTACGCTAGCGGAAAGTTTAGGAGCGGTGGAAAGTTTAATTTCCCTCCCAGCGAAAATGACGCACGCTTCCATCCCGAAAGAACGTCGCGATGAACTAGGCATTACCGATGGTCTCATTCGCATTTCTGTCGGATTAGAGGACGTCGACGATTTAATAGAAGATTTAGCACAAGCTTTGGCATAAATTACATCGCCCCCTTTTTCCGCTCCTATGATACATTGAAAAGAGGAAAGGGGGCGATCGGTTTGGACGAGCAAAAACAAAATTGGTTAGGAAAAGCGCGCGACTATAAAGCATATAGTCTCGTTTTATTTGCTGTTAGCGCCTTTTTATATATCGGCACACTCATTCCAGAAGCGATCGACGCAACAAAGCGCCCGCTCGTAATCGGAGGCGTATTCGTACTTATGCTTGCATCGATCATTTTCTCTCACCGCGCCAACACATATTTGCGCAAATTAGACAATGAACAGTAAATTCCCCTGTTTTCGTACAAAGAAAAAACGTGTAAAATAAAAGAAAATGGGTAAAGGGGGAATAAACGATGATGTGGATGATTACAGGTCTAGTCATTACAGCTGTTATCGGTTTCGTTATTATCGCGGAAGTGAATGCAGAAGCATAAAAAAACAGTCTCCAAATCGGAGGCTGCTTTTTATATCCGATATATTTGTGCATAATTTCACAGCTGTCGTCGACCTCCAATCGTGCAAAAACCCCGGGGGATCGACGACAGTTTATTTTTTGTGGATTTTTCAGTCGTATCAACGCATATAGCGATTGACTGAATTTTCGAAAGGATATATAATGATGTTGTATAGCTTTTCCATATGTTGATTTATCAACGCTTTTTTGGGGTTTGTATCGTACCTATGAGGAATTGAAACGGAATGGGGCATCGCCAGGAACGAACTATTCCCCAACGTTTGTATCGTACCTATAAGGATTACAAAAAAGCTGTTCCGAGCATACATCGGAACAGCTTTTTTAGTTATTATGCTTTCCAAAGCCCTTTCTTTTCTTGACGTGCTTTTCGTTCCGCTTGAATGAAGCGTTGTTGATACTTTACATTTGGTTGAATTGTCATTACGTGTGCATATCCGTCTTTGACGAGCGTTTCGTTAAAAAGCTCTTTTCCGATCCATACGTACGCGAGCAGTCTGCCATATTTATCTTTCACCCCGGCGTCGAATTCGAGTGTAACTGTTTGATTCGTCAAACGTTTTTTCGTATAGTTAGATGCTTCCTTCCCATATTTCTCTACTGATTTTTGCGGATGAACAGTCTCAGGGGTGTTCACACCAATGAGACGAACACGAGAAGTCGCACCGTTAGAAAAGCGTACATCAACTGTATCCCCATCTATTACGCGAATCACTTTGACCATATGCTTCGAATTGATTTGAATGGCAGGGAGATTTGTTTGATTCGATTGTTTTTTCTGGCGAATGATATTTCCGTTCTTATTGTGGTAATGATACTCTCCTGTTTTTAGCCCCCATTTTTCGCAATTTGTGCGGCAAGTATGCCCCCCATTTGCATCTGTTTTTCCAGGGTGGGCATATACAGGGTAAGTAAATAAAACAGTAAAGACGGTGATAAATGAAAGTATAGTTCTAAACAAAACGCCTTCCTCCTTTGTCCTCTATGTTTTTTGCTCCCGTTCTTAATTATTTGTATATGTAAATATTATGTCAAGAAAACGTAGAAATATAGATAAATATTTGTAAGTCTTTGAATTTGGATGTATTAATATAATGACTATATTGTACGTTTTAAATTGTTAAATTTTTTCAAAATTTTTTCTATTTGACAAAAAACGACAACATTTTCTTTTCTTTTTCGATAAAATTAGGCCAAAGGAGGTGTCTTATGAGAATTATTTGTTTCTTTCAAGTGAAAAAGCTCCCTATTCATTATCGAATGGCGATCGTTTCAATCCTTAAAGAAAGTATACGAGCGTCTAGTGAGGAGTATTATGAGCGGTTATATGCGCAATCCAATGTAACAAAGCCTTTCGTATTTTCGCCTTTTTTAAAAAACTTCCGCTTAAAAGGTGATGAAATTGAGTTAGATGAATTACGTGTTATTATTAGTTCACCCGACTATGAATTTCTGCTTCATGTGTATAACGGTTTACAAAGTCAAAAAAGCTTTAAGTACAAAGGATATGAATTTACTCGAAGAAAAATAGTCATGGGAGATGAAAAAAAGATTACATCATCTGCCGTCATATTTCGAACGCTCTCCCCTTTGTTAATAGAAGATGAAAATAAAATTCCCATTGCTCCAGATGATCCAAATTATGAAAAACATATGAATTACTTAGCCGATATGATTTTATATGAATATCGTGGGAAGGGATTATATAAATCGCTGACGGTGCGACCTGTTCGATTTAAAAAGACGGTCATAAAGGAATCTAATCGTCAATTTGCCGAAAAGTATGGGGAAGGGCAGCATTTATATTTTACTGCTTATCACGGATTGTTTGAATTGAAAGGACATCCTGCTGACTTGCAGTTGTTATACCAACTTGGTTTATCAAAACGGCGTAATCAAGGATTTGGAATGCTCGAAGTGGAGGAGGTGAAGGAATGAAAGTCGAACTTCGCATGAGTGAATGGATGGTCAACATGGGGCTTGTCGGGCTATATCGTGTGTTTGAGTATGGTCGGAAACAAGGAATCATTAGCGATGAATACAAAGATAGCGTGACAGTCAAACCGTGGGGGATTGAACTAGATACCGACGTGCTTCCGCAATTGCCAAGGGCGTATTTTCTGTATTTGTTGGAGGAGTATAGTGTTGCTAAAAGGGAATGTGACAAGTTAGATGCTTATATCGAGAAAGTAAAAAATGAAGAGCAGTTTAAAAATGTTGTTTCAATAATAAAAAAAATCATATCCGATACAGGAAAAAAAATTGTGAAGTACTTTCCTAACCCTAAACTAGAAGACATGCTCAAAAATATGAAAGACATAAAAAAATACGAACATGTCGACCGGATTTTAGACTATATTCATGAATTTAAATCTATTGTAAATGAAGAAAAGGTCAACGAAAAACTAACTTTCAATTATTTTAAAGCGGCTATACTACAATCTTTCTTTGGACAAGTATCTTTCTTAAATGTTACTAAAAATACATTGGATCTAAATGGCCATGTGGAAGAGTTTGATAAGAGCTACGTTTTTCCTGTAGTAAATGATTTACAATTAGAGCAGATCGTTAAAACGACACACTCTACGAAAGAAATAAATTCTTTTTTGGAAGAGAAATGTAATTATCAACCGTTTAAACAATTGAAAAGGGAGTGGAAGAAGAAAACGATAGAGGAGATAAAGGAGTACATCGAAACAAGAATAAATAAGTGTTTACTTTTTAATGACCGCCTTGCCTTTTACAACTTTGAAGAGATGGTGTTTTCACCGATTGGTGTGGCGAAAGATAATGCATTCAACTTCAATTGGTACTTTGATAGCCAGCAGCCTAAACCGCTATCCTCGTTAGCTAGACTTATTCTGCTATTTGCACCAATTGGGTCGACTATTTATGTAAAAAGTGAAGGCATGAATGAGCAGAAGGAACAACGATTGTACGCAGGATTTGTTCAGACGGATGCTACTTTTGCGGAAGTTTTACAGAAAAACAATCATTTTAGACAATTAAAGAAAAAAAGAGAGCCTTTTAACAAGATCGTTAGTCAGCTTGTTCAAAGCGTAAAAAAAGAATCAGAGTATGTCGTCGATCACTTGTTTTTTTTAGAATTTTTTTCTGACTATAGCAGTAAAAAAACACACCTACATTATTATCATCTGCCTATGTACTTAGCCCATTATTTCAAACAACATGCTGATAGGCTTGATTATATAAAACCATATGACTATCGGGAGCAGTTTGTGCAATACGTGCTGCGTGGTGCTGATCCGATCCATGTCATCTATAACTATTTGCGCGATTGTATTAAAAACGAACGACATACGATTGGCCCGTACATTGCTGTGCGGGAGCGAAATCGAATTTTGCAGTTTAAAAAGGGAGTGAGAGATGTGTCTAAGACAGATAAAAGGGTGAGCGCGTTGTTTATGCAAGGAAGGGAAATCCGTGACGCGATTATGCGTTCAAGCGGTTCAGAGAAAAAAGTAACGAGCATTGCTTATCGTTTATTAAATGCTGCAAAAGCAGGGAATAAAAAAAGCTTTATGGACACCCTTTTGCGTATTTACATGTCAGCGGATCGTCCGATTTCACCAATTTTTTTAAACGCGCTACACGAACGCGACTTAGATTTTGCGACAGTGGCGAATGCGTTTATTGCTGGATTATTAGCAAATCAATATAAAGAAGAACAGGAGGAAGTGCAAGCATGAAAAAAGCGTTAACGATGACCGTTATTTTTCAAGCAAACTCATTAAACTACGGAGAAGGAATTGCTAATATTTCGGAGTTGAAAAAATTTCATCGTGGCGATGGGGAAGTATATACATACGCATCAAGACAAAGCATTCGCTACGATATCGTTCGCCTCGGAAATGAGCTGTTTGGATGGAATTTAGATACTGTTGATAAATCAAGTGGAGTAGTCCAATTTAAAAAAGATGTGACGATTAGTGACTCTGTTGAGATGGACTTATTCGGCTACTTAAAAACGGATAAAAATTCGCAAAAACGCCCCGCTGTTGTTCGCTTAAGCCATGCGATTTCACTTGAGCCGTATAAAAGCGACTTAGAGTTTTTAAATAACATGGGGCTAGCAAGCCGAATTGGACAAGATGCTAACTTAGCCAATATTGAACAACATCATAGTTTTTACACATATACGCTCACAATTGATTTAAACCGTGTCGGTGTCGATGGGGAGATTGAACTTTCAAATGAGGAAAAAGCAAGCCGTGTACTTCAACTACTTGAAGTTTTAAAAGTGTTAAACCGCAACATTCGCGGCCGGCAAGAAAATTTAGCCCCACTTTTTGTCATCGGTGGGATGTATAACGTTGCAAATCCATTTTTCCTTGGACGCGTTCAACTAAGTGCGGCGGGGAATGGCTGGAACATTCAAACAGGATTGATTAAAGAAACAATGGAACAAACATTTGCTGGGGAAGCGATCGGCAAAGATACACGCATCGGCATATTGAGCGGTATATTTGCAAATGAAGGAGAATTTTATGATTTATTTAACGAACAAGTGATGCCTATCGAACCGTTTTTCCAATACATTTCGAAACAAATTCAAGCGTACTACGGTGTGTAAGTATGAAAGCACTACGATTAAAGTTATTTCAAGAAACAGCGTGCTATAAAAAGCCGTTTGCTTCCAAAGTGGCGGAAACGTATCCGCTTCCGCCATATTCAACAGTAAAAGGAATGATTCATGCTTTACTTAACGCAAACGAATTCATTCCTATGCGTTTAAGCGTACAAGGGACGTATGAAGCAAAACTGCTAGATTATCAGCGATATTACTTTTTCAAAAAGAAAGAACTATCAAGTTTTCCACTTGTTCTAGATGGGTTAGCGCGAGTTGAATTTTCTTACGATAAAAATGAAATCACGACAATGCCAATGTACACGCATTTGTTGCACAACGTCCATTTATTAATCCATGTCGAAGCCGAGCAACGTACATTAGAGCAACTCATTCATGCGATCGAGCATAGTACGACTCATTATAGCCTTGGTCGTTGGGAAGATTTAGTTCGGATTGATGAATATAAACTCGTGGACGTTCAAGAGTTTGAAGAAGAGGAAACTTTACAATGGAACGCTTATATTCCTAGCCATCTTCTTGATCGAGAGACAAAAAGTATCCCTTATCAACTCAACTGGAAATATGAAATTGTTAACGGGATTCGGCAGTGGGAAAAAATTAATGTTGGTTATGTACAAAAAGGAATCGAGGCTCCAGAAGGAGTATGGATTGATGAAGACGGGGAACTAGTTTTTTATCATCTCTAGGAGGGGCAATGATGGTTTTTTATGCAAAATCAGAGGGAAAAGAGACGATTCGTGAACATACGGATCGTCTCCTTTATAATTTAAATTTGTTAAAAAACGCTTACAGACACAAATTCATGTTAATGGATGAACAAATGTGGAAGCTGTTAGAAATCGCCGTCCAATATCATGACGTTGGCAAAGCGAACACGGTGTTTCAAAATAAAATCCGACAGGCAATTCGTGAATCTGTATTAGAAACGGATATGGAAGCAAATGTACCTCACAATTATTTATCAGTAGGATGTATCCCGCTGAAACAACTAGACCTCACGAAAGAAGAAGAGCGACTGCTCATTCACGCGGTTGGTTATCATCATGAGCGTGACCAGCATCCAGACAAGGAAATGATTCGTCATGTTTTAGAGAACGATATAAAACAACAGTTACCGGAACTAATTGAACACATGCGTTTACCTATGACAGAAAAATTCTCATATCGATTCGTCGATCGATTGTTAAAGCGATATACGTATCATGACGGAGAAGAATTTTGGAAATATGTCATGATTAAAGGATTGCTGCATCGTTTAGACCATGCGGCATCTGCTCATATTGATGTCGAAAGAGATATACATCAGTCCGTCTACATAAATGTAAGTGAATACATGAAAAAGAAAAAATTTCATAAAAATGATTTACAACAATTTGCTGAACGACATAGCGATAAGCATGTGATTGCGATTGCCCAGACAGGAATGGGTAAAACAGAAGCGGCGCTCTTATGGATCAGGGGCGATAAGGCGTTTTTTACACTGCCTCTTCGGGTAAGTATAAATGCAATATATGACCGCATAAAAGAAAAAATGGGTTACGATGCTGTGGGTTTACTACATTCAACAAGTTTGCATTATTTGATGGAAAAGGGAGAGGAAAATTGGGAAGAGCTGAAGCAACAGTCTGAGCATTATGCGAAGAAACTGCTGCTTACGACAGTCGACCAAATTTTAAAGTTTCCTTTTTACTATAAAGGTTTTGAAAAGGAACTAGCAGCGATGGCAAATGCGAAAGTGGTCATCGATGAAATACAAGCGTATGAGCCGCGGATTGCAGCGATGTTAATTAAATCTCTCGAGATGATTCATCATGTAGGTGGAAAATTTATGATTATGACAGCTACACTCCCGACTTTATATTTAGAAGAACTGAAACAGCGAAATGTGATTAACGACGATGAAATAGCTATCGGAGAGTTCGTGGACACAAGCATTAATCGTCATCGCATTTGCCTACGTTCCGAAGGAGTAGAGGAAGCAATTGGGGAAATGTCGGACTTGGGGAAAACATCGCAAGTGCTCGTCATTGTCAACACCGTTCGGAAGGCGATAAGTCTTTACGATAAATTACTAGATAACGATATACAAGTTCCTATTTATTTGCTCCATTCACAATTTACACAAGAGGATCGTCAGTTGTTAGAAAAACGTATTAAACAATTTAACGAAAATCATGAACGGGGAATTTGGATTACGACGCAACTTGTTGAGGCAAGTATTGATATTGATTTCGACTATTTATTTACCGAGATGTCAACGTTAGATAGCCTGTTTCAACGCTTTGGACGTTGTTATCGCAAAAGAGCGCTAGACCATGATCAATGCAATATTCATATTTTCACCGAAAATATTTCCGGTGTTCCGAAGGTGTACAACGAACATCTTGTGAACGAAAGCATTAGGCTGTTAAAACAATACGATAAGCAAATTGTCGATGAACGCGCAAAAGTAGAAATGGTAGCGCAATTATACGACCGAAAACGATTGGCAGGAACATCATTTTTGAAGGAATTTGAAGATGCTTTATACATGTTCGACAATCTTGATCCATACGGAATGGATAAAAGAGAAGCACAACAAAAACTACGTGATATTCAAAACATTCAAGTCATAACGAGAGAAGTATATGATCAAATAGAACATATGTTTGAGCAATATAAGAAAGAAAAGGAATGGAAAAAAAGGTTAAAATTACGGATGGAACTAGAAAAGAAAACGGTTAGCGTTCAGCGATATGTAGCAGAAAAATATGTGTCGGAGCGCTTGCCAAAGCCATTTGACTACATATATATCGCTGATGTTCAATACGACTTCAATCGGGAGCAATGGAAGGGAAAAGGGATTTTGTTGGACAAACCTTCTTCCAATTTTCTTTAAGAGAGGTTTATGGTGATGGTTAGTGGTGTGCAAATGCAGTATTACAAAGTGTGCAAGCGAAAGTTATGGTTGTTTTCAAAAGGAATTGCGATGGAAAACGAACATGAGCGAGTGATAGAGGGGAAGATTTTACATGAGCGTGCATATCCGCGTTTAGAAGAGCGAGAGATTTTGGTAGACGATTCATTTAAGCTAGATGTTTTAGATGGAGAGTACATTCGTGAGATTAAGCTTTCAAGTAAAATGTCGGAGGCTGATCGATTTCAAATGTTGTATTACCTCTATGAACTAAAAAAGCGTGGCATTCAGAAGAAGGGGTTAATTAGCTATACGAAAGAGCGGAAAACGGAAGAGGTGGAACTAACAGAAAAAGATGAAAAAGAGATTGAGAACGCAGTAAAGGAAATTTATGCAATTGTCCATTCCCCTTCTCCACCAAAACTAAAAAAACTTTCTTACTGTACGAAGTGTGCATATTATGAATTTTGCTTTGCATTAGAGGGTGATGATTAAATGTTAAGGGATCATTATATTTTTTCTAACGGGAGACTAAAAAGAAAAGACAATACGCTATATTTTTTTGACGAAGAAGAAAACAAAAAGAGTCTTCCCATTCATCAAACCGATAATTTGTACGTATTTGGGGAAGTGGATTTGAACTCATCGCTATTGAATTTACTGAGTCAACACGATGTCCATCTTCACATATTTAATTATTATGGTTTTTATGCGGGAACATTTTGTCCGCGAAATAAAAAAGTTTCAGGATTTACAGTGGTACAGCAAAGCGCTCATTACCTTGATCATGAGAAGCGGTTATATATGGCGAGGTCATTTTTGGAAAGTGCTGTCCACCATATGCTACGGAATATTCGACGATATAAAGAGAAAACGGAAGAATACGTAAAGAATATCGAGGAAGAAGCGAAAAAAATGGATGGTGCGATGACAATTCAAGAACTAATGGGAATAGAGGGGCGCATTCGTCAACATTATTATCAGTCATTTAATGCCATTTTAAAGCAAGATTTTATATTTGAAAAACGTACGAAGCAGCCGCCACAAGATCCGCTTAATACGCTTATTTCGTTTGGAAATTCACTTTGCTATGCGACTGTCTTGTCGGAAATTTATAAAACGCAATTGGATCCAACTATTAGTTTTTTACATGAGCCGTCAACAAAAAGATTTTCTTTATGTCTAGATTTAGCAGAGATTTTCAAGCCATTACTCGTCGATGTTGTGATTATTTCATGTATTAATAATCGTATCATTGCCCAGAAGCATTTTGATTTTTTAGATGGCATGGTTTTGTTAAATGAGGAAGGTAAAAAGCGTTTCATCAAAGAATGGGATGACAAATTATCAACGACAGTACAACATCGAAAACTGAAACGAAAAGTGAGCTATCGGTATTTTATTCGTCTGGAATGTTATAAGCTCATTAAGCATTTCATTGGCGATGAACTTTATAAACCATTGAAGGCATGGTGGTAACATGTTTGTGATTATTACTTACGATGTGGGGGAAAAGCGTGTAAATAAGGTGTGTAAGAAGTTGAGGGAATACTTAACATGGACGCAAAACTCTGTGTTTGAGGGGGAAATTACTAAAAGTTTGCTTATGAAATGTTTGAACGAGATTGATCAAATTATTGATGAGAATGAGGATTCCATTTACATTTACGAAGTGTCTAACCCGAAGAACATCAAGAAGCAAATTTTCGGACAAGAAAAAAACTTTGACGAACTGTTTCTTTAACAGTTGCAGTGAACCCTGCTTTCAAAAAATAAGGAAAAATTGCTTGATATATCAACAAAAAATGCGGTATTTTTAGTGTAAGGGCAAAACACAACTACCGCTTCACTGCAAAAAGTAGAAACTTGTCGCATCAACGATTTTTCAAAATCGCTGATACGACAGCACTTTGCGTTTTTAGATTTTAGGGAGTTATCTGAACGTAGTGGGATGTAAAGTTGTAAAATCTTCTTTTTTGAAAGAAGTATCTTTTTGAGTTATCTGAACGTAGTGGGATGTAAAGAACCGTTCGGAGTAAAGAAGCCGAATAGCTTCTTCGAGTTATCTGAACGTAGTGGGATGTAAAGAAAGAAGCAAAACAAGAGCAACAAACAGAAATCAAAGAGTTATCTGAACGTAGTGGGATGTAAAGGTAAAAATGATTTCTATTCCGTTTAATTCTTCGTTAATGAGTTATCTGAACGTAGTGGGATGTAAAGACAAATCGAGCGGAGCATGCGAAGATCTCGAAAAAGGAGTTATCTGAACGTAGTGGGATGTAAAGCTCATTACGAGCGGACTTCATACGGAATAGCGTAGTGAGTTATCTGAACGTAGTGGGATGTAAAGTTTTTTTCCGTTTTTTTGATGTAAAACTACCCCCCGAGAGTTATCTGAACGTAGTGGGATGTAAAGACTGTAATACTCTAACATGTTGTTGATATGCGTTTTGAGTTATCTGAACGTAGTGGGATGTAAAGTTCCCATGCGACCACTCATGGCAAGCCGATTCAATGAGTTATCTGAACGTAGTGGGATGTAAAGAACAACAGACAACAAACGTCTTGGCGTGACCGTTACGAGTTATCTGAACGTAGTGGGATGTAAAGACATTATAACTTTCATGTGCTATCATCACAGCTGCAGGAGTTATCTGAACGTAGTGGGATGTAAAGTGATAATGTTTGTTATATAGGCGATTCGCTTCCTACGAGTTATCTGAACGTAGTGGGATGTAAAGTTATTATTATGATGCTTATCATATCGTATTAAATCGAGTTATCTGAACGTAGTGGGATGTAAAGGCGGAAAAGTTACATCATTATTGCCTGATCTTGCAGGAGTTATCTGAACGTAGTGGGATGTAAAGTTTATTATAATTTACTTAAATTATATCATTACTTTCGCGAGTTATCTGAACGTAGTGGGATGTAAAGGAACTTATTAGACAAAACTACAGCATTACTAACTGAGAGTTATCTGAACGTAGTGGGATGTAAAGAACATACTACAAGAAACAATGGAATATCAAGGAAAGAGAGTTATCTGAACGTAGTGGGATGTAAAGACGAATGTTAGCGAAAGTCCTTCTAGTAAAAATCCGAGAGTTATCTGAACGTAGTGGGATGTAAAGTCACCGCCGCGCGTAAGAAGCGTGATGTTTGCCCGCGAGTTATCTGAACGTAGTGGGATGTAAAGCTGTCTCAAGCTGGGCGATGTTCGGGATGTGGTACGAGTTATCTGAACGTAGTGGGATGTAAAGACAACGCTCATGATCGCAAACATAATCTCGTCTTAGAGTTATCTGAACGTAGTGGGATGTAAAGGCAAACTGTCGTGGCAATGACCGTCACATGTATTATGGGAGTTATCTGAACGTAGTGGGATGTAAAGAAAACTACACCGACAAACATATTAAAGAGCAACTAAAAGAGTTATCTGAACGTAGTGGGATGTAAAGTAAAGCATCATAACGATCAATTTATAAAATCGGTTTGTGAGTTATCTGAACGTAGTGGGATGTAAAGCGATCTTCCCATCTTTGACCGAAACCCATACCTGTGAGAGTTATCTGAACGTAGTGGGATGTAAAGAAGTTTTCCCACATGCTTGAGAAAATGGCCGAGCGTTGAGTTATCTGAACGTAGTGGGATGTAAAGTTTATATGCCGAAACGATCGGTGAGGAAAGAAAAGAGAGTTATCTGAACGTAGTGGGATGTAAAGCGCTTAATATACTCGTTCGTCCGTTCGAGTTGATAGCGAGTTATCTGAACGTAGTGGGATGTAAAGTGATAATGTTTGTTATATAGGCGATTCGCTTCCTACGAGTTATCTGAACGTAGTGGGATGTAAAGGACATTATGAAAAAGCGTTTCAGCCAAAGTTTGAAAACAGCGTTGCTCAAGCGGAGAGGATGATGGCGCCACCGGAGAAGTTTCATGAAGGGGAGTTTCCACATAAAGAACGGCACGGAAGCAGCCATCCATTGCTTGTCCTTTTCAATCACTTTTCTTTTTGGGCTGTAGTCATCGTTTTTGTATATTATATTGAAAAACGCATAAGAAATAGACGGAAGCTTAGTAACGTATGAAAAGGTGTCCCGAGCGTGTGGGACACCTTTTTAGCTACGATCCTTTTTTTCCTTGATCATGTTTATAACATTCATGAAACAGTTTCATTAATGCGCGCTTTTCGATGCGTGAGACGTAGCTGCGCGAGATACCGAGATCTTTGGCGATTTCGCGCTGAGTGCGTTCCGGTTGCATATTTAAACCGAAGCGGCTAATAATGACTTGACGTTCACGTTCATCGAGAATGTGTAAGTGTTGAGCAATATTTTCGAGCTCATTACTTTTTTCGATCATATTGATAATGTCTTCATCTTCCGATTTTAATACATCCAATAAACTAATTTCGTTTCCATCGCGATCTTGCCCGATCGGGTCGTGAAGGGAAACGTCTTTTCTCGTTTTTTTCAGCGAACGAAGATGCATCAAAATCTCGATTTTACTGTCAGTACTAAGCGTAAATTTTTGGTGTGTTTTTGTTAAGGATCTTATTTTGAATATAATCCAAGCGTTCCATGCAAACTTGTGTTGTGATGCGAAATGTTTCTTGCATTTCGTAAATAATAAAGTCGCGTTTTTGGGTAAAATCGATATATGTAAGCATATGGTGTGGAATCGCTGCAAATGCTGTAAATCGCTTTGCCTGCGATTCTTGTAAATATCTGAACGATGCTGGAAGTTTTGTTTGATCTCCGCAATGTCGTAACAAGTGACCTAACTCATGAAAAAACACTTCTCGTCTTTTGAGATCATCAAATTTCAAAGAGTCATTCAAGAAAATGAGTTTGCAATCATCTGATAACTCACAGAAAGAACGGAACTTAGTATAGACAACATAAATGTCCAATTTCTCTGCGATTGTTTTTTCATCAAGATCGTAAGGTTGTATAATTCCAATGCTTTTATACAGTTCTGAAACATATTTTTCTAGTTGGGAAGGAAGATACATTGATTCCATTTTTTTTCACCTCAATGGAATTATACAAACATTTGTTCTATATTGCAACAAAGTACCTGTCATTTCTTTGGGACAGCCACCTGTTGCTTTGCTGCTTCTCGCTCTTTCCAAGGAATGATTTTTGTTTCAACAAACACTACATCGGACGTTTTCATTCGACGTGTGTCTGCTTCCGCAAGCGCAGCGTTTGTAAATGTCCCGGAAGTAATAAACCATGTTCCTATACACCGATGATTCTTTTTGGCGCTGTCAAGCTCACGAATATCCTTGACAGTTACTTGGGTTTTCGACATATAATAATGCTTTACTTGTACAGCAATTTTTAAACCGTCAATTTTGTTCTTGACTATGATATCAACCCCGCCGTCTTTTGCTTCCGATGTTTTTATCGGTTTCCATCCAGTCGCTTTCAAATATAAATATACGAGCTGTTCAAATTCCAGCCCTTCTAATTCTTTTAAGGGGAGTCGTATTATTACGTCATCAGGACGAACGTTATATTTTCCTGTTGTTTGACTGGAAGAAGCTCGAGATGTACGTTTCTGAGATGAGGAGATTTTGGCAGGCTTCTTCTCTGCGGTTTTTTGAGGGAGTCCGGTATATGGATTCTTATTCTTATTTTCTTTTTTACGCATATCGGGCACATATCTTGCTGCCCAAGACCCAATAATAAGGGAGATAAACAGAATAATGATTAAACCTACTATTTCAATAATTCCATTCATTAGAAGATAAAATCCGACAATGGCTGCAGGGAAAGTGAAAAGGGAGATTACAGCATTTTGTCTTTCCCTTCTCGATGGCAATTTCTTAGCCATGTTAGATTCCCCTTTCTTGTTTTGCTTTCCATTTTATAAACTCAATATGTTTTTTTATTTCCTCGATTTCTTGTTCTGTCAATCCGTCCATGTCGAAAAAGAAAAGGTGTTTTTCACTGTCTGTCTTCTCTTGACCAGTTAGCAAATAATCAGTTGAAACCCCGAACAAGTCGGCAATTTTTAGAAGCGTTTCATAGTCAGGTTCTCTCTTTCCTTGTTCGTACATTGCATATGTAGTTCTTCCAACTCCTATTTTTTTTGCCACATCTTCTTGCCGCAAATTCATTTTGTTTCTTAGTTCTTGCAAGCGATCGCCGAAACTCATCATAAAGAGATTCCTCCTTTTCTAGGTCAATTATAACGTCACATTTAGTGACAAAAAAATATTTTACACAAAATGTGTAATTAAATATTGACACTACACTATATGTGACATATACTTAAAATATCAATACGCAAAACGTGACATTACGGGAGGTGAAAAAATGAGAGAATGGCTCAAAAATAAACGATTAAGCAAAGAGTTAACACAAAAAGAAATTGCTAAATTAGTTGGGATTTCTCGCAGCACATACGCAATGATTGAAAAAGGCGAGAGAAATCCAAGTGTTTCAGTAGCAAAGCGAATTGCCGATGTTCTTAAATTTGATTGGACAATTTTTTTTGAAGATAAATGTCACGTTTTGTGTATCGAAAATTACTCAGCATAATGCCGAAAGAAGGTGATCTTTTTTGCAAAAATTCAAACGGTTATGGCTCAGTCCAAACGGAAAGTACCGTGTTGTCGGGATACAGTTTTCTGATGAGCTGACGGCGACGATCTTTGTTGATGTAGAAGGACGGAAACACCGTTTGACGTATGGAAGCATGCGCGCTCATGGAAAGCTTCCAAAATATGTTGTTCAAGCATGTGAACAAATAAAGAAAGAACTTTCATTTCTTTGTAATCATTGTAAAACAAATAAAAAAACGAAAGAAGGTGTCTAAATGCTCAAAAAAGGGTTTTATCTCGAAGAAATCGACAAGAAAAATAAAGCTTTATTGTGTATTGATTACATGCTTGAGGCGATTTTTAACAAAGATTATGAAACGGCAGAAATCGAAGCGAGAGAATTTTTAGCAGTAATTACAATGCTCAAAGAAATTGAGGTTAAAAAAAAGCGTCGTGCAGAGCTTGAGAAATTAATTACTGAAATGAAGGAGCGAGGAATAAAGATCGATTTCGCGACGAGAGTACATGCCTAGTTAGGAGGGATTGGGGGTGAAGATCACCGTTGTAAAAGGACCGTTGTTCAGCCAAGTGGAGAAAGAAGTGTATGCGTATTTGGCCAAAGTGCTTCCAGAACAATACGAAAAAGTAAAAGGAAGCGAAAACAATGAGAAAGCGTCATAAAAAAAAGCAGCAAGTGCGGCAACACTTACTGCAAGGCACAGAAAAAATATTCTTACTGAAAATATAGCACGTTTCGCGATATTTTTCCATATTCGGTTCTCTTTTTTGGGAGCCGCGCAATCAAAAAAGGGCGGTGTTTTTAATGAAAAAAGCAAAAACAAAAGAAAATCCGATGGAAAAATACGTTCCTGCGGTCATGCGTTGGATTGAAAATACGTTTGATATGAGTGCAATTCAAGTCGAAGATTTTTCGGTTTTTCCTGCTGGTAAACTCATTCGCGACGAAAACGGGCACACAATGGTTGTTTTCTATGACATTTGGACAGAACAAGTCAAATATACATTTCCGACTGGAAAGTGAGGAACGAAAATGCAAGCAGCTATGGACATTCAAACAGGGCTTGAACGGCTTTTTCCGTCTGCGAAAAAGCCGTTGAAAATCATTCGTCTAATCGGCTATTCGCGCATGAATACGGAAAATGATCCGAACAAAGCATATAGCGTTGCAAAACGACCGTGCATGAAAGGCTGGCAAGACCTAAATCGTCCAGGAATGACAGAAGGCGAGATTCGCTCCTGGTTGCGCCAAAAAGGTTGGACAGGTCTTGTCATTCCAGACGGCTATGACGTGATTGACATCGACGAGCAGAAAGAAGGGGAGCTGATTTTCAAAGGGCTGTTACGCGAAGGATATAAATTTCATGCGATTCGAACGGTACGAGGCTTTCAGTTTTTCTTTCGGTCGACCGAAAAAATCAAAGGACAAGACGCGACAGTGCTTATGGCTGGCGGCTTTGTCGGCGACTATCGCCTTTCCGGGCGCGGTCAAATAGTTATTCCAAGCGAAAATACAGGCGGACGCGAATGGGTACATATTGCAGACGGGGAACTTTCGCCGATGCCGATCTATTTTGAGCGATTAAAAAAGATTGATAAAACGCAACGTCCTTTTCCGATTCCGATGCACGAGGGAGGACGGAACAACGCACTATATGCGCATTGCTGCCGTCTTGTCGAATTTGGCTATACATCGGATCAAGTTTCCGAGATTGCTAGTTTCTTAAACCGTTATTTTTTCTTTCCGCCACTTGATCAACGAGAGTTTTCAAACACGTTGAACAGCGCACTCAAGCATGAACCAAGTGGAACGAACTATTCTTCTCCTCCACCGATGACTTTTCCAGCCCGAAAAGAAGGAGAGCCGAAAAAGTTCAACCTAACGGAAATGGGAAACGCCGAACGACTTGTCGCTCGGAACGGTCAAAACTTGCGCTATTGTGTCGAATTTGAAGAATGGCTCATATGGGACGGAAAAACGTGGATAGAGGACAAGAGGAAGCAAATTGAACGCATTGCGATTCGCACGTTCCGCGAAATGTACGCCGAGGCGGCGCACGAAGAAAACAACGAAGCGCGAAACGAGTTGCTGAAATGGGCGAAGGCGAGTGAAAAAAGTTCGGTGTTTCTCAACTCAATTGCAAGGGCACAAGCGATGTTACCAATAAGTCAGGAGGAACTAAATATGGATAAATTTTTGTTGAATTGCGCAAATGGTGTGGTCGATTTACGGACAGGTGAGCTGCTTCCTCATGATCGCAAATATATGATGACGAAAAACACACATATTCCATACGATCCAAATGCAAAATGCCCGACGTGGATTGCCTTTCTTGACTCCATCTTTCGCGATGGGGATGAAGTGAAGCAAGACATTATCAGTTTCCTTCAAAAAGCAATTGGATACGCGTTAACTGGAGATATTAGCGAACAAGTGGTGTTCTTTCTATGGGGAACAGGGAGAAACGGAAAATCGACGTTTATAAACACGGTGAAGGCGCTATTAGGCGATTACGCAAAGCAAACGAATTCGAACACTTTTACAGCGAAAATGAACGATTCGGGGATAAATAACGATATTGCACGTTTGCACGGTTCACGTTTCGTGTCAGCCGTCGAAAGCGAGGACGGCCAGCGTTTATCTGAATCGCTGATTAAACAGCTTACAGGCGGTGAGCCGATCACGGCGCGTTTTTTACGAAAAGAGTTTTTCGAGTTTGTGCCAGAGTTCAAAATCTTTTTCACCACAAACCATAAACCAATCATCAAGGGCGATGATGAAGGTATTTGGCGGCGTATTCGCCTTGTGCCATTCACTTACACGATTCCAAAAGAACAAGTGGACAAGCATCTCCCGGAAAAATTGATGAACGAGCTTCCTGGAATCTTGCGCTGGGCAGTCGAAGGGTGCTTGAAATGGCAAAAAGAAGGCTTAGGAGAGCCGGATGAGATTAAGAACGCAACGGATGAATACAAAGACGAAATGGACCTTCTCAGCAATTTCTTGAACGATTGCTGCGTCGTTCATCCAGGCGCGAAAGTGCAATTGAACGAGCTGTACAAAGAATATATCGACTGGTGCGAGGAAAACAGCGAGATTGCGATGAAAAAGCAAAAATTTTCGGCGCGTTTAGTGCTAAGAGGATTCGAAAAGCGGAAATCCACCGGAAACAAAACGTTCTTTTTCGGTATCGGTCTTTCAACCGAAAGTTACAAAGTTACCACTAGTTACTCAAATTCGGGTAAATCGCTTATAGGTGATACATTTACGGAAATACAGGAAAATAAGTCACTTGAGGTAACTAGTAACTTTGTTGAGGAAGAAATTTAGTTACAAAGTTACCATGAGTTACTCATTTCTAGGTAAATCTTATATATAGCGATATATAGGAAAATACCCTATTTTAAGTAACTCGAAGTAACTAGGTAACTTATAAGGAGGCTCTATATGTTATATAACATTTTTTGTGAAATAGATAATCTAAATATTCAAATAAAAATAAAAAACAAAAAACTAAGTTTGATATATGAAGAAGGCACATTGCCTTTGGATTTAAGACAACAAATTAAGCAGTATAAACAACAGATAAAAAAGCGCTTGGAAGAGAATGAAATGGCACGTGCGAAAGGTTTTCTCATCTATCGCTACGGTGAACTGTACGAGTATCGATACGGACTGGGAGCATATTTGTTTATCGAGCGAATGGGAGAACTTGCGATTGCGTGGCGTGGAAATTATATGCCTGGTGAAGAACAACCATACAAAGTCAAAACGCTAGTTGAACGTGTTCCGTTTGAAAAAGCATTCAAGGAAGCAGGTAATTTCATCGACTGGCTACAAAGACAAAAAAGAGGTGTAAAAGGTGCTTAAAAAAATGATTATGCCGACGAGCTTCATGTTGATTTGCATAATGTTAGCAATTTATTCGGTAACTATTGTAAGAGATCCAATGGATCAAGTGATGGTAATGAGTGTTTTGTTTGGATATGGAGCAGGATACTTTGTTTGTGCTTTCGGAAAAGAACTGGAAAAGAGGGACGCTGATGACAAGAACATTTAGATCATATTTGCGCGAGGCACTGGAAGATGTAAAAGTCAAACGGATCGAGCAACTTATCCAATTAGGTCGAGTGAAAATGGAGGACGGTCGACAACTTTATGAATTGACGATATCTGAATTAGAACATGAATACAAATGCATGAAAGAAAAGAGGATGCTTTTATGATCTATCGTTTCTTTTGTGACGAATGCGGATTTGAAATTTGGTCCATAAAGGTTATTCCCAACTTGAAGTGTCAATGTGGCTTTTATGCGATGTGCGAGGAAAAGGAGGACTGAAAAATGCGACTGGACATATACACTTGTTCATTGTGTGGAGAAGGTTTTTCAGTTGAAGAGGACAAGCAACCTATTGCTTGTCCGCTTTGTGAATCAAAATTTCTTGAATTTTCACACACACACAACATGAAACAAAGGAGAGACGATTGTGAGAAATGTATTCAGGGAAATTGCTGAATCAGTGGCGCTGTCCTTCATTTTTTCACTTTCCGTAGGAATATTTTTGTACTTTTTCATTTCAAGATAGGAGGGCTGGATGGGATGGCATATCTTTCGCAGGTGAAGTCAAACGGGAGGCAATACATTTATTTGTGCATTTATGTTGGCTCACAAGAATATTCAACACGAAAAGAAAGACGAGTGTATTCGTTTGGTGAAGCAAGACGAGCGCTTATTCGCATGAAGCGCTGGAAAAGAAAATTTTCTGAGTTTCCGCGCGAGCTTCTCGATCTCGGCTGCGGCATGAAAGAACTTGAAGAATGGATTCAAACGCTTGAAACCGGCATAACAAAAACAGGGAGATATTTTCAAACAACGGCGAAAAAACGTGCAACATTTTAAATTTATATTAATAAATATAAAAACTCACGGTTCGTCATTCTCACTATATTATATTTCACGATAAAAGATAATTTTCTAGGCTTAAGAATAATCATTTTTCGGACGAAAAACTTTCTTTTCGTCCCAAAGTGTTGAAAAAGTGGGGAGTCAAGAAAAAGTTCACTTTCCTCGTGAATTTTTTCTTCTTTTCTTTTTTCCTTATTTGTGGTAACTTAAATCTATACCATGTGATTGAAGGGATCGTAACTTGG